>NZ_CAMBNZ010000052.1 GCF_945869175.1 Limnohabitans sp. Rim8 | reverse complement strand
AGAAGAAGACCGCCAAGGCAAACGTCACGAAGGAAATCACGTTGAAGACCAACGCGTGCTTCATGAACGGGATGTCTTTTCTGATTTTGAACAATTCCATGGTCTTTTCCCTTTAGTCGGCTTTCACCGCAGCGCCAGCCTCGGGCCGCCACACCGTGCCGATCGACACCGATTTGAGTTTTTTCTTGCCGCCGTACCAGAGGTTGACCAAGCCACGCGAGAAGAACACCGCCGAGAACATGCTCGTCAAAATGCCGATGCAGTGCACCACCGCAAAGCCACGCACCGGGCCGGAACCAACGGCCAGCAAGGCCACCCCCGCAATCAAGGTGGTGATGTTGGAGTCAAAAATCGTGGCCCAGGCGCGGTCGTAACCGGCATGAATGGCGGCCTGCGGGCTCACGCCGTTGCGCAGCTCTTCACGCACGCGCTCGTTGATCAGCACGTTCGAGTCAATCGCCATGCCCAGTGCCAGCGCCATCGCGGCCATGCCCGGTAGGGTCAGCGTGGCTTGCAGCATGGACAAAATGGCCACCAAAAACAACAAGTTCACGCCCAACGCGATGCCAGAGAACAGGCCGAACATGGCGTAGTAAATCGCCATGAAAGCCACGATCACCAGAAAGCCCCAGGTCACGCTGTTGAAGCCCTTGGCGATGTTCTCAGCCCCCAGGCTGGGGCCAATGGTGCGCTCTTCGATGATTTCCATGGGCGCGGCCAGCGAACCCGCACGCAGCAGCAAAGCGGTGTCGTTGGCTTCGGCCGTGGTCATGCGGCCCGAGATCTGCACACGTCCGCCACCGATCTCGGCACGGATCACAGGGGCCGTGACCACTTCGCCCTTGCCCTTTTCAAACAAGATGATGGCCATGCGCTTGCCCACGTTGTCACGCGTCACATCCTTGAAGATGCGGGCACCTTTGGCGTCCAGCGTCAGGTTGACCACAGGCTCTTGCGTCTGTCCATCAAAACCGGGTTGGGCGTCGGTCAGGTTGTCACCCGTCAAAACCACTTGTTTCTTGACGATCAAGGGGCGGCCATCGCGCTCAAGATAGCGCTCAGCGCCAAAGGGCACGATGCCACCAGCTTGCTCGGCGGCGCGCGCCTCGGTGCTCTCGTCCACCATGCGCACTTCGAGTGTGGCGGTGCGGCCCAAAATGTCTTTGGCCTTGGCCGTGTCTTGCACGCCGGGCAACTGCACCACGATGCGGTCCAGACCTTGCTGCTGGATCACCGGCTCGGCCACGCCCAGCTCATTGATTCGGTTGTGCAGCGTGGTGATGTTTTGCTTCAACGCCTGCTCTTGTACCTTGCGGGCGGCTTCGGACTTGATGCTGGCTGTCAGGCGGAACTCGCTGCCTTCGGCCGCTTCTTGGGTTTGCAAGTCGGCAAACTGTTCGGACATGACACGCTTGGCGGCTTCGAGCTGTTTGGCATCGCGCAAACGAATTTCGATGCTTTGGCCATTGCGGCTGATGCCGCCGTGGCGCACGTCTTTTTCGCGCAGCAGGCTGCGCAGGTCACCTGTGATGGATTCCACCTTTTGCGTCAGCGCCGCTTGCATGTCCACTTGCAGCATGAAGTGCACACCGCCGCGCAAGTCCAAACCCAAATACATGGGCGAAGCGTGCAAAGCCGTCAGCCAAGCGGGTGAGCGCGACACCAAATTGAGCGCCACCACAAACTGCGGATCACCGCCCTCGGGGGTCAGCGCTTTTTGGATCGCGTCTTTGGCCTTGAGTTGCTCGTCCGTATTTTGGAAACGGGCCCTGACCGAGCTGCCTTCCAAGGACACCGATTGGGGATTCACCGCAGCCGTTTTGAGCGCATCTTCGACCTTTTGCAGCGTCGAAGTGTCCACCTTGATGGTCGCCTTGCTCGAAGACACCTGCACCGCAGGGGCTTCACCAAAAAAGTTGGGCAGGGTGTAAACCACCCCCAGCAACATGGCGATCACGAGGATCGCGTACTTCCATACCGGGTAACGGTTCATAGTGACTCGCGTGCAGGGTGAAAAACCAAGCAATTACTTGAGGGTGCCTTTGGGCAACACTTGCACCACAGCACTGCGTTGCATCTGCACTTCCACGCCAGTGGCCAACTCTACCCCCACATAAGCCTCGCCCAGCTTGCTGACTTTGCCCAAGAAGCCGCCTGCGGTCACGACTTCATCGCCTTTGGCCAGCGCGTCGATCATGGCGCGGTGCTCTTTTTGCTTTTTCATCTGAGGACGAATCATCACAAAGTACAAAACTGCAAACATCAACAACAAAGGCAGCATGCTCATCAAGGTGGACTGCATGTCGCCTCCTGCAGCAGCGGCAGGAGCGGTTTGGGCAAAAGCGGAAGAAATGAACATGGAAACTCCACAAAGGGGGATGAATCTGGATTTATCGGAGCACAAACTTTGCGCCGCGCGAACGAAGCCGCCATTGTATGCGGCGCTATGATCTCTTTCGAAAGCCCTTTTACAGTGAGGTTGGCGTGGCAAATGGGCTGCGCCCAACCGAACAAACCCTGAGCCAGCAGGCCTTGAACCACCCCATCAGGACACGCCATGCACCCCGAACCAGCCGCGCCGCACGACCATGATCACCCTCATGCGCACCACCACGACCATGCGCACAGCACCTTGGGCGAGATGGACCTGCGGGTGCGCGCTCTGGAAACCCTGCTGACGCAAAAAGGCTACTTGGACCCCGCCGCCGTAGACCGCATCATCGAAACCTACGAGGTGCACGTCGGGCCACACAATGGCGCCAAAGTGGTGGCCCGCGCTTGGGTTGACCCCACTTTTCGAGATTGGCTTGTGCAAGACGCCACCGCCGCCATCGCCTCGATGGACTACACGGGCCGCCAAGGCGAGCACATGGTGGCGGTGCCCAACACCCCAGAAACGCACAATATGGTGGTCTGCACCCTGTGCAGCTGCTACCCCTGGCCGGTGCTGGGCTTGCCCCCGGTTTGGTACAAAAGTGCGGCTTACCGGTCCCGCGCCGTGATTGAGCCGCGCGCCGTGCTGGCCGATTTCGGCGTGACCCTGCCACCGGGCCAAAACATCCGCGTCTGGGACTCCACCGCCGAAGTGCGTTATCTGGTGCTGCCTGAGCGCCCCGCAGGCACCGATGGCTGGAATGAAGAACAGCTGGCCCAACTGGTCACCCGCGACGCCATGATTGGCACCGGCTTGGCCCTGAACCCCAAGGCGCTGGCATGAACGGCGTGCACGACATGGGCGGTCTGCAAGGCTACGGCCCGGTGTCCATCGAGGCCAACGAGCCTTTGTTTCATAGCGCGTGGGAGCGCCGGGCGCTTGGCGTGACGGTGGCCATGGGTGCCAGTGGCCTGTGGAACATCGACCTGGCCCGCTCGGCCCGCGAATCCTTGCCACCCCTGGACTATGTGCAAGGCCCTTATTACGCCATCTGGACCCAGGCGCTGCAAAACCTGCTGGTCGAGCGCGGCCTGATCACCACCGAGGAGTTGGCCCGGGGCCAGCCCATCGCACCACCCGTGCCGGGCGTGCGGGTCCTCCAAGCCCATGAGGTCGATGCGGCGCTCGCCAAAGGCAGCCCCACCAACCGGCCGAGCACCCAAGCGCCGCGCTTTGCCGTGGGCCAGCGCGTGCGGGCCTTGAATCTGAACCCCCAAGGCCACACCCGGCTGCCGCGCTATGTGCGGGGACACGTCGGCACCGTGGTGCTGCACCACGGCAGCCATGTTTTGCCCGACCGGCATGTGAACACCATGCTGCCCCCTTTTGATGGCATGGCCGAGCACCTCTACACCGTCGTCTTTGACGGCACCGAGCTGTGGGGCCCTCAAGCCGAAAGCGGGCACCAAGTCAGCGTGGACGCCTGGGAGTCTTATCTGGAACGGGCATCGGCATGAACACCATCCTGAACGACCTGGCCCAAATCTGCGGCGACGGCTTTCCCATGCCCCCCACGGCCAACAACGGCGCCGTTTTTGAAGAACCTTGGCAAGCCCACGCCTTCGCCATGACTTTGCAACTGCACGAGCAAGGCGTTTTCACCTGGCCGCAATGGGCCCAAGCCCTGACACGAGAAATCCGTGCGGGTCAATCCCGGGGCGAAGCCAGCGACGGCAGCCTGTACTACACCCACTGGCTCAACGCGCTGGAGCAGTTGGTGATCGAACACCAACTGGGCACGCCCGAGGAAATCCATGACCTGGAGCATGCCTGGGCCGATGCGGCCGAGCGCACACCCCACGGCCACCCCATCGTGCTGGAAGACTCAGAAAGAGGCTCCGTTTGAACCTGCGTTTGTGGGCCATGCTGGCCTTGTTGACCAGCTTGACTTCTCTGGCCATCGGCACCTCGTTTGCCAAGAGCCTTTTTCCTGCCTTGGGGCCTGAGGGCACCACCGCCTACCGCCTGGTCTTTGCCACCGTGATGCTGATGGCCGTGTTTAGGCCTTGGCGTCGCCGCTGGGTGTGGGCCGATGCGCTGCCGCTGGGCCTGTACGGCGTGACGCTGGGCATCATGAACCTGCTGTTTTACAGCGCCATCCAGACCATCCCCTTTGGCGTGGCGATCGCCATCGAGTTCACCGGCCCGTTGGCTGTGGCCGTCTGGACCTCGAAAAAGCCCAGTGACTGGCTGTGGGTGGCGTTGGCCGCTTTGGGATTGGGCTTGTTGTTGCCCTTGCCCGGGGCCGATGCGGCTGCAGCGCTCGACCCACACGGCATGGCTTTCGCATTGGCGGCAGGCGTTTGCTGGGCGCTGTACATCGTGTTTGGCCAACGCGTGGCCCAGCGCTACGGCAGCATGGCCACCCCAATGGGCATGTTGGCCGCGGCCTTGGTGGTGGCCCCCGTTGGCATTGCGCACGCAGGCAGCACCCTGCTGGACCCGCAATGGCTGGCCGCGGGCTTGGCCGTGGCGCTGTTGTCGAGCGCCGTGCCTTATGCGCTGGAAATGTTCGCACTGAAGCACTTGCCCAAAAACACCTTCAGCATTTTGCTCAGCCTGGAGCCCGCCGTGGGCGCCTTGGCCGGGTGGTGGGTGCTGGCCGAAAGCCTGACGCTGTCTCAGGGGCTGGCCATTGCCATGGTGATGGCCGCCTCTATGGGCACCGCTTGGTCAGCCGGACGCTCGAATTCAGCGGGGGCTGTTTAGCCAGCGGCCCTCACTTTGGTTTGGGCTCTTCGGGTTTGGCCTCGGCCTTGGCATCGGGCTTGGCTTAAGGCTTGGCCTCCGATTGACCACCTCCCTTGGCGTCGCCCTTTGTGTCGCCCTTTGTGTCGCCCTTTGTGTCGGATTTGGCTTCGGCCTTGGGGTCACTCTTGAGTTTTTCCAGCTGCTTGAGCAGCCAGCTGCGTTTTTCCAGACGCTCTTGCTCCAGGCGCTCCAACTCTTTGATCCGACGTGCGTACTCGGCCTCGGCCTTGGCTTTGCGCTCTCGGGCTTGGGCGGCAATGGCTTCTATCGCCTCTTTCTCTTCGCGCTGTCTGGCCTCTAACGCCGCCTTCAGTTGGACTTGCTCTTGGGCCAGCTCTTGGTCCTTCAGGGCTTGTTCCTGCTTTTGACGGGCCACTTTGGCGCCCGAAATTTCTCTCACACCCGTGCCCCAAGGCTGTTTGTCCAACTGGCGGCGAATGGCCGCATCGGTCGTGATGGCACGGGTCTTGCCGTTTTCGGTGGCGGTGTAAAAACCCTCGCACCGAGTCTTCACACCCGATTGCACACAGGAAAAGCTTTTGGGGTTTTCCTCGCCCCACACTTTTTTCTGCGCCAAGAAGGCATCACACTGCCCCATCGCCTGCTGGATTTTCCAATCCTCGGGGCTGGATTCTTTGTCGTTCACATCGAACCACTCGTAACGCACCCGTTTCAGTTGCAAGGCCGTGCGCACGCACTCGGCCTTGGCCGGGCCCATGGCGGCCAAAACAGTGCGCCATGAGGCCCTCAAGGCCACGTTGTCCTCCACCACTTGAAACTGCGTGCGGCCTTGGGTCGGGCAGGCGTTGACGACTTCATCGTTGACACGTTTGGACTTGCCGCGCCAAGTGACCGTGACGGACTCGGCATCTTGGGGTGTGATGTCGATGCGGGCCTCAAAGTCAGGCGCTCTGACTTGCCGCTCCACACTGGCTTGACCCTGGATCGTGATTTCCAGATTGCACAACTGCTCGGCGTTTTGCACCCGCGCGGCCACCACCACCGCGTTGGGCTGATCGGCCAATAAACGGTATTGGCCCGCCTGCGACAGCCCGACGAACGCCAGCCCCCAAGACAACAGGGTCAGCAAACCGAGGGCTTTGGAGGTACGGCAGAAAATGAAATGTGATTGCATGACAAGGATGAATCGGCTCGAAGCGCAGATTCTTGATGGCCCCGGTCAGCGCCCCACAAATACCGGTTTTCGACGCTGGGCAAACGCCGCACGCCCTTCGGCAAAGTCGGCACTGCGGCTGGCCAACTGTTCGCGCTCGCGCAGCCGAGCCATGTCGACCTGTCCTGCTTCGATTTCGCACAAGGATTTTTTGGTTTCTTGCAGCGCCAAAGGGGCCAAAGCCAAAATGTCCTGCACCAAGCTTTGCAAGGTGGCCGCAAAAGCCCCAGGGCTGACCAAGGCTTCGAACAGCCCCATCGCGTCGAGTTGGCTGGCCGTGAAAGGCCGCGCCGTCAAAAACGCCCGCTTGGTCGCCGCCAGACCAAAACGGCTCACATAACGCTGCAAGCCACTGGGGTAGTAATGCAGGCCCAGCGCCGTAGCGGGCATGCGCCACTCGATGCCCTGCAAGCCAACGCGCAAGTCGCAGGCCAGCACCACGTCGGTGGCCCCGCCGTACACGCTGCCGTTGAGGGCACAAATCGTCACCGGCCGAAGTTGGGCCAAGGCATCGGGTATTTCTTCAAAAAAGATCGCGCCATGGCCGGGTTCGTCAAACCCGCCAATGTCATACCCCGCACAAAACACCGGCTTGGGCTGACCCGCCGTGTTGGCGGTCAGCACCACCACGCGCACTTCTGGGTCGCGGTCGATGCGCTCAAAGTGCGTCAACAAGGCTTTGAGGTCGCCATTTTCCAAGCGGTTGCGCTGGGCTGGGCGGTTCAAGGTGAGGGTGGCCACTCCTCCTTCGATCTGCAAAACGGGGGCTGAGGCTTGCGCAAATTCTGATGACATGGGTGATTTCCAAAACAAAAAGGGTGCCCGAAGACACCCTGATTGTAGGAAGCTGGCCCTTCTCAGGACCGGCTTGTTGAGAAGAAACTCAAGCCTTGGCTTTGGCCTTGGACATAACAGACTTGACCGAAGCTTCGGCTTGGGCTGTCGCAGCTTTGATGTTCGACTCGGCTGTGTCAGCGGCTTGCTTGGCCACTTTCTTCAGGGTTTCAGCAGCCGTTTGACCCGCTTCGAATGCGGTTTTAATGACGGCCACAGCAGCGTCAGAGCCAGCGGGTGCGTTTTTCAGGCTGTTTTCAACCAGGCTTTTGACCGCTTGCTCGGACTCGGCCATTTTGCCCTCGACGGCCTTGGTGAACACGGCGCTGGTGCTGTTGGCGATGTCCGACAGGTGACGGCCGTAAGACACGGTCTTTTCGATGGCAGGCTGCACCAATGAGGCTTGCACAGCCATCATGTCTTGAGGTGTCTTGGCACCCATCAAGGCCTGCATGTTGGCAAAAGATTCGCCCACAGCGGCTTTGCCAGCAGCCATGTTCAGCTCAACCAGGCGCTCGAAACCGGCAAACGCGGTTTGCGACAGGTCAGCAGCAGCCGATAGGTTGGCTTTTTGGGTGGCAGCGAATTGTTCAGCATTAAAGTTCATGGTGTGTTCCTTGGAAAGGTTTGTTGCAATGCAGCAATTTGAACAGCATGTCCGACCACTTGCAAGGGAAAACCCGCGCTTTAGAGTCACCTCTCCAATTGGGTGCGCGACCCCCAAGTCACTACACTTGGTGACATGGTCATTCCGGCCCAAAAACAATGCATTTATGGAATTTCTCAGTCTGCTGTTCATTTTGGCCACGGGCATCCACTGGCTCAACACCCAGGGCCAGCGCCAACGCACCGCTTTGCTGGCCGAGCAATTGCGCCCCTACCAGATTGAAAAACACATGGAACAACTCACCAGCGCTTACATGCGGGCGCTGGGCGAAACCGATCCCGAACGGCAAGAGCACATCTTGCAACTTCAAGAGCAAGCCGAACAGCAACTGGCCCACGAGTTCCAAAATTTGGCGCGGGAATTTGCCAAACTGAGCGCCCCCCCCACGCGAGGCTTCAAGCTGTCGATTCCCCACATCGACCAACTTTCGCCCAAATTCACGTTCGACATGCGCCGGCTGTTGCAAGTGCACGCCCAAGGCATTGAGCGCACGGTGAGCAACCTGCACGGACTGCCCCCCAAAGAACGCTCATTCCAGATGATGGGCGAGATGTTTTTGATGCAGCACAGCTGCCACTGGTTTTGCAAATCCAAAAGCATCGCCTCGGCCCGCATGCTGGCCCAACACCAAACACGCTACGAACAAGCGCTCCAGGCCGTAGACCCTGAAACGCGCCAAGCTTATAGGGACGTGGTGCAGGGCTGAAGGCCCTGCGCACTCGCAGCGCCCATCCCTTTACAGCCCAGCCTTTAGCGCCCCAGCGATTGCAGCGCCGCCTGCGCAATGCTGCCCGCGTCCACCGCAAAGAATCGGCGCAGCGCCGCTCGCGTGTCGCTGCGGCCAAAACCGTCGGTGCCCAGCGTGCTATAGCGGCGTCCGTCTGGCACGAAAGCGCGCACGCTCTCGGGCACGGCCCGCACGTAGTCGGTGGCGGCGATCACCGGGCCTTGGGTATGGGCAAGCAAGTAAGCCAAGTGGCAGGCGTTCTCTGCTTGCGCCATGCCGTCCCGGGCCAATTCGCTCCAACTGGTGATGCTCAGCACCTCCACACCTACGCCTTGCGCCGCCAGTTGCTCAGCGGCTTGGATCACTTCGGTCAGAATCGCGCCCGAGCCGAGCAAGGTCACGCGTTGGGCGGCATCGCTTGGTCCATACACGCCAAATCGATATCCACCGCGCAACACATCGGCCTCGACGCCCGCAGGCAAGTCAGGTTGCGCGTAGTTCTCGTTCATCAGGGTGATGTAATAAAACACATCGGCTTGCTGCTCGACCATCTCCCGCATGCCCGCGTCCGGGATCACCGCCAGCTCGCCCGCAAACGCCGGGTCGTAGGCCTTGCAGTTGGGGATGGTGGCCGCCACCAAGTGGCTGCTGCCGTCCTGGTGTTGCAAGCCCTCACCGCCCAAGGTGGTTCGCCCCGATGTGGCGCCCAGCAAAAAGCCACGGGCGCGCTGGTCGGCGGCGGCCCAAATGGCGTCGCCCACCCTTTGGAAGCCGAACATCGAGTAATAAATGTAGAAAGGCAACATGGCCAAGCCGTGCACGCTGTAGCTGGTGGCCGCTGCCGTCCAGCTGGCGATGGCCCCCGCTTCGCTGATGCCTTCTTCCAAAATCTGACCGTCGGTGGCTTCGCGGTAGCTCAGCACCGAGCCGATGTCTTCCGGCGCGTAGCGCTGGCCCACGCTGCTGTAAATGCCCACCTGCTTGAACAGGTTGGCCATCCCGAAGGTGCGCGCCTCGTCGGCCACGATGGGCACGATGCGAGGGCCCAGCGTGCTGTCTTTGAGCAAGCCGCCCAGCATACGCACAAAGGCCATGGTGGTGCTCATCTCTTTGCCATCGGCCTGCAGCGCAAACTGCGCATAACTGGTGATGGCGGGCACGGGCAAGCGGTCGCAGGTCGTCTCGCGCTTGGGCAAACTGCCACCCAAGCGGGCGCGGTGCTCGCGCAGGTAGTGCATCTCGGCGCTGTCGTCGGCGGGTTTGTAAAAGGCCAAGCCCTTGGCCTGCTCGTCGCTCAGCGGCAGGTCAAATCGGTTGCGGTACTCGATCAGGTCCTGCTCGTCGAATTTTTTCTGGCTGTGCGTGGTCATCTTGCCCTGGCCTGCGCTGCCCATGCCAAAGCCTTTTTTGGTGTGCGCCAAGATCACCGTGGGCTGACCACGGTGCGCTGCCGCAGCGGCATAAGCGGCGTGGATTTTGACGATGTCATGGCCACCGCGCTTGAGGCGGTCGATCTGCTCGTCGGTCATGCCCTGCACCAGCCGCGCCAGTTCTTCGTTTTGGCCAAAGAAGTTGTCGCGGTTGTAGCGCCCGTCCTTGGCGGCAAAGGTCTGCATTTGGCCGTCCACCGTGTGGGCAAAGGCGCGCAGCAAAGCGCCTGAAGTGTCGCGCGCCAGCAAGCCGTCCCAGTCGCTGCCCCACACCAACTTGATGACGTTCCAGCCTGCACCGGCAAACAGCTTTTCCAGCTCATCGATGATGCGGCCGTTGCCGCGCACCGGGCCATCGAGCCGCTGCAAATTGCAGTTGACCACCCACGCCAGGTTGTCGAGTTTTTCTCGCGCAGCCAAGGTGAGCGCGCTCATGCTCTCGGGCTCGTCCATTTCACCGTCGCCAAACACGCCCCACACCTTGCGGGCGCTGCAGTCTTGCAGCTGGCGGTGCGTCAGGTAGCGCATGAAACGCGCGTGGTAGATCGAGCTGATCGGCCCCAAACCCATCGATCCGGTGGGGAACTGCCAAAAATCGGGCATCAGCCAAGGGTGCGGATAGCTCGACAAACCCCGTGCGCCACTGTCTGGCGCGGTGATTTCTTGGCGGTAGTGCATCAGGTCCGACTCGCTGAGGCGGCCTTCCAGAAAAGCGCGGGCATACACACCGGGTGCGCTGTGCGGCTGGAAGAACACCAAGTCCCCCTTGTGCTGTTCCGTGCGCGCATGAAAGAAGTGGTGAAAGCCGGTCTCGAACAAATCGGCCACGCTGGCGTAACTGGCGATGTGCCCGCCCAACTCGCCATAGGCCTGGTTGGCGCGCACCACCATGGCCAGCGCGTTCCAACGCATGATCGCCACCAAGCGCTCTTCGGTCGCCAGATCACCCGGAAACACCGGCTGGTCATCGACGGCGATGGTGTTCATGTAGGGCGTGTTCAGCTCAGGCTGCCAGCCGGTGCGGTGCTGCCGCGCGACGCGGGCCAGTTCGTCCAAAATCTGCCGGGCCCGCTCTGGGCCTTGCGAGCCGATCAGCGACAGCAAAGCATCGCGCCACTCGGCGGTTTCTTCGGGGTCGATGTCGTCAGTGTTCATCAGGGTGCGGAGCAGGGGTTCAAAGGGTGCGTTCATGCCATTCACTGTACAGAGACAAGCGGCGCATGTGCTGCGTATTTGCACCTCAAAGCCCCTACTTTGAAGCACAATATACTGAAATTAAAAGGAATTCAGCACATGAATCTGGACAACTTGGACTTGAAAATACTGGATGAGTTGCAGCGCGATGGCGCGCTGTCCAACGTGACGCTGGCCAAACGCATCGGCCTGTCGCCCTCACCCTGCCTGGCCCGCGTCAAGGCACTGGAAAGCCACGGCGTCATTCAGCGCTACGTGGCGCTGGCCAGTGCGGCGGCGCTGGGGCTGGGCCTGACGGTGTTCATCTCCATCAGCCTCAAAACCCAAAGCAAGGCCACCTTGGCCGACTTTGAAGCGCACATTGCGCGGCACGACGAGGTGATGGAGTGCTATTTGATGACCGGCGACAGCGACTACCTGCTGCGCGTGGCGGTGCGCGACATGGCGGCGCTCGAACGCTTCATCCTGGAACAACTCTCACCCATTCCAGGCGTCGAAAAAATCCGCTCCAGCTTTGCGCTCAAACAGGTGCGCTACAAAACGGCGTTGCCTTTGGGCTTGGTCTGAGCAATCAGGCGCAAGTTGCTGTCAGCAATTGGCCTTCTGAATTGACGCCGACCAACTCACACCCGGATCGAGAACCCGCCGTCCACGGCCAAGCATTGGCCGGTGATGTATTGGGCTTCGTCGGACGCCAAAAAGGCGGCCGCCTTGGCAATGTCCCAACCCGTGCCCATGCGGCCGGTGGGGCACATCGCATGGCGCTTTTCCACCATCTCTTCATGCGAGGCGTACTGCCCAGCAATGGCTTTGTAAATGTGTGGCGTGTCCATCATGCCGGGCATGATGGCGTTGACCCGGATGCCTTGGCGCGCGTATTCAAGCGCCATAGACGCGGTGAGGTGGTTGACCGCCGCTTTGCTGGCGTAATAAGCCGGATAGGGGTAACCGGTATAACGGATGGCCGCCAGCGATGAAATGTTGACAATCGCGCCCTTGCCCTGCCGCACCATGACGGGCAACACCGCCTGGCAAGTCAAGAACACACTCTTGAGGTTCACGTCCATCGCGTGATCCCATTCCCCCTCGGTCAGGGTTTCCATCGTGCCCATGGCCGGCAAGCCCACGTTGTTGTGCAGCACATCGATGTGCCCAAAATGCGCCACGATTTCGGCCATCACCGCGTTCACCTCATCGCGCTGGGTCACATCACAGCGCCAGGCCAGCGCTGTGCCGCCCTCGGCGCGGATCAGGTCCACCGTGGCCTGCGCAGCGTCCAGCTCGATGTCGATGGCCGCAATCGTCGCCCCGTCTCGGGCATATTGCACCGCCGCCGCTTTGCCGTTGCCCCAACCGGGACCCACAGAGCCTGCTCCGCACACCACGGCCACACGGCCATCAAAACGTCGAGACATGTCTGAACCCCTCGAAAAATAAACGGCCTGTGCGCCCTTTTCAGCGCCCACCGATCACGGATGGCAACCACAAGGAAATCGCTGGCACAAAGGTCACCAGCAACACCACCCCGATGGCGGCGGCCAAGAAAGGCAACACTTCCCGATTGACCTCGTCCGAACGCGCCCCGGCAATCAGCGAACCAATGGACAGGCTGATCGCCACCGGCGGCGTGATCAGACCGATCAGCAAATTGATGCCGACAATCATCGAAAAATGGTAAGGGTCAATGCCGAATTTGGCGGCCACCGGGTAGAGCACCGGACACAGCAACACCAAAGACGGTCCGTTTTCCATGAAAGTACCCACCAGCAGCAGCAGCACGTTGACCAGCAAGAGAAACAGCATCGGGTTGCCGATGGAGCCGAGCATCCATTCGGCAATGCGCTGCGGTGCTTGCTCGTAAGCCAGGAACCATGACACCACCTGAGCCCCTCCCAGAATGATCATGATGACGGCCGTACCGCGTGCGGACCCCACCAGCGCCAGCCAAAGCTTGCGCAAGTTCAGCTCGCGGTGAATGAAAAACCCCACCAGCAGCGCATACACCACCGCCACCGCTGACGATTCGGTCACGTTGAAGATGCCCGAACGGATGCCCACAATCAAAAAGACCGGCATCGCCAATGCCCAGAAGGCCAGCTTGAACTCACGCCAAATGCCCGCCAGGTTCACCGCCTCCGCCGCCGGGTAGCCTCGGCGCCTGCTGATCACCACCGCAACAACCATGATCGCGCTGGCGTAAAGCACGCCTGGTATCACGGCGGCAATGAACAGTTTGAGCGGTGACAAATTGGTCAACACACTGATCATCAAAAACGTGATGGACGGCGGAATGATCGGCCCTACCACGTTGGCGGCTGCCGTCAAAGCGGCAGAAAACCCCCGCCCATAACCGGCCTTGATCATGGAGGGAATCAGCACCTTGCCCAGCGCCGAAGTGTCGGCAATGGCCGATCCTGAAATGCCCGACATCAGGGTGGCCGAGGCCACGTTGGTCATGGCCAGTCCACCACGAAAACGGCCAAACACGGCATTGCAAAAACCCAGCAAACGGTCGGTCATCCCGCCTTGCGACATGAGTTCCCCGGCCAGCAAAAACAGGGGAATGGCCAAAAGTAAAAAGCTGTCCAGCCCCTGATACACCTGCTGGGGCACGATCATCAGATCAATGTCACCGACAAACACCACCGCAATCGTTGCCGACAGCACCAGCGCAAACGCGACCGGCACCGCCAAAAGCAACAGCACTGTCAAGGACAGCAACAGCACACCAAGCATCGTCATCTGGGTATCACTCCACCGGCAAGATCGAATCGACAGCCGGCGTTTGTCCGCCTAGCCGCGCGAGCGCCAAGACGAGCGCCAACAACACAGCACCAACAGCCATGGCTGAATAGGGGATCCCCATCGGAATCTCCATCGCCGCAGACTCCTGATCGGCATTGAGCATGGCAAAACGCACCCCCGCCCAGCCCAGCACGCCAGCGGTGGCCATCACCGCCGCATCACGCAAGGCCAGCAACACCACCCTCACGCGCGGTGACACCGCATTGATCAGCGCCCCCACCGACACATGACCGCCATTGCGAAGGCATGCGCCAGTGCCCAGCATGGCGATCCACGCCACCAACATCCGCGAGATCTCCTCTGTCCAAGCAGGTGCTCGGCCGATCACGTAGCGCCCAAACACTTGGTAGAACAAGATCAGCGCGACCGCCAGCAGCATCAGACCCAAGATCACGTCAAGCGTGCGCTCGATGCGCATTGCCCAGGCGATCGCAGCGTTCGGAGGCCGCGCCTTCGCGGCCTCACCGACTGCCTGCATCACTTGACGGCCGCGAACTTGGCCGCCCAGGGGGCGAGTTCCGGGAACTCCTTGGCGATACCACCCAGGCGGCTGCGCACCGCCTCGCGGTCGATGTCATTGAACTGCATGCCCGCCTTGGTGAGTTTGTCACGCAAACCGCTCTCCATTTTTGCCATTTTGTCGCTGGCCTCGAGCATGGCACGGTCGCCCTCTTCCTTGAGCAGGGTCTGCACGTCAGCAGGCAAACGCTTGAAGCGCGCATCTGAATAAATCCAGGTCATCGCGCCGATGATGTGACGGGTATCGATCGCGTATTTTTGAACTTCGTTGAACTTGAAGTTATCGATGAACTCCAAAGGGTTCTCTTGACCATCGACCACACCTTGTTGCATCGAGGTGAAGAGCTCGGCAGCGCCCATCGGCACAGGGCTGGCGCCCAGCATCTCCCAAGTCATCCGGTACATCTTCAGCGGCGGCACGCGCAGCTTCAGGCCCTTGATGTCATTGACATTCTTGACCGGCTTGTTCGAAGTCAGCCAACGCGCGCCGCGGTAGCCCGCGCCGATGATGCGAAACGAGCTTTTCTTGGCCACCTCTTCAATGAACTCGGCGCCGACTGGACCGAAGTAAACCTTTTTGAAGTGGTCCAGGTCGCGGATCAAGTAGGGATAGGCCTCCAGACCGGGCAGCGGGTTGTAGCGGTCGAGGGTACCGATGGACTGCAGCACGATGTCGTTGGTACCGATCTTCAGACCTTCGATCGAGGCAGGCCAATCGCCAGTTGAGCCGCTGGCCGCGATCTGGATTTTCACCTTACCACCCGAGCGGGTCTCGACCGCCTTCGCATACGCCTCAGCAGTTTCAAACCAGATGTTGCCGGGGTTGTAGACGTGCGCCATTTTCAGGACGATGGGGGCCTGCGCCCATGCCGGGCCGGCAGACATGCCAGCCACCACAGCTACGGCACCAAGTGCCTTGAGCAATGCGCGTTTGTTCGTCTTCAACATTTTGAGAGTCTCCTGAATGGGGTGAATAATTTCTCGGCAGCCATAGTGTTCTTGCTGCTTGAATCAGTATGTCACCCGCTCACCGCATGCCTAAAAGGGGAAAACCCTAAGGGCCCTGTTCACCGGCACGGCAACAGTTACCTGCGGGACACACCGCCATCTTTTAAAAGCCCAGTGGGTTGAAGTACAAGGGTGCTGGGCCCCAAGTGACCGTCCAGGCTATATGGATGATCTCAAGCCACCCACTCGGGCTTTCAAATATGCCCCCACCTGATACCGGCTGGTGCGCTGCAGGCCCATCAGTAAGGCGTGGTCGAGCTCGGTGAAGCCGTAGCGGGTTCTGAGGTCATGCTGCATCTGCGCCAGCAAATGCGCGGCCATCTCTGCATCAGCCAAGGCTCTGTGGGCGCGTCCTGACGAAGGCAAATGATGCAGGGCCGCCAGCGTGCCCAGCTTGTGGTTGGGCGCTTGCGGGTAGAGGCGGCGCGACAACAACACGGTGCAAGCATAAGGATGCGACGCATCCTGCCCACATCGGGCCAACTCGGCCTGCCAGAACTTTTTGTCAAACGCCGCGTTGTGCGCCACCATGGGCCGCCCGGCCACAAAGCGAGCCGCCTCGCGCATCACCTGCTCTGCGGGGGGCGCGGCTTGCACCATCTCGTTGGTGATGCCCGTGAACTGGGTGATGAAAGAATTGACCCGCACCCCGGCGTTCATCAGGCTCTGAAACCGGTCCACCACCTGCCCACCCTCAAGCATGACGATGGCCACCTCGGTGGCGCGGTCGCCCATATTGGGGGAGATGCCCGTGGTTTCGAAGTCGATGATGGCGATGGAGGACATGGATGGGGCAGCGGGCATTCGGGGGAACTGTTCAAGCTTATCCGAAGGCCCTGCCAACCGCGCCCCAAAGACCTGCACAATGTGAAAGAAACTTCATTCGCTCAAGCCCATGCACCCCGGCCCCATCCTCTTTTGCGGCGACCCCCACGGCCAATGGCAGCACATCATCGATGCGGCCCTGCAAACCGATGCCCGCGCCGTCGTCTTGCTGGGCGATCTGGAGCCAGCGCGCCCGTTGCACATCGAACTGTCGGCCATCCACAAACGCGTCTGGTTCATCCACGGCAACCACGACACCGACCACCCGGACAACTTTGCCAATGTGTGGCACAGCGAAATGGCAGACCGCAACATCCATGGCCGCGTGGTCACGCTGCCTTGCGGCACCCGCATGGCCGGTCTGGGCGGCATTTTTCGCGGCGCGGTGTGGTACCCCAAAGACGGTCAAACCCCCAAGTTTCGCAACCGCGAAGAACACGCGAGCCTCACCCCGAGCCAAGACCGCTGGCAAGAAGGCGCACCCCTGAAACATTGGTCAAGCATTTACCCCGACGAAGTCGATCAACTGGCCACGCTGCAAGCCGACATCCTCATCACCCACGAAGCGCCCGGCTACCACGAACACGGCTTTGCACAACTGGACGAACTGGCCCGCCGCATGGGCGTGCGCACCACGGTGCACGGCCACCAACACGACAACATTGACAGCAGCGCGCGTTGGGCCGAGCAAAGGTTTGAAAGCTATGGGGTGGGGCTGCGGGGGCTGATGGCGTGGCCTTGAGCGTGATGCCTTGGTGGCGAAGTCTTTCGAAAATAAGAGGAAGCGGGTAAACCCCTAAAAAAGTCAACAACCAAACGATTGTTTTGCAAGACTCCAATCGATAGCATGAAGGGGCACACATCAATTTCCGCCATTTGGCAACTTTGAAAAACGACTAGGAGTCAACGATGAAGAAACATTTTCTGTTTACCTGCGCTGCACTGGCACTTGCACTACCCTCGCAAGCCCAAGATTACCCATCCTTGTCATTGAAGATGGCACACCCTCTGGCGCAAACCTTTCCGGGTGCCGAATGGGACAAGTGGTTTGCTGAAGAAATTGAAAAACGATCTGGCGGAAAGATCAAAATTCAAATTTTCTGGTCTGGACAGCTGGGTGGCCTCACAGAAATTAAAAACCTGGTCGGAAATGGCGCAGTTGACATTGGCGTGTTCGCACAAGCTGTTCATGCAGCGGAACTGCCATTGACATCCGTTTCGGCTGGCCTGCTCAATCGCGTATCTGCTGATGCAAAGACAGGTTCTGAATTGGCACGTGCCAGCTATGCCACAAAATCTGTGACTGATGAACTTCAGGCTCAAAACCTCAAAGTCATCAAGTGGACGGTACCCTCCCCTTACAAACTGCTTTGCAACAAGGCGATCAACACATCCGCCGACCTCAAAGGATTGAAAGTCAGAGCGGTTGGCGGCGCCTATGTGCCCATTTGGATGGAGGCTTATGGCATGGTGCCAACGCGGGTTCAAGCGACCGAAATCCGTGAAGGTCTGCAGCGTGGAACGCTCGATTGCAACTTCGGTCCGATTGAATGGACGCCTTTTTCAGACCTCCAAAAAGTCGCCCCTTATCTTTCCGATTTGAATACGGGCTCCTTCACGACCTTCCAGATGTATGTCCCTGCTAAGGTCTACAACGCATGGCCACGCTCGGTGCAGACCTTGTTCACGCAAGTGGCTCAAGAAGCCATGCAAAAAGACCTGGCAGCTCTGCCCAAAGTCGAAGCCGATGCGATGGACAAATTCAAAGCCACAGGTGGCAGCATCGTTCAGATGAAAGATCTGCAAAATTTCATCACGCGTTCGCCTGACATGATCCAAATCTGGGTCGACAAGTCCACGAAAGACGGCATGGGCGAGAAGATCAAAGAATTGATTCCTCTGCAAAGGAAAGCTGCGCAAAGCTTTGCAAACTCGCGCAATTGATATGACTGTCAAATGAACAAATTGATTCATTGGACAGAGAAAGCGGCACTGGCGGTCTGCGCTGGTGCCGTTTTCATGATGATGATCGTAGGCGCGATAGACATCGTGATGGGCAATGTGCTCGGTTTTTATTTATCGTACAAAGTTGAATTGTCCGGGACGCTTTTAGCAAGCAGCATTTTTTTGGCTTGCAGTCCTGTCCAACGAGGCAATGAACATATTCGAGTGGATTTGTTTGAATCCAGCATGGGGGATAAAACCAAAAAAGCAACCACGTTTCTTGGCACCCTTTGTGGCCTTTTATTTATTGGCTTGATCACCTACGGACTCTGGCATCAAGCCATCAATAGTGTGATGATTTTTGAGGTCTCGGCAGACACTTCAGGCTTTCCAATTTGGCCCTGGAAGTTGGCATGCCCAATTGGCGCAAGTCTTTGCGTTCTGACCATGATCGGTCAATTGACTCAGCAAATTTTCACGTCCTCACCATTGAAGGAAAGCACGTGATTACGGGACTGATCGGTTTTGTAGCCATGCTTTGCCTGTTGGGTTTGGGTGTCCCTGTCGCTTACGCAGTGGGTACCGTTGCTATCGCTGGCATCTTTTATGCTGTTGGATCCACTTTTTTGTTGTCCACCATCCAATCCCTGCCCTACGCATTTGCAAGTGACTACAACTTTGTCGTTGTTCCCTTGTTTGTTTTGATGGGCACTTTGGCATCTCGAGCCGGGATCATCACCGATCTGTACAAAGCTGCTTTTCAGTTGACCAGTCAAATTCGTGGAAGCCTGATGATGGCGACTGTGATGGCACAAGCCATGTTTGCAGCCATATCGGGCTCAACAACCGTCGCAGCAAGCATCTTCACGCGCATGGC
>NZ_CAMBNZ010000051.1 GCF_945869175.1 Limnohabitans sp. Rim8 | reverse complement strand
GTGCGCTGCAGGCAAGACAACAGGGCTTGGCGGCCCAAGGTCAGGTTGTTGCTGTGGCCTTTGGGGATGACGCGGTTGTAGTCGGGAAACTTGCCCTCGACCAACTTGGTCACGAACTCCATGCCGTCAAAGCTGAACTTGGCCTGGTTGTTGGCAAATTGCATCTCGATCGCGCCGTCGGTGTCCGACAGCAAGCGCTGCAGTTCCAGCACGGTCTTGCGCGGCAAGATGACTTCTTGTTTGGTGGGCACTTCCACGTCGAGCGTGGCGGCGGTGAAGGCCAGGCGGTGGCCGTCGGTGGCGACCAGACTCAGACGGTTGCCTTCGGCCACAAACAAGATGCCGTTGAGGTAGTAACGGATGTCGTGCACGGCCATGGCAAACGAGACCTGACCCAGCAATTGCTTGAGGGTTTTTTGCGGCACGCTGAACACGGGGCCGAAGCTGGCCGCTTCTTGCACCAGCGGGAAGTCTTCTGCGGGCAAGGTCTGCAAGGTGAACTTGGACTTGCCACCCTTGAGGATCAGCTTGGCTTGCGAGGACTCCAGACTGACGGACTGGTCAGCGGGCATGGTCCGCAGGATATCGATGAGCTTGCGGGCACCCACGGTGGTGGTGAAGTCGCCTGGGTCGCCATCCACCTCGGCCGTGGTGCGGATCTGGATTTCCAGATCGCTGGTGGTCAGTTGCACGGCGCGGCCGGTTTTGCGGATCAGCACGTTGGCCAACACGGGCAGTGTGTGACGTCGTTCGACAATGCCGGACACGGATTGCAGGACCGACAGCAATTTGTCTTGGGTGGCCTTCAGAACGATCATTTGTCTACCTTTGGTGATTTTTCATGCCACAGCGTGGGGCTGGCGTGATTTGGACAACAAGTTGTATTTTCGCCTTTTTTGGGACCAAATCGGGCCCCAGTGGGGCCAAATCGCTTAATTCTGGGCGGCAATGGCAGCGTCATGCCGTCTCAACCCTTGAGGGTTTGCTCCAGGACGTGCAGCTGCTGGTTCAACTCGGTCATTTGCTGGCGTTCGGCGTTGATCTTGCGCACGGCATGCAGCACGGTGGTGTGGTCACGCCCGCCAAACAGCTCGCCGATCTCAGGCAGGCTTTTTTGGGTCATTTCTTTCGCGAGGTACATGGCAATCTGGCGCGGCCGGGCGATGCTGGCCGGGCGCTTCTTGCTGTACATGTCGGCGACCTTGATCTTGTAATAGTCGGCCACCGTCTTTTGGATGTTTTCCACACTGATCTGTCGGTTTTGGATTGACAGCAGGTCGCGCAGCGCATCTCTGGCCAGCTGGATGGAGACTTCCTTTTGATTAAAACGCGAATAGGCCAAAATTTTGCGCAGCGCGCCTTCAAGTTCACGCACGTTGGAGCGCACGTTTTTGGCGACGAAAAATGCCACCTCCTCGGGCATTTCGCTGCCTTCGCTGATGGCCTTGTTGATCAGGATCGCCACCCGCATTTCGAGTTCGGGCGGCTCCATGGCCACCGTGAGGCCTGAATCAAAGCGCGACACCAAGCGCTCGTGGATGTCGGCCAGGCCCTTGGGGTAGGTGTCGCTGGTCATCACGATGTGCGACTTTTTGGCCAACAACGCTTCAAAAGCATTAAAGAACTCTTCTTGCGTGCGGTCCTTGTTGGCAAAGAACTGCACATCGTCGATCAGCAACAAATCGAGCGAATGGTAATGGTGCTTGAACTCGTCAAAAGTCTTGCGTTGGTAGGCCTTAACCACATCCGAGACGAATTGTTCAGCGTGGATGTAGAGAACCTTGGCCTCCGGGCGATCGGCCAGCAGCTGGTTGCCGATGGCGTGCATCAGGTGGGTCTTGCCCAAACCCACGCCACCATAAATGAACAAGGGGTTGTACAAATGCCCTGGGGAACCCGACACATGCATGGCCGCTGCACGCGCCATGCGGTTGGCGGTGCCTTCGACCAGGTTGTCAAAAGTCAGCGCTGTATTGAGGCGGCTGCGAAAGGTATTGGCTGCCGGCTCTTCGGGCAGATCGATCGGCTCAGGTCCGTTTCCCATCGAAGAAGGCGTGGACTGGCGCACAGGCCTGATGCCGACATCGCGCGGAGTGATCACTAACTCTATTTGAACCGGATGGCCTTGCAGGCTCTCGAGCATGGCCGCCAGACGGCCCGCATATTGAGCGCGAATCCAGTCGAGTTTGAACCGGTTGGCCACAAACAAGGTCATGCGCAATGGGTCTTCCGACACCTGCGCGGTGAGCGGTTTGATCCATGTGTTGAACTGCTGCTCGGGCAACTCGCGGGACAATTCGTCCAAGCAGGCCTGCCACAAAGCTTGGCCAGCATCCATCGAAAATTCTGGGGTGGGTCCCTCGGACATGTTGTATTTTTTTTGTGGACAGTTGAGACAAGAGGCGACAAGGAAACCAAGCTTATCAAGAGCTTATCCACATGCCGATGGGGGTTCTGAATACCATCATAAACCACATCGGTTCTGATGGGGATCAGGGAACACCCGAAATGCAAAAGTCGGATTATTTGCCGAGCGCCCGAAAGTTTGCGATAATCTTGGGTTTCGCCCAAAGCCGATTCATGGCATTGGGTACTAAGGAACAGTCATGAAACGCACTTACCAACCCTCCAAGACACGTCGCGCCCGTACCCACGGCTTCCTGGTTCGCATGAAAACCCGTGGCGGTCGCGCTGTGATCAATGCGCGTCGCGCCAAAGGTCGCAAGCGTCTGGCTGTCTAATGCCTTTTCGACCGTGTGGCTGTGGCCTGTCGCCGCGGCAGCCGGTTGATCTCAGGGTTTGGCCATCGTGCAGCGTTTAAAAACACGCCCACAGTTTCAGGCCGCCCTGGCGGGTGGAACAGTTTCGCGTACTGCGCATTTTGTGTTGCACCGCCTGACATTGACTCCGCCTGCAGACATTTCCTTGCCTTCTGCCAAACAAGTCGGGCCTGCACCTTCACCGGAACAGGCCCTTTTTGGCATTTTTGATGTTTGGCTGGGTGCCATGGTGCCCAAACGCTGGGCACGGCGAGCTGTGACGCGCAATGCCATCAAACGCCAAATCTACAACGTGAGCGAGCACTTTGGTGATCGTCTGCCTGCGGCCGCTCATGTGGTTCGCTTGCGCACCACGTTTGACCGCGAGCAATTCATCAGTGCCTCGTCTGAACCTCTGAAACTGGCCGTCCGCCTGGAGCTGATGCAGTTGTTCGAGCGCGCAGTCCGGCCCCCCACCATGGAGGTCAGCGCATGATCATCCAGCGCTTATTGATGGGTATGGTGCGCGGCTACCGCTTGCTGCTGAGCCCTTGGTTGGGATCGTCCTGCCGTTTTGAGCCCACGTGTTCGGCCTATGCTTTGCAAGCCTTGGAACAGCATGGTGCCGCCCAAGGCGCTTACCTGACCGTTCACCGTTTGGTGCGTTGTGGTCCCTGGTGTACCGGTGGTCACGACCCTGTTCCCTCACAAGCACCCCGCTTGTTCTCTGCATTGTTTCCTCCTACTTCGTCAAAGAAGACCCCATGAACGATATCCGCCGCACCATCCTTTGGGTGATTTTTGGTTTTTCAATGGTTCTGTTGTGGGACCAATGGCAGTTGTACAACGGCCAAAAGGCCACTTTCTTTCCGAAACCGGAAGTTGCGGCTCCCGCCAAAGAGGCGGCAGCACCTGCGGCCAGTGCCAACGCTGTGCCCACAGCCACCCCCGCAGCGGTGGCAGCCACACCGGGCCAAGTGCCCTCGTCTGTGCCCGCTGTCACGGCTGGGGCCCGCGAGACCATCGAAGTGAACACCGATGTGCTCAAGCTGAGCTTTGACTCCGAAGGCGGCTCCTTGGTGCGTACCGAATTCACCCAACACGCTGATTTTGTCGACAGCACCAAGCCTTTTGTATTTCTTGACCAGAGCAGCAGCCGCGTTTATGTGGCGCAAACCGGCCTGATTGGCGGCGACTTTCCGACGCACAAATCGCCCATGAAGTTCAGCGGTGAACGCAGCCTGAAAGACGGCCAGAACGAATTGACCTTGCGCTTCGAGTCGGATGCGCAAAACGGTGTGAAGTTGATCAAGACCTACACCCTGCAGCGCGGCAACTACGCGATTGGTGTGAAGCATGAAGTGGTCAACACCGGCACGGCCAATGTGTCACCACAGCTGTACATGCAATTGGTGCGTGATGGCAACAAGCCTGCGGGCGAATCGTCGTTCTATTCGACCTTCACAGGCCCTGCTGTGTATACCGAGGCCAAAAAGTACCAAAAGGTTGAGTTCAGCGACATCGAGAAGAACAAGGCCGAAATCGACAAGAGCTCGCCCAATGGCTACGTGGCCATGGTGCAACACTACTTTGCAACCGCTTGGCTGCTGGCAGATGGCATTCAGCGCGAAAACTTCGTGCGCAAGGTCGATACCAATTTGTACGCTGTGGGCATGATCACACCCTTGGCCGATGTGGCGCCTGGCCAGTCCAAAAGCGTGAGCGCTCAATTGTTCAGCGGCCCTCAAGAGGAGAAGGCGCTTGAAGCTTTGGCGCCCGGCCTGGACTTGGTAAAGGACTATGGCTGGTTGGCCATGCTGTCCAAGCCTTTGTACTGGTTGCTCGACAAGCTGTTCAGCTTCATCCAGAACTGGGGCTGGTCCATCGTGGCGCTGGTGCTCTTGCTCAAGATCGCTTTTTACTGGCTCAACGCCAAGGCTTACGCCAGCATGGCCAAGATGAAGGCCATCAACCCCAAAATCATGGAAATGCGTGAGCGCTTGAAAAACGATCCGCAAAAAATGCAGCAAGAGATGATGCGCATTTACCGAGAAGAAAAGGTCAACCCGATGGGTGGCTGCTTCCCGATCATGGTTCAAATTCCGGTGTTCATTGCACTTTACTGGGTGCTGTTGTCCAGCGTGGAAATGCGCAACGCCCCGTGGATCTTGTGGATCAATGACCTTTCAGCGCCCGATCCTTTTTTCATCTTGCCGATCGTGATGACATTGACCACCTTGCTGCAAACAGCGCTCAACCCCGCGCCACCAGACCCGATGCAAGCCAAGTTGATGTGGTTCATGCCCATGATCTTTTCGGTGATGTTCTTCTTCTTCCCGGCCGGCTTGGTGCTGTACTGGATCACCAACAACATCTTGTCGATCGCTCAGCAGTGGATGATCAACACCCGCATGGGCGTACCGCCGCAGTTCAATCTGCCATCCTTCAAGTAACCCCGAAGGGCCGCGAAAGCGGCCTTTTTTTGGCCATTGGCTCTCCCCATCTACCCCGGTTGCAACTGCCCATGCTCGCCAGACACCAAGAGCCCATCGTCGCCATCGCCACCGCACCAGGCCGTGGCGCAGTGGGCATTGTGCGGGTGTCGGGCCGCCATCTGTCTTCGCTGATTCAGGTGCTGTGTGGGCGTCAGCTCCAGCCGCGCGAGGCAAGCTACCTGCCTTTTGCCGATGCCGATGGCAGCCCGATTGACCATGGCCTGGCTTTGCACTTTGTGGCCCCGCACTCGTTCACGGGTGAGGACGTGCTGGAGCTGCAAGCCCATGGTGGCCCTGTGGTGCTGCAGTTGCTGGTGGCGCGTTGCGTGCAGGCGGCGGCCGAAATTGACCCCGCCACCGGTCTGCCACGTTTGGCCGGATTGCGGGTGGCGCAGCCGGGCGAATTTTCTGAACGCGCTTTTTTGAACGACAAGATCGACTTGGCGCAAGCCGAGGCGATTGCCGACCTGATCGACGCCAGCACCGAAGCGGCGGCACGCAGCGCCAGCCGGTCTTTGGCCGGTGATTTTTCCAAAGAAATCCATGTGCTGCGCGACGCCTTGATTCACCTGCGCATGCTGGTGGAAGCGACCTTGGATTTTCCGGAAGAAGAAATTGACTTCCTGCAAAAAGCCGACGCACAAGGGCAACTGACGCGCTTGCAAGTGGCACTGATGGCGGTACTGGGCAAAGCCAAGCAAGGCGCCTTGCTGCGCGAAGGCATCAAGGTGGTGATTGCCGGGCAGCCCAATGCAGGCAAGAGCTCGCTGCTCAACGCGCTGGCCGGGGCCGAGCTGGCCATCGTCACACCGATTGCGGGCACCACACGCGATGTGGTACAGCAAACCATTCAAATCGAAGGCGTGCCACTGCATGTGATCGATACCGCCGGACTGCGCCAAGGCGAAGGCGTGGACGAGGTGGAGCAAATCGGCATTGCCCGCGCTTGGGGCCAGATCGACAACGCAGATGCGGTGCTTTTTTTGCACGACCTGACACGCACGGGCCAGACCGAATACGACAACGCCGATGCCGAGATTGCCACCGCTTTGAAAACCCGTTTGTCCGCCAACATCGCCGTGATCGACGTGTGGAACAAGGCAGATGCGGCCAAGGGCTTGGCCAATCGATCGGGCCTGACCTTGTCCGCCCGCACAGGCGAAGGCCTGCAAGCCCTGCGCCAGCAACTGCTGCAACAAGCCGGCTGGCAGCAAGCCAGCGAAGGCCTGTTCATGGCCCGCGAGCGCCATGTGCAAGCGCTGCACCGGGTGCGTGAACATCTGGATCTGGCCGACGCCCATCTGTCCGCCCGAGCGCAAAACCTGGACCTGCTGGCCGAAGAGCTGCGCCTGGGCCAAAACGCCCTGAACGAGATCACGGGGGAGTTCAGCGCCGATGACTTGCTGGGCGTGATCTTTTCGAGTTTTTGCATCGGCAAATGAATCCCGGTTGTGCTGAATCGACCCACTGACGGTCGCACCCCTAGCCGCTGAACGACGCCCATGGCTTTGCAGCCTAGGGTTAGCATGAATGCGCACAATCTGATTTTTGTGCACAATTTGTAAATCATGCAAGGAATCACACCCAACACCACCGTCTCTGAACAAGCATTCCAGGTGCTTCGACAAGATGTTTTGTCGGGTCGGCACGCACCCGAAACCAAGCTCAAACTGGACACTTTGCAATCCCTGTACGGGTACTCCAGCAGTCCACTGCGCGAAGCTCTGAACCGTTTGGTACAAGAGGGACTGGTCAAGGCGGACGAGCGTCGCGGCTTCAGGGTGGCAGCCATATCGCCAGACGATCTGGCCGACATTACCAAAATGCGCCTGCTGCTCGACGTGACTGCGCTGCGCGAATCGATACAACACGGTGATGATGCTTGGGAAGCAAACATTGTGGCGAGCTTTCACCGCCTCGAAAAAATAGAGTCTCGCCTGCCACTAGGGCCCGTCGTCCTCGACGCCGAGTGGAGCCAGCGCCACCGGGACTTTCACATGTCCCTGATCGCCGCCTGCCCCTCTGAGCGGCAACTGAGCTGGAGCATAAGCCTGTTTGACCAAGCCGAGCGGTATCGGCACTTTGCCGCACGCAACAGAACCGTGCTCAAAAAGAAAGACGCCGAGCACCGTGCCCTGATGAAAGCCGTGGTACGGCGCGATGCGGCCACTGCAAGCCAAATGCTCAGCGAACACATTGCCGGCACGCAAACCAATGTGTTGGCCGCTTTTGCACTGATGCCAAAAAATCGCACCTGATTTTTAACCTTCAACCCAAAGACCCCATGCTGCAAGTCACAAAACCGACCCCTTCTCATTTCGGCATCTATGTCTGGGATGTCGAAAAAATGGTGCACTTTTACACCTCGGTTTTTGGCATGGTGATCAATGACCGAGGGGTAGGCAAAACCTTCAAAGCCCCCTTGGTTTTTTTGAGTTCAACACCCGACCAACACCACCAGTTGGTCATCGCTGGCGGCCGTCCGCCAGAGGCCACCTTCAGCACGGTGATGCAACTGTCTTTTGCAGTGCCCTCCATCCAGACATTGCGCGATTTACGTGACAAAGCCACGGCCTTGGGTGCGACCAAGGTGATGCCCATGAACCACGGCAATGCGCTGTCGGTTTACTTTGCAGATCCGGAGGGCAACACGGTGGAAACCTACATTGACATGCCTTTCTACATTTCACAACCACACGGCGATCCGCTCGATCTGAGCCAAGACGACGACACCATCTTGCGCGAAACCGAAGCGATCTGCCGCAGTGATCCCAGCTTCATGCCGATTGACCAATGGCAAGCGCAATTCGCTCAAAAAATCTAAATCCATTTCACCCTAGGAACTCCCATGAAATTACTCTCCTTCGTTCACCAAGGCCGCGAAACCTGGGGTGCCGTGACAGGCCCCGACACCGTGGTGGATCTGGGCCAAGCGATGCCGCAATTTGCCACGCTCACCGACTACATTGCCTCCGGCGCTTACCTGCAAGCGCAGCACGATGCAGCCCAACAAAAAACGTCCATTGCCATGGGCAACATCACATTTTTGCCGGTCATTCCCAAACCGGAAAAGATCGTGTGTGCTGTGCGCAACTACATGGACCACCACCAAGAAGTGTTGGCAGCAGGCATGCACCGCGAACTGTCCGAAGAGCCTCCTATTTTTCTGCGCGTATGGCGCTCGCAAGTCGCGCACGGTCAGCCCATCATTTGTCCTAAGGTCTCTGGTTCGCTCGACTGGGAAGGCGAATTGGCCGTGATCATTGGCAAAGAAGGCCGCAACATTTCTGAAGCCGATGCGTTTGACCATGTAGCGGGCTATTCCTGCTACAACGATGGCAGCATCCGCGAATGGCAGTTCCACGCCAAGCAAATCGCATCGGGCAAGAACTTTGAGTCCACCGGAGGCTTTGGCCCCTGGATGGTCACCGCCGATGAAATCGCGCCCAACCAAGAACTGAAGCTGATCACCCGCCTGAACGGCGAAGTGGTGCAGTCGAGCCACACCGGGCACATGATTTTCCCGATTGCCAAGCTCATCAGCTACGCCTCCACCATCTTCACGCTGGTGCCAGGCGATGTGATCATCACGGGGACGCCCGCTGGCGTGGGCTGGAGCCGAAAGCCCCAGTGGTTCATGAAGCCGGGCGATGTCTGTGAAGTGGAAATCGAAGGCATCGGTACCTTGGTCAACCCGATCGTGGCACAAGCCTGAACATGAAAGCGATTCAAGTCCAGGTGCCTGGCGGACCTGAAAACCTGATCGAAGTGGATCTGCCCGATCCGCTGCCAGGTCCTGGACAGGTTCGCGTCAAAGCCTGCGCGATTGGCGTGGGCAGGCCCGATGTTCTGATCCGCAAAGGCACCTACAAATGGATGCCACCCTTGCCCGCAATACCCGGTGCCGAATTGGCCGGTGTGGTGGATGCCGTGGGCGAGGGGGTCACGCAATGGCAGATGGGTGACCGCGTTTTGGTCAGCGCCCGTGAGTTGCCCCAACGAGGCGGTTGTTATGCAGAAGCCATCGTGGTACCCGAAGATGCACCCTACCGATTGCCAGACACTGTTTCTTTTGACGATGCGGTGAGCCTGCCCAATTTGCAGTTGGCTTTGGCACTCCTGCAGAGTGCTGGCCCCATGACATGCGAAGCACCCCATGTATTGATCACCGGAGCTTCGGGTGGCGTGGCGGGGATGTTGTGCCAAGTGGCCAAGCTTAAGGGCTTTGTCACCATTGGCACCAGCAGAAGCCGTGACAAAGCGCAATTTGCATTGGCCCATGGCTTTGACCACGTCATTTGTACCGACGACGAAACACCGAAAGAGCGCCTTGCGCAGATCACCAAGAGCAAAGGGCTGAATCTGGTGTTCGATCACTTGGGTGGACAAAGTTTGGTCGATGGGCTCAAAAGCCTGGCACCTTTTGGCACGCTGGTGTCCTACAACATCGTGCAAGGTCCGCCAACCGAAGACACCTTCCAAGTGATGCGCCAATTGCTGGAGAAAAGCCTGGCCATTCGTTGTTTTTCAATGCACACCTTTGACGCAGACCGTGACACACGACGCGGACTGATGAACAACGCCATCGACCTGTTGGCTCAGCAGCGCGCCAGCTTTTCGTCACCCCAAATTTTTAAGCTCAGCGAGGTCCAAAAAACCCACGCTTTGCTAGACCAAGGTCTTGTCAGTGGAAAGCTGGTCATGCACCCATGACCCACAGCTCAAACCATGAATTTGACAGTGAACCATTTATAACTAGGAGACCACCATGCTTCGTCGACAACTTCTGGTCACACTGACCATCACCGCCTTGGCACTCCCAGGGGCCGCGCCGGCACAAGCCTATCCCGACCGGCCCATCAAGGTCATGCAAGGTTTTGCTCCCGGTGGCAACGCCGACAACATCGCCCGAACTGTGGGCCTGGAAATGGGCAAAGGTCTTGGCCAATCCATCGTGGTCGAGGCCCAAGCCGGCGCAGGCGGAACCATTGCTGCCACCACCGTCGCCAAAGCCAGGCCCGATGGCTACACCTTGCTGTTGGCCACCGGTGGGCATGCCGTTGCTGGGGCCTTGTTCAATAATCTGGCATACCGCACGGTGCAGGATTTTGAAATGGTCAGCACCATCACTTACTTTCCTTTCTTGGTGGTGGTTCCGGCGAACAGCAAGTATCCGAACCTGACGGCATTGCTGGCCGCAGCAAAAGCCAACCCAACCGAATTGAGCTATGGGACAGCGGGTATCGGATCCACACACCATCTGGCGGGCGAGTTGCTCGCAAGCACGTCCAAAACAAAGCTGCTGCATGTGCCCTTCAGAGGCGATTCCGCTTCGCTGACAGCGCTGTTGGGTGGAGAAATTCCGATGATCATTGCCCCGCCCACAGCGGTGCTGGCCAACATCAAATCGGGCAAGCTTCGCGCCATTGCGACCACCGGTCCTCAGCGCTGGCAGGGGCTGCCCGATGTGCCGACCGTGTCGGAGCAAGGGGTGACGGGCTACGACGTTCAGTCATGGGCCGGTTTGATGGCGCCTGCAGGCACCCCCAAACCCGTCATTGACCGCCTGAACGCCGAGTTGCAAAAAGCGCTGTTGGTGCCCGCTGTGAAAACGCGCCTGGAGGACATGGGCGGCGAGGTGCGCGGCAGCACCTCGGATGAGATGCGCAACATGGTGGCCGCACAAACCCAAAAATGGATTCAAGTGGTGAACGACGCCAAAATACCGAAAAACTAAGTCCCTCAGCGGGTTGCGGGCGCCTGACCCCAACGGGCACCTTATTGCCAGCGCAGCCAAAGGCAACGCACCCGCCTTTTTTGAAAGTTCAAGATGTCACTGATTCAGATACGCAAACGAAGCCTCACCATTGAAACCACTTACCACGAGGGCGGCCCCGTGACCGACCAGCCTTTGAAGCTGGCCGCCGCATGCGCTGTCATTCACAACCCCTATGCAGGCACCTATGCGCCGGACCTCATGCATTTCATGGCCGAGCTCAGGTCGCTGGGCACAGTGTTGGCACAAGAGTTGATCGACACACTGGGCAAAGACAACATCGAGGTTTACAGCAAAGCCGCCATCGTGGGCGTCAATGGGGAGATGGAACACGGCGCCGTTTGGCACGAAGCCGGGGGCTGGGCCATGCGATCGTTGTTGGGCAACCCTAAAGCCATCGTGCCGGCCAGCAAGGCGGTGGCCAGCGCGGGGTATCGCCTGATGGTGCCCGTGCATTACATCCACGCTTGTTATGTGCGCAGCCACTTCAACAGCATGGAAGTGGGCATTCAAGATGCCCCTCGGCCTAATGAAATTTTGTTTGCCTTGGTCATGGGAACGGGTGGCCGCATTCACTCGCGGCTGGGTGGCTTGACCAAGGAAGCTGTTTCGGTCCACGACGGTCAGCGCTAAATCGCCTGTGAACGCTGTCGAGTCAGGTTCTTTTTGACAGCCCTTTTCAGAACACGTCGACGCCCGTCTCTGCGCCAGCATTAAGCCGTCACGACTGTGACTGTTTGTGAAGATCAACAGGTCCAAGATGTGCACTTTGCCCATGGATTTGTCATGATCGTCGACACCCAACCCATCTTGAGCCCCGAGCAAGACGCATTTTTACGTGAACGCTCGGACTGGATGGGGGCATATCTGGTGTTGCACGCTTGGGGGGTGATTGCGCTGGCGATGGCGTTTTTCATCGCGTGGCCCAACCCCTTGAGCTTCGTTGTGGCCGTTGTGCTCATTGGCGGCAGGCAGTTGGGCCTGGCGATCTTGATGCACGATGCGGCGCACCGGGCCTTGTTCAAGAACACCCGACTGAACGACACCGTCGGTGCTTTTTTGTGTGGCTGGCCTGTGGGCGCCAGCCTCACGCTGTACCGCCCTTATCACCTGAGTCATCACCGCCATACCCAACAAAAAGAAGACCCTGACCTGGTCCTGTCGGCCCCGTTTCCGATCAGCAAGGCCAGTTTCTGGCGCAAGATGCGCCGAGACATTTTGGGCATCACAGGCTACCAGCGGCGCATGGAAACCTTCCGTCATGAAATGGGCGATGACCCCCGCCGTGTCCAGCGCTGGCTTGAACTGGCCCGCCAGGAAAAGCATTTTTTATTCACCAACCTCTTGATATTGGCAGTCACCGCGGCTGCCGGGGTGTGGTGGGCCTACTTTGCCTTGTGGTTGCTGCCATTGCTGACCTGGTACCAAGTCATCAGCCGCATCCGCAACATCGCCGAGCATGCGGTGGTGGGCGACAACGATGACCGGCTGCGCAACACGCGCACCACTTTGACAAACTGGGGCATGCGCATGGTGTTGGCGCCGTACTGGGTCAACTACCACCTGGAACACCACTTGTTTGTATTTACCCCCTGCTGGAAACTGCCTGCGGCCCACCGCATGTTGATCGGGCAAGGCTTTGGCCCGCGCATGGAACTGGCCCCGGGCTATCTGGCGGTGCTGCGCAAAGCGCTTGCCAAACCGCACGATGACCACAGCCCACCGGCCGACCCGCGCAAACGCGCGGCGCTCATCTAAAGTGCGCACACAAGGATTGACCATGGCCCACCGCCTCGACGAACAAGTCGCCATCATCACTGGGGCCAGTCGGGGCATTGGCCGGGCCATCGCTGAGGCCTACGCGGCCGAAGGGGCCCGCTTGTGCCTGATCGCCACCGACATGGCACGGCTGCAAGAGGTCCAGGACAGCTTGGGTTTACCGGCTGAGCAAATCTTGACGCTGAGCCTGAATGTGCGCGACCGCGATGCCTGTTTTGCCGCCGTCAAGCAGGTGGAACAGCACTTCGGCCGTGTGGATGTGTTGGTCAACAACGCCGGCGTCTACCGTGCCAAGTCTTTTTTGGACTACACACCGGGGGACTTTCAGGACCTGCTCGATGTGAACCTGTTTGGTGTGCTTCACTTCATGCAAGCGGTGCTGCCGGGCATGCAGGCACGCCGGCATGGGCGCATCGTGAACATGGCCTCGACGGCTGGAAAATGGGGCTCGCGCAACCAAAGCGCCTACAACGTGAGCAAGCATGCCGTGGTGGGCATCACCCGTTGCGTGGCGCTCGAAGCCAGCCCTCACAACGTGACCGTGAATGCGATTTGTCCGGGCTTCATTCAGACCGACATGGTGGAAGAACTCAAAGCCCAAGTGGCACACAGCTCGGGCATGACAGGCGAAGAACTGGTCAAGGCTGCACTGAGCCGTGTGCCCTTGGGGCGCATATTGAACCCCACAGAAATCGCTGGCCTGGCGGTGTTTTTGGGATCGGCAGAATCCAGCGGCATGACCGGCCAGAGCATCCATGTGGACGGCGGCATGGTGATGTTTTGAGTACCAAATATTGAGCATCAATAGGTCAAGGCCTTCTTTCAGCAAGGGCTTTGCCCCGGCATCTGAGCTTCAACAGCCCCGAAAATTGGCAGATCTCATGGGGCAGATGAATATTTCGTCGCGCAAGAGACAGAACCGCGGGATAACCATGTACGCGGTCTGGTGTGCAGGACACAGAATGCGGCTGTCATTTATTCTTTGTTGTCCAGGTAAAAATTCAATGGCTGACGAAATCATTCTCGAAACCCATGGGCTCACCAAAGAGTTCAAGGGTTTTGTGGCGGTCAACGGTGTGGATCTGCGTGTCAAACGCGGGCAAATCCATGCACTGATCGGCCCTAACGGCGCCGGCAAAACCACCGTGTTCAATTTGTTGACCAAGTTCCTGATCCCCACCAAGGGGCAGATTGTGTTCAATGGCCACGACATCACCTCCGAAAAACCCTCACAAGTGGCGCGGCGGGGCATAGTGCGGTCCTTCCAAATTTCGGCCACGTTTCCCAACCTCACGGTGATGGAGAACGTGCGAATTGGTTTGCAACGGGCCACCGGCATTTCGATGCATTTCTGGCGGTCCGAGCGCAGCCTGAACCAACTCAACGACCAGGCCATGGCCCTGCTCGACCAAGTGGATCTTGGCAGCATGGCCGACCTGACAGCTGTTGAATTGCCTTATGGCCGCAAACGCGCCCTTGAAATCGCCACCACCTTGGCCATGCAGCCTGAGTTGATGTTGCTGGACGAACCCACACAAGGCATGGGCCACGAAGACGTGGACCGTGTCACACAACTGATCAAAAAAGTCAGTGCCAACCGCACCGTCTTGATGGTGGAACACAACATGAACGTGGTGTCCAAAATTGCCGACACCATCAGTGTGCTGCAACGCGGTCAAGTGATTGCGGAAGGGCCTTACGCCGTGGTGTCGCAGAACCCCCAAGTCCTTGAAGCTTATATGGGCACCACCGACAACCAGCTGGAGGGAGCCCATGGCTGAGCCCAAAGAAATGCTGCGCATCAGCAACTTGCAAGCCTGGTACGGCGAGTCGCACATCCTGCATGGGGTGGACCTCACGGTGAACGAAGGCGAAGTGGTGACGCTTTTGGGGCGCAATGGCGCAGGCCGCACCACCACGGTCAAATCCATCTTGGGCCTGGTGGGTCGGCGCACCGGCTCCATCACCATCCACGGCCAAGAAACCGTGAACTGGGCACCACACCAGATCGCCAAACTGGGTTTGGGCTATTGCCCCGAAGAGCGCGGCATTTTCTCGGCCCTGACGTGCGAAGAAAACCTCTTGCTTCCCCCTGTCATCGCCCCCAACGGCATGTCGGTCGAAGAAATCTACGACATGTTCCCCAACCTGCTGGAGCGACGCAACAGCCCGGGCACACGTCTGTCCGGCGGTGAACAGCAAATGTTGGCCGTGGGGCGCATCCTGCGCACCGGCGCGCGCTTTTTGTTGCTCGACGAAATTTCCGAAGGCCTGGCCCCCGTCATTGTGCAAGCCTTGGCGCGCATGATCACGGCCCTCAAAGCCAAAGGCTTCACCATCATCATGGTGGAACAAAATTTCCGGTTTGCCGCGCCGCTGGCCGACCGGTTTTACGTGATGGAGCATGGCCAGATGGTGGAGACCTTCAGTTCGCAAGAACTGTCCTCCAAGATGGGCATGTTGCACGAGTACCTGGGCGTCTGATTTTTTTTTCTAACTGGAGACAACACGATGAAACGCAAACTTCTTTCTTTGGCCGCCATGGCCGCCTTCGCTGGCGGCGCACAAGCCCAAATCTCTGACGGCATCGTCAAGATCGGCGTGCTCAACGACATGTCGGGTCTTTACTCCGACATCACCGGTCCCGGCTCCTTGACCGCGGCCAAAATGGCCGTCGAAGACTACATCAAGGCCACCAAAAGCACCTTGAAAGTCGAAGTCGTGGGCGCTGACCACCAAAACAAACCCGATGTCGGCTCCAACGTTGCTCGCCAATGGTTTGACACCGACAAAGTCGACATGATCGCCGACGTACCCACCTCTTCGGTGGGTCTGGCGGTGGCCAAAATTGCCAGCGACAAAGGCAAACTGCATGTGAACTCTGGCTCTGCCACGGCCGACCTGTCCGGCAAAGCCTGCAACGCCAACACCATCCACTGGGCTTATGACACCTGGATGCTGGCCAACGGCACCGGCAAAGCCATTGTCAAAAGCGGTGGTGACACCTGGTTCTTCCTGACCGCCGACTACGCTTTCGGCCACGCCTTGGAGCGTGACACCGAAGCTGTGGTGCTCAAAAACGGCGGCAAGGTGGTGGGCAAAGTGCGCACCCCATTCCCCACCCAAGACTTCTCTTCTTTCTTGCTGCAGGCTCAAGCCTCCAAAGCCAAGATCATTGGCTTGGCCAACGCGGGCGGTGACACCACCAACTCGATCAAACAAGCGGCCGAGTTCGGCATCACCAAAGGCGGCCAAAACCTGGCCGGTATGTTGGTATTCTTGCCCGACGTGCATTCGCTGGGCCTGAACATCGCTCAAGGCCTGATGTTGACCGAAACCTTCTACTGGGACCTGAACGACAACACCCGCGCGTTCAGCAAACGATTTGCTGCAGCGCAAGGCGGCAAGTACCCCTCCATGGTGCAAGCCGGTGTCTACTCCAGCGTGATCCACTACCTCAAGGCCGTGGACGCCGCCAAGACCGATGACGGCACCAAAGTCGCTGCCAAGATGAAAGAGCTGCCTACCGACGATCCTTTGTTCGGCAAAGGCTCTGTGCGTCCTGACGGTCGCAAGATCCACCCCGCCTACCTGTTCCAGGTCAAGAAGCCTTCTGAGTCCAAAGGCCCATACGACTACTACAAGCTGGTGGCCACCATCCCTGCCAACGAGGCCTTCCGCCCCTTGGCTGAGAGCGATTGCCCACTCGTCAAGAAGTAACCACACCTGTTTGTTCAAGCAAGTCGAATCATCATGGAAATCTTTGGCATACCCTCGCAAGCCCTCTTTGGGCAATTGCTGATCGGGCTGATCAACGGCTCTTTTTACGCGTTGCTCTCGCTGGGCCTGGCCGTGATTTTCGGCTTGCTGAACATCATCAACTTCACCCATGGCGCCCAGTACATGCTGGGCGCTTTTGTGGCTTACCTGTCACTCACCAAGTTGGGCATCAACTACTGGGTGTCGCTCATCGTGACGCCCATCCTGGTGGGTGCCACCGGCATGCTGATTGAGCGCACCATGCTCAAGAAGCTGTACAAGCTGGACCACCTGTATGGTCTGCTGCTCACCTTCGGTCTGGCCTTGATCATTCAGGGTTTGTTCCGCCACGAATTCGGCTCTTCGGGCATGCCTTATCCTGTGCCCGAAGTATTCAAAGGTGCTTACAACACCGGCTTCATGTTCCTGCCCAAGTACCGCGCTTGGGTCATTGTGGCTTCGCTGGTGGTGTGCTTGTCCACCTGGTACGTGATCGAGCGCACCAAGTTGGGCGCCTATTTGCGCGCCGCCACCGAAAACCCGAGTCTGGTGCAGGCCTTTGGCATCAACGTGCCCCGCATGATCACCCTGACCTACGGCTTCGGCGTGGGCTTGGCTGCTTTTGCCGGTGTGATGGCCGCACCCATTTACCAAGTCAACCCGACCATGGGTGCCGACATCATCATCGTGGTGTTTGCCGTGGTCGTGATTGGCGGCATGGGCTCCATCATGGGCGCGATCCTCACGGGTTTTGGCCTGGGCCTGATCGAGGGCCTGACCAAAGTGTTCTACCCCGAAGCCTCCAGCACGGTGATTTTCATCATCATGACCATTGTTCTCCTGATCAAGCCCGCCGGTTTGTTTGGCACGCAGAAGTAAGACCATGACCACAGTCTCGACGCCCTCCTTCAAGACCCAGTCGTTCACGCACCAATGGGTGGCTTTTGCCATCATGGTGCTGGTCCTGGTGATCGCCCCCATCTGGGTTTACCCGATTTTTCTGATGAAGGTCATGTGCTTTGCCTTGTTCGCATGCGCCTTCAATTTGCTTATCGGTTTTGGTGGCCTGCTGTCTTTTGGCCACGCCATGTTTTTGGGTACCGCAGGCTACGCCGCGGCCCATGCGGCCAAAGTCTGGGGCTGGAACCCCGAATTGGCGGTGTTGTTCGCCACCGCCTGTTCAGGCTTGCTGGCGCTGCTCACCGGCATGCTGGCGATTCGTCGGCAAGGCATTTACTTTGCCATGATCACCTTGGCATTTTCGCAAATGGTGTTCTTTTTCTACCTGCAAACGCCCTTCACGGGTGGCGAAGACGGCATTCAGTCGGTGCCGCGTGGCAAGTTGTTTGGCGTGTTCGATTTGTCCGACAACTCGGCCATGTACGTGTTTGTGCTGGCCATCTTCCTGGCCGGTTTTGCCTTGATCTGGCGCATCATTTATTCGCCTTTTGGTCAGATTCTCAAGGCCATCCGCGAAAACCAGGACCGCGCGATTTCGCTGGGCTATGACACCGACATGTTCAAGCTGATCGCCTTTGTGATCTCTGGCGCCTTGGCCGGTACCGCCGGAGCCACCAAATCACTGGTGTTCCAATTGGCCTCGCTGACCGACGTCCATTGGTCCATGTCGGGAGAGGTGGTCTTGATGACGCTGCTGGGCGGTCTGGGCACCTTGTTTGGGCCAGTGGTCGGCGCAGCGGTGATCGTGAGCATGCAGAACTACCTCGCCCAATTCGGGGCATGGGTCACCATCATCCAAGGCGTGATCTTTGTGGTCTGCGTGCTGGCTTTCCGCCGGGGCATCATTGGCGAAATCGCCAACTGGCTTAAGAAACCGCTTTGATATCGGCCCTCACCTGGGCGTGAGGTCCTCAAAAAAAACCGCCCTCAGAGGCGGTTTTTTTGTCGCTGACCTCAGGATCAGCGCATGAAGGTTTTCACATGATCCGCCCCCAAGCCCACCGTCTCAAAGTGGGCGCGGTATTTTTCGATGCGGGTGAACACGTCGTCATAGCCCGTGGCGTTGCCCTGTGTGTCCACATACATGAGCGCGCCGTGTACCGTGAACAGGGTGACCATGTCCTGGCAATCATCGGGCACCACCAAGGTGTGCGTTTCACCCGGGGGCTCAAATACATAGCTGCCCGTTTCGGCCACCCAGTCGTGCTCCAGATACAGCCATTTGCCGCGCAACACATAAGCGTGCACCATGCCTGAATGGCGGTGGCGCTGCAGCAAGCCCGAGCGTTTGACCTTGAGCAGGTGGACGTAAAAACCACCCGAGGTGTTCAAATGCAAAGGCCTTGACCAGATGCCCGGGGCAATGGGCGCCCACAGGCGCTCATCATCGGTGTCCACATCGGGGATGACCATGTCCGGAGACATGCCCCAGGGCTGGGGTTTGGCATAAGGTTGGCGGTCGTCAGGGTCACTCATCGCTGGTTCTCTTTTCAACAATCCTTGACCATAACGTCAACAGCGCAGCGTGTCTGCTCTTTGGGTGACAGCCACTGTGCCGGTGCATGAAACAATGTTGCCATGCATACACCTCAATTCGCCCCCGACAGCGTCCAGGTTCTGGCGTTTGATATTTTTGGAACCGTCGTCGATTGGCATGGCAGCATCGTGCGCGAGATGCAGACCCTGTACCCCCAAGTGGATGGTGACGCCTTTGCCCTGGCCTGGCGGGCAGGCTACCAACCCGCCATGCAGCGGGTGATGAGCGGCGAACTCG
>NZ_CAMBNZ010000050.1 GCF_945869175.1 Limnohabitans sp. Rim8 | reverse complement strand
TGAGCACTTCGTCGTATTGGTCGGCGTGCGACAAGACCACGGGCGAGACCTTGGCCTCAAAGCGGTGGCCTTGGGTGCTGTTGCCCGCGGTCAAGCCCAGCGCTTTGACCGGCACCACGGTGCTGCCGTGCAGCGCGATCAGGCTGTGCGCGGGGCGCACAAAGTTCACGCTGCTCCAGCCCGGCAGCTCACAGTCGGTTTCCAACTGGTACTGCATAACTTTGGGAATCGGCAGCTTGACCAGCGCTTCTTCCAAAGCGTTTTGCAGGCCTGCTTGCAGCGAAGCGCCTTTGACGATGCTGTCGTAAAACAGGGCTTCGGCTTTGCCATCGGGCGCACGCTTGAGGGCGGCCACGGCCGCAACCGGGTCGCTCACGTCAGCACCCAGGGCTTGCAGTTTTTTCAGCAGCGCGGGCGTGGCGTTGCCAGCCGCATCCAGGCCCACGGCCAGGGGCATCAGTTTTTGCTGCACGGCCTTGTCGGCACCTTGTGCCAGTACACCGGTCACATGCGCAGCGAGGCGGCGGGGCGAGGCAAAAGCCGTCACCACCGCGTCGGCCGCAGCCAGGCCCTGGGCCTTGAGTTGTTCAGCCAGCACGGCCGAAAAAGCTGCGCCAAGTTTGTTCAGCGCCTTCGGGGGCAGCTCTTCCACAAACAGTTCCACCAGCAAATTTTGTGTCGTCATGTCAGTTCTTCCTCACGCGGCTTTCTTGGGCATTTGAGCAACCCATTCACGCGGGGCCATCGGGAAGTCCAGACGTTCGCGGCTCTCGTAATAACTCTGGGCCACGCTGCGGGCCAGGTTGCGGATGCGGCCGATGTAAGCGGCGCGCTCGGTCACGCTGATCGCACCACGCGCGTCCAGCAAATTGAAAGTGTGCGCGGCTTTGAGCACCTGCTCATAGGCAGGCAAAGCCAGTTGCTGGACGGTCAGGTTTTGGGCTTGCTTTTCGTGGGCATTGAAGGCCACGAACAAGAAGTCTGCATCCGAATGCTCGAAGTTGTAGGCCGATTGCTCCTGCTCGTTTTGCAGGTACACGTCGCCGTAGCTCATGGTATCGGTCCATTGCAGGTTGTAGACATTGTCCACGCCCTGCAGGTACATGGCCAAACGCTCCAAGCCGTAGGTGATCTCACCGGTGATCGGCTTGCAGTCGATGCCCCCCACTTGCTGGAAGTAGGTGAACTGCGTGACTTCCATGCCGTTGAGCCAAACTTCCCAGCCCAAACCCCAGGCCCCCAAAGTGGGGTTTTCCCAGTCGTCTTCGACAAAGCGGATGTCGTTTTTCTTCAGATCAAAGCCCAGCGCTTCCAAGCTGCCCAAATAGAGCTCGAGGATGTTGCTGGGTGCTGGTTTCAAGACCACCTGAAACTGGTAATAGTGTTGCAGGCGGTTGGGGTTATCGCCGTAACGGCCATCTTTCGGGCGGCGGCTGGGCTGCACATAGGCAGCTTTCCACGGTTCAGGTCCGATGGCACGCAAGAACGTGGCGGTGTGGCTGGTGCCCGCACCGACTTCCATGTCGTAGGGCTGAAGCAGTGCACAGCCCTGCGCTTCCCAGTACTGCTGCAATTTGAGGATGATTTGCTGAAAGGTCAACATGGCCTGAGCGAAGCCAGCAGCGAGCTGGCCAAAGTTAGAGGGGCGCAAGCGGTGCGCGAACCTTCGATTTTAAGGCCTTTGACGCCGCCAAAGCGCCATCGCTACCACAGCGCCACACAAGACCCACAAGGGCCAAAGCCCCCATACTGACGCCCATTGGGCAAAGGGGGTCAAGCCATGGCGCCCCTCATACGTTCCCACCAGACTGCCCCGGGTAAAGCGTGGCAGCTCAGCGGTGACGCGTCCGCTGTGGTCGATGATGGCGGTGGCTCCGGTGTTGGTGGCTCGGAGCATGGGGCGACCGAGCTCCATGGCCCGCATGCGCGAAATGCTCAAGTGCTGGTCGACGGCCAAGGTGTCGCCAAACCAGGCGATGTTGCTCACATTCACCAAAGCCGTGGGCGCGGTGGCAGGATCTTTGAATCGGCGGGCCAGCTCTTCGCCAAACAGGTCTTCGTAGCAAACGTTGGGGGCCAGTCGCTGGCCTTGCCAAGTCAGGGAGGGCTGGTTCCAGCCACCCGACTTGAAGTCCCCTAAGGGAATGTTCATCATGCGGACGAACCAGACAAATCCAGGTGGCATGAACTCGCCAAAGGGCACCAGATGCGCCTTGTCATAGCGGTAAGCCGGCGTGCTTGCAGGCCCCATCGCCACCACCGAGTTGGTGTAACCCTCTGACAAACTGCCCAAAGGCGCACCCACCAAAGCCATGGCGCGATCTGACCGAGCGAAATGCTGTTGCAAGCCCGACCAATAAGCGCCAGGCAGATGCATGGGCAGCAAAGGAATGGCGGTTTCAGGGGCGACCACCAAAGCTTGCTGGCTGGCGCGCAAGCGTTCGTCGTACCACTGCAGCGCATCGCGGATGCCGCCGGCCATATCAAATTTGGCAGTTTGCGAAATATTGGCTTGCAACAACTCCACCTGCCCCAAGCCAGCCGAGGTCGTGAAAGCAGGCCCCCAGGCCTGCAACCCCCAAGACAACACACCCAAGCCCAACAAGGGCTTCAAAGCACGCACATGCCAACCCGACAAAGCCAGGCGCATGGCCAACCAGGCCGCCAGCGCGCCGATGCCATACACCCCCACCCAAGGCGCCCAGACGGACAGCATGCCGTCGATGTGCGCATAGCCTCCAGCGCCCCAAGGGAAACCGGTCAACCAACGCCCCCGCATTAACTCTGCCAAGGTCCACAGGGCGGCGAACAAGACACTGGCGGCACCTGGACGTGTGTCTAAAACCCCTCGCGCCAAAGCCACCCAAGCAGCACAAGCCGCAGCGTAATACAGCGCCAATGCGGCCGCCAAAGCCACAACCGCCAATGCAGCCAAGGGGGCCGACAATCCGCCCACATCGTGCATGGACACATACAGCCACCAAAAGCTGCCTGCCAACCAAGCGGTGGCGAACGCACCGCCAAAAACCGCGGCTTGCCCGAAAGATGAAGGTCTGAAAAAGCCCGGTCGCGCCATCTTGACCAAACCAGAGGCCAAGAGGATCAGGCTCAGGATTTGCAACCAAGCCTGCGCCTGGCCAGTGCCAGGCATCGCCATCGATGCCGCCTGAGCGGCACCCGCCAAAGCAGGCCACAAGATGCGCAGGCCGCGTTTTCGTTCGCGGCCGAGGCTCATGCTTGAGGCTCTGAAGTTGTCGCGGGCGACACCTTGAACCAACGCACAGCGCCCGCTCGGGTGTGCAAGACCACAAACTGCAACCCGGCCAAAACGTATTTCTCGCCACGTCGAGGCACATGGCCCATTTCATGCGCGATCAGACCGCCGATGGTGTCGAATTGGGGGCCCTCGCTATCCTCGCGGGCTTCTTGCAGGTTCACGCCGAAGGCTTCGCTCACCCGCTCGAGCGAAGTGTCGCCACTGACACGGAAACTGCGGTCGGGCAGGCCAAAAATATCGCCCTCGTCTTCCGCAATATCGAATTCGTCTTCGATCTCACCCACGATCTGCTCGAGCACATCTTCAATGGTGATCAGGCCTGCGGTACGGCCAAACTCGTCGATGACGATGGCCAAATGGTTGCGGTTGTCGCGGAACTGGCGCAAAAGATCGTTGAGGCCCTTGCTTTCAGGCACAAACACCGCAGGGCGCAGCAAGGCGCGGATGTTCAATTCAGGGGCCCGCTGCAATTTGAGCAAATCCTTGGCCAACAAAATGCCAATGATGTTTTCTTTGTCACCCTCAAACACAGGGAAGCGCGAGTGTGCAGTCTCAATCACCTGGTGCAGCAACTGGTCGAAAGGGTCTTCGATGTTCAGCAAATCCATCCGGGGAGCTGCCACCATCACATCGCCTGCTGTCATGTCGGCCATCCGGATCACACCCTCCAACATCAGGCGGCTCTCTGTGTTGATGATGTGGTTGTCCTCGGCCTCGGCCAAGGTTTCGATCAACTCATCGGTGGAGTCGGGTCCGGGGTGGATGAACTCGGCCAGTTTTTGCAGAAAACTTCGTTTGTCTTCGCGCTCAACAAATCGCGCAGGGTGGGGGTCGGACACAGTCAGGGTTGCAGGACATGCGGTTATAGCGAAGCCTCAAGGATAGCGGATTCAAATGACAACGCTTGCCCAGGCGCTCAACTCATCAATAAATAGATGGGCAGCCTCGCTGCGTCTCAAGGTCTTTGCGAGGTATGGCGCGCGTCGCGAACGCCTTGGCGAATCTCTTGCACAGTGGCCATCCATGCCCGAAACTGCTGGGCCTGGTTTTTCAACTGATAGTCCAACTCGGCCATTTGCTCTTGCATCAGTCCGCTGAACTGGCTGTCCAAGGTGGCTTCTGGCAAAGACAAATAAGCCTCGCTCTCGCTGCCATCGCGCTGCACCTTGGCGCCAGCGTGTCGGGCAATTTTGAGCATGGCCACGTTTTCGCTGAGGGCATGGATGAACAGCATGCTCACCCCTTGGTTACGGGCGTGCATGGCCGCATGGTTGAACAAACGTACACCCAAGCCTTTGCCTCTTTGGTGCGAAGAGACAGACACCCCAAACTCGGCACACGTGGCCCACTGCGGGTCGACCGAATAGGCCAGATGGGCCATGGCCACCAAAGCCAAACGGCGGTTGAACACCCCGAAAATTTCGTCCCGATCAAACCTCAAACCGGTCACATAACGCCCAATCTGCTCATCGGTGGCCGGATAACCAAACCGCAAGTAACGGTCTTCGGGCTTGAGCGTCAGCAAATGGGCCAAGATGCGAGGTTTGTGTCGCGGAGACAGGGAGCGGATCGGAATCCACCCGCTTTTGGCACCCTCTGCCCCAGACGTGGCCGTCTGCCAGGCCTGAACGGTTCCAACCCAGCGCAGCCAAAGGCGGCGCCAAAATCCTGGGCGAGCGGGTGCTTGTGAGTTCATTTGAATTAAGGGTTTGCCCTTATTTTGCACGCATTCATCAGGCCTTGTCAGTGCCTGGTATTTGTCGCCTTAGAGACCTTTTTGGGCCAGACTCAGGACTTGCCCGGTCACACCTTGCCGAGCAGGTGGCCACAATCGCCGGATCAAGGAGATTCGAAGATGGAACGTATTTGGCTGAAAAACTACCCTCCCGGCGTCCCTCACGACATCGACCCCAACCAATACAACAGCCTGACCGACATGCTGGAGTCGGCTTTCCGCACGCACGGTGGCAGTCCTTTTTCGGTTTGCATGGGCCGTTGGATGAGCTACAAAGAGTTGGATGCGCTGTCCAAAGCCTTGGGCGCTTGGCTGCAAAACCAAGGTTTGGCACCTGGCAGCCGGGTGGCCATCATGCTGCCCAACCTGCCGCAGTTCGCTGTGACCATGGCGGCTATCTTGCGCGCTGGCTACACCTGCGTGAACGTCAACCCGCTTTACACCGCACGCGAGTTGCAGCACCAACTGAAGGATTCAGGGGCCTGTGCCATTGTCATTTTGGAAAACTTTGCCTCGACCTTGCAAGAGGTGATCGAGCACACCGCTGTTCAGCAAGTGGTACTCGCATCGATTGGCGATTTGCTGGGTGCTTGGTACGGCCGCTGGATGACATTCGCTGTACGTCACCTCGCCAAAATGGTGCCAGAGTTCGAGTTGCCATTGGCGGGCGGGCGCAGCGTGACACCTTTCAAGAAAGCGATCTCCCAAGGCCGCCAACTGACCCTCAAGCCCACTCACCAAACCCTCGATGACATCGCGTTTTTGCAGTACACGGGCGGCACCACGGGTTTGTCCAAAGGCGCGGTCTTGACCCACCGCAACATTGTGGCGGCCATGCTGCAAGCCGAAGGGTGGTTCACCCCTGCCCTGGCCAGCGTGGGCGATCTGCGCAAAATCAACAGCATCGCGGCCTTGCCGCTCTATCACATCTTCGCTTTGACGATTTGTTTATTGGCCATCCGCCAAGGCTCGCACCTGACTTTGGTGCCCAACCCGCGGGACTTTGGCCAATTCATTGAAGTGCTCAAGCAGCGCCCCTTCCACATGTTGCCGGGCGTCAACACCTTGTTCAACGCCTTGATGCAACATCCGATGTTCAAGACGATTGATTTCTCATCTCTCAAACTCACACAAGCCGGTGGCATGGCGGCCTCGGAAGGTACGGCCAAGCATTGGCAGGCGGCCACGGGCAGCGCCATGATCGAAGGCTGGGGCATGAGCGAGACTTGTGCCATTGGCACCAACAACCCGGTCACGCAAACCCATTTCAGCGGCAACATTGGCTTGCCATTGCCCAGCATCGACATCGCCATCAAGGACGACGACGGGCAAAGCTTGCCCTTGGGCAGCTCGGGTGAGATTTGTATCCGTGGCCCCAACGTGATGTGGGGTTACTACAACCAACCCGAAGAAAACGCCAAAACCTTCACCCAAGATGGCTTCATGCGCACGGGAGACATCGGCATCATGGACCCGGAAGGCTTCACCCGCATCGTGGACCGAAAGAAGGACATGATCATCGTGAGCGGGTTCAATGTGTTCCCCAGCGAGCTGGAAAACGTCATCTCAACTTGCCCTGGTGTGGTGGAGTGCGCAGTGATTGGTCTTGCAGACAGCATGCAAGGAGAAACCATCAAAGTGTTTGTGGTGCGCAGCGACCCCTTGTTGACCGAAGAAGCCGTTTCACGCTTTTGCCATGACAACTTGACCGGTTACAAGCGACCCAAATACATCGAGTTCCGCGATGAATTGCCCAAATCCAACGTGGGCAAGATCTTGCGGCGAGAACTGCGCAGCAACAAGTAAATCCAAAATCCCTGAACGCATGAGTGCTGCCATCACCTTGCCAGAGGGCGTGACTGTTTTTGAGCGCGGCTGGTTGTCGGCCAACAACGTACTGATGTGTGACGAGCACAGCACCACCTTGATCGACAGCGGCTATGTCAGCCACCAAGCGCAAACCTTGGCTTTGGTCGAGAATGCCCTGCAAGGTCGTGCCCTGGACCAACTGGCCAACACGCACTTGCACAGCGATCATTGTGGCGGTAACCAAGCGCTGCAAGCACGCTACCCAGCAATGCACACTTGGATCCCGCCCGGCTTGGCACCGGAGATACAAGCTTGGCGTGAAGACGCATTGAGCTACAAGCCCACGGGACAAAACTGCCCACCCTTCACATTCACAGACTTGCTGCAACCGGGTGACTGCCACCGCTGGGGCAACATGGACTGGGAAGTCCACGCGGCCCCAGGCCACGATCCGCACTCGGTCATTTTGTTCGCGCCTGAGCACCGCTTGTTGATGTCGGCCGATGCCCTGTGGCAAAACGGCTTTGGCGTGGTCTTCCCAGAGTTGGTGGGCATTGCCGCTTTTGATGAAGTGGCCCAAACTCTGGACCTGATCGAGCGGCTCCATCCGGCCATCGTCATTCCCGGACATGGGGCTGTTTTCAGCGAGCTCGCCCCTGCCTTGTCATTGGCCCGCAGCAAGCTGGCTGCTTTTGCGCAAAACCCCGAGCGTCATGCCCGGTATGGCACCAAGGTCTTGCTCAAATTCAAATTGCTGGAATGGGGGCGTATCTCCAAAACCGATTTTTGCGACTGGGCCCTGCAAGTGCCCTATTTGAACGACCTGCACCAACGCTTTGGGCAAGGCCATGATGTGTTCACTTGGCTGGACATGATGCTCGCCGAACTGGCGCGCAGTGGGGCAATGGAAATACGCGATGGCATGCTGCACGACGCCTGAGTGGGTCCTTTAAAACCAATTGAAATAAAAATATTGATTTTTATTTCAATTGGGAATAAAATAAATCTATCTATTTCTTCTGAGCATCGCGCAAGTGACGGATCACGCCAGCCTGTTCGCTGAATCGATCCACAGCGAACCGTGTACCTTGTTGAGCGGCAAGGGATGCCTTATTTCTCTCCAGCTCTGCGTTGCCCCTGGATGGCGCCCAATCCAAGCAGCCACACCCCAACGCCCCCCATGAATGTCCGGACGCCGTCAGGCTTCACACTTTTTCCGGTGGAATCTTTCCAGAAACCACCTTTTCCTGCATGCAGTGTTTGCACTCAAACCTGCACGCTATCTCTCTGAAAGGCTCAACCATGAGCAGCAAAATTTACGTGGGCAACTTGCCTTACACCATTGACGACGCCAGCTTGCGTCAGAATTTCTCTGAATTTGGCGGCGTTTTGTCAGCCAAAGTCATGATGGACCGCGACACGGGCCGCTCCAAAGGTTTTGCCTTTGTGGAAATGTCCAGCGCCGAAGAAGCTCAAGCCGCCATCACCGGCCTGAACGGCATGTCGGTCAGCGGTCGCTCCATCGTCGTCAACATTTCCAAACCCAAAGAGCCAAGCACTGGCTACGGCAGCGGTTACCGCGACACCCGCAACTGATCTTTTCGGTTGACCATGAAAAAAGCCGCTCTTGAGCGGCTTTTTCTTGGGTTGTTATTTCTCGGCGGTACAAACAGAAAAACCGTCGGTACTTTCGCACCGACGGTTTTTGTTTGGTGGCCTGGGGCAGAATCGAACTGCCGACACGCGGATTTTCAACGCAGTCGGCAGGTAATTTTCCTATGCAAATCAATGACTTATCTAGAACTGCCAGCGCGGGGCTGGCGTCACCCCTTTAAAAGATTCTGCGAAAAAAAGGCCTCAAGATTTCCCTGCCGGTGCCGATTCTGTTTACATCCACAGAAAGGTCATCTCCATGATCATCGAGCGGGTCGCGCTGGACAGCATTCGGTTGCATCCCCACATCACCACTTTGTCATCGCTCGAAATCGGCGAGAGCATCTTCTGCTCGGAATTCAAGCAGGCACAAAGCCTGCGCGCCTTGTCTTACTACATGATCCGGTCCAGGAACATGGACCGCAAATTCACCTTCCGCAAGATGGACCGCGGCTGGCGCATCATCCGGGTGCAATGAATCAGGCGAACACCGACTTGAGCAAATAGGTCACCAATTCCTTGTTCATGGTCTGCGATTGGGCCAGCATGGCCGTGGCAGCGTCGCGCTGGATTTGGGCAGAAGCGAGGTTGGCCGTCTCCTGGGCCAGGTCGGCGTTCATGATCTGGCCATAGGCCGTCGAGTAATTGGTGATGTTGCTGGTCGCCAGATTGCTCTGGAAGTCCAGCACATTTTCCATGGCCCCGATGTAGGACTGGTAGTTGGTGATGGTGTCCATGGCATCGTCGATCAAGCCCACCGACGTGGTGGCGTTCGCGGAACTGGCGACACTCAAACTGGTCAGTGACAAAGAAGACACCGTCATTTGTTCCAGGCTCAAACTGGTGGAGTCCCCCGAGTTGATGCCGCTTTGGATGGTCTTGGTGGACGCGCTGCTCATGAGCGAATCGCCACCCCAGACCGCGTTGTCGGCAACACTGTCGATCGACTCTAGGTATTCATCGACCAGGGTTTGGTACATGGTCCGGTCGGCGGTCGCCAAAGTGCCCTCGGACGCGACGGCAGCCACCCGCAAGGCGGTGAGGGCCTCCACCATTTGCGTCAAGGAATCGTCCACCACCTGCACGATGCCGGTGCCTTGACTGATGTTGTCCAAGACTTTCGAGAATGAGCCCACTTGTACTTTGAGTTTGTTGGCGACACCCAAGCCCACCGGGTCGTCGGCTGCTCTGTTGACACGCAAACCGCTGCTGATCCGTTCCGAGGCTTTGGTGGCCGCGGCTTGGGCAGAGCGGATGCCCATCATGGCCGTCAAGGTGTTTTGGTTCGAGCTGATTTGCATGGCGGCGACTCCTGGTCTGAAATGGAAGCGGCAATTTTTTGCCGCTGGTGCCAACGATAAGTGCACGGCGCAGCATTTGGGAAAACTTTAGGCTGGTTTTCACCATTTGCACCATTTGCACGATTTACACTTGCCAAGGCTAAAGTTTTTCATCCTAGAGTTTGGTAGCACGACACAGGCACCCGCCCTGGACTGAATCGTCCCGGTTTTTGAGGAGGCTCCACACTTTGAGAATTTGACGAAGGTATGCACGATGGCGTCAGCTCTGACGAGAGGGCCCGCATCAAAAGTTTGGAGCGTGAAGTCAAAGAACTTCGCAATGCCAACGAAATCCCCAAGCAAGCGAGTGCGTTTTTGCCCAGGCGAAGCTCGACCGCCGACTCAAGTCCTGAGGGATTTTGTTGATCAAAACCGCAAGGCCTATGGGGTCGCGCATTTGCAACGTGCTGCAAATCACCCCGTCTGAAGTGGCCCGCTGTAAGGTCGAACGGCTCATGAAACGGATGGACTTGCACGGCGTTCGCCGGAGCAAGGTCATCCGCACGACAGCCCCAGACAAGGCGCGGTCGCATGCCCCTTGGACCGGGACCATCGCCAGTTCAAAGCAGACCGTCCTGACCAGCTTTGGGTGTCAGACTTGACCTACGTCCAGACTTGTCAGGGCTGGGAATAACAGTTAGGGGAGGGGCAACGTATGGGTAGGAAAACCACAGCTTTTGCCGCAGAAGCGTTCAGCAGAACGTGCGACAACTGTGCAATAAAAAAGCGCAGCACGGTTTCCCGTTGCTACGCTTGCTATATGGTGGCCTGGGACGGAATCGAACCATCGACACGCGGATTTTCAATCCGCTGCTCTACCAACTGAGCTACCGGGCCAAGGCGTAAATTATAGCAGGCTTATCTGTTCATTTGGAAGGCGCAAACGAAATCAGCCGACTCGCTTGCTGCGAGACAAATCAACTCCGAGCTGCTTGAGTTTTCTGTAAAGGTGCGTGCGTTCAAGGCCCGTTTTTTCGGCCACTTTGGTCATGGAACCCGATTCGTGTGCCAGGTGGAATTCGAAATAGGCTTTCTCAAACGCGTCTCGCGCCTCACGCAAAGGGCGGTCCAAATCAAAGGTTTGCGCGACCTCAAGCGCAGCGCTGAGGACGTCCCCGCTGACCGCCGACGAAGCCACCGCCACCGTTTGCGACAGACTTGCAGCGCTGATGGCCTGTTTGACTTGGTCGCGAGCCAAACCTTGCTCGACTGCAGAGAGCAATTTTTGCAAAGTGATGGGTTTTTCAAGAAAAGCCTGCGCGCCAATTTTGACGGCATCCACCGCCGTGTCGATGGTGGCGTGCCCACTCATCATGATGACCGGCATGTTGAGCAAGCCTGTGGTCGCCCATTCTTTCAAGAGGCTCACACCATCGGTATCGGGCATCCAGATGTCCAGCAGAACCAGATCGGGGCGCATGCGCTGCCGCGACTCGCGCGCCATGGCGGCATTCTCAGCCAACTCCACTTGATGGCCTTCATCAAACAAGATTTCTGAGAGCAGGTCACGTATGCCCAACTCGTCATCAACCACCAAAATATTTGCCATAGTGTCTGTCTTGTCTCTGTTCAAGGCGTGGGTGCTTGCGAGCGGCCCATCGTGGAATACAAGGCGAATGATAACGAGACTTGAGCCCCTTGGATTTCGCCAGCCTCAAGCACGTTACCCAGTTCAATTTTTGCCGCATGGTCATCGGCGATTTTTTTGACCACTGCCAAGCCCAAACCCGTGCCTTTGGCCTTGGTGGTGACATAGGGTTCGAATGCGCGCTTGAGAATATTGGGCTCAAAACCAGGGCCCGTATCGGTCACGGTCAAACGAACCCGTTGGCGCGAAGTATTCCACTCGGTACGCAAAACCACACGTGCGTTTTGTGGCAGCAGCCCCTTGATCTCGCAGGCGTCTTGTGCATTTTGCAACAGGTTGTGAATGACCTGCCTGAGTTGTTGGTCGTCCCCCATGATGCATGGGCATTCAGCGTCAAGCTCTGTGACGACCACAGCACGGCGCTCATGATCGGTCGGCTCGTTCGCATACAAGACCATCAATTCGGCCACCAAGTCATTCAGTTGCACAGGCTTCAACTCCGCAGATGGCAAACGGGCATAGTCACGAAATTCATTGACCAAGCGCTTCATGGAGTCCACCTGATCCACGATCGTTTTGACCGATTTGTGGAGCACAGCGTCATCTTGCGCATCCAGTTTGCCTGTGAGTTTTTTCTGTAGCCGTTCAGCCGAGAGTTGGATCGGGGTCAGTGGATTTTTGATTTCGTGCGCCAAGCGCCTGGCCACTTCGCCCCAAGCTTGCGCACGCTCAGCTGAGACAATTTCAGAAATGTCGTCAAACACCAATAGCCTCATGCCATCAGGCAACAAAGCACCGCGGGCCAATAAGGTGACCCCTGCCTCTGACAAGCCTTGACCTGTTGCATGGATCTCAAACGATTTTTGCCAATGGTCGAGTTCGTGCGCATCTTTGTCCAGTCGAAGCCCTGCAAATTGCTCGGCCACGTCATTGGCAAAATGCGCCAATGCCGGCAAATTGAGCAATGGCTGTCCTTGATAAGCGGCCACTGGCACCCGCAAAATGCGTGTAGCCCCGGGATTGGTCGACTGGATCACCCCCTGTTCATCCAGCACCATGACCCCTGCGGTCAAGTTGTCCAAGATGGTTTGCAGGTTACCCCGCGCAGTGTCCAACTGCACCAAGCTGCGCTGCTCGTGGGTTCGGGCATCGAGCAATTGCTGCGTCATGTCGGCAAATGAGCGCGTCAAACCGCCCAATTCATCTTTGCCTTGCAAGGCCAACTTGGGCGTCAAATCTCCAGACGCCACCTGACGCATGCCCAGCGCCAACAACAATAAAGGGCGCGCCAGTTGATTGCCCAGCACCACAGCCAACAAAATGGCCCCCAACACCGCCAGAAAAAGGCTCAGTGTCAAAGTGCCGATGTACATGCGGCGCAAGCCATCGCGGGCCAAGGCCCGCTCTTGGTACTCGCGATAGGCTGCTTGCACCTCCAGCGCGTTGTTGACCAACGTGGGCGGTAGTTCTTGTGTCAACTGTAACAAGCGACGGTCTTCGTCAAATGAGAGGCCTTTTTGGGGCAGCAGGACCAACACTTTGATGCGACCCTTGTCTGCGCCGGGAGCGCTGTCGTCAAACCCTTCCACCCATTCGACCCGACCTTTTTGACGCGCATCCTTGATTTGCTGCGTGGGTGGACGCTCAGGGCGAATTTGAAATCTGGACTGCCCAGCGCTGGCCACCATGCGTCCACTGGTGGTCCACAGCACAGCATCGCTGACGCCAAGTTGCTCTCTCATTTTTTCCAGAGCAATACCGGCGCTGACATCGGCCACGTCACTCAACTGCGTGGCGGCAACACCCGCTTGCTTGGACAAATCCGAGCTCAGGGTGTCCAATGTAGCCCGCCCCAAATTGAGGCCAGCCACCAAGGCGGCCTCCACCTTGACATCGAACCAGCTTTCAATGGATCGCGAGACAAATTGGTAGGACACCACATAAATCAGCAAGCCAGGAATCACGCCCACCAAAGCAAAAATACCGGCCAGTTTTACCAGCAAGCGGGCGCCAAATTGACCGCGCTTGAGCCGAAGCAACAGTCGGATGGCTCCCCACAAGATGGTGACCAACAAACCACTGGCCACAATGGCATTGACCAAGGCCAACCATTCGTAATTTTGGTTGTAGCTTTCCCGGTTGCCCGTGGCTTGGGTCATCAACACCAGCAAACCCAAGCCAATCACCACCACGGCCACTGAACCCAAGCCCAACAACCAACGGCTGGTGCGTGAAGCCGCCTGGACTTGTTGCTTGGATCGCTTGTTGAAACCCTGCATTTCAGCGCACCATGTCAGCGTTCATCCGAATTTGCTTGGCAACGCTCAAGGTCCATTCGGCCTGATTGCCCGCTGCGATTTGAAACGGGCGCGGCAGCTGAGAGATGTCCAACCAAAACCGGTAAGAAATGTATTGGCGTGCATCCAGAGACACATCCGCCATCTCGGCGACTTTCCAACCGGTTTGACGTCGGATCACAGCCAAAGCATCGGGCAGATTTTCGAAGCTTTGTGAAATACTTCCGGCCAGGCCCGCACCTGAAATCGGCTCATTGGAGACGTTCAAACGCCAACGGCGTGTCAGCGGCTGAAAAGCCAATCGGTAGTAGCGGCTGGCCGTCCCCACTTTGCGGTCAGACCAATACCAGCGCTCACGCATGACATCGGCTTCCGCCACAAAATGGACAGCCAGACCTTTGATCAGGGCATCTTCAACGGCGGGCGACAACTCCAGCTTGAGCTGGGCTGTTAAATAGAGCGCAGCATCCCGTCGCTCGGCGCGCAACTCTGTCAGTTCTGCCACAGAGCTCTGTGCCCAAACCGAAGACGCAGCCATAAGCCAGGCCCCCAGGGCCCAGCCAAGCCATCGCCCGAATTCAAACCCGGTGCTTTTCCAGCAGTGCGTAATAAAACCCATCGTGTTCACCCAAGGGATTGTGATCGACTGGAAGGCCTGCGGGGAGCCGCCCAGGTATCAAATGTCCTGGCGAGGGCAGTAAATGGGCTTCTGTGTTGCGTTGAAGAAACGCTTGCACCCCCTCGTCGCCTTCGGCCTTGAACAGCGAACAGGTGCAATACAGCATGCGCCCGCCGGGTTTGAGCAAAGGCCACAGCGCCTTGAGCAGCTTGGCCTGAGTTTTGGCCAGCTGGCCGCTGTCGCTCGGTCGGCGCAACCAGCGCACATCCGGGTGTCTGCGGACAATGCCGGATGCCGTGCACGGCGCGTCCAACAAGATGGCATCCCAAAGCTGACCGTCCCACCATGTCTCAGGCTGCCCTGCATCGGCAGCCAGCACTTGGGCTGGTACCCCCAAGCGTTGCAGGTTTTGATGAATGCGCTCGCAGCGCGAAGCATCGACATCCAATGCGAGCACATGGGCATGGGGGTACATCTCAAGCAAATGCCCTGTTTTTCCTCCTGGCGCAGCACAAGCGTCCAGAATTCGCCATTCCGCTGCGCTGTCCATACCCTGCATCAACAAGGGGGCGGCCAATTGCGCAGCGGCATCTTGCACCGACACATGGCCCGCAGAAAATCCAGGCAACTGGTGCACTGGCAATGCTTTGCTCAGCTGCAATCCTTGAGCCCCTACAGCTTGGGATGACACACCCATTGCATCCAACAGGTCTTGGTATTCGGCCACACTGTGGTGCCGCGTGTTGACCCGAAGTGTCATGGGCGCAGGTGTTTGGGCCACCAACAAAAGGGACTGCCAATCGTAAGGGTGATCCACCTGCAAACGCTCTACCCACCAGCGTGGGTGATTCCATTGCGCTTGCGGGTCAGTGTCTGTGCGCAAGACCAACGCCTCACGCTCACGCATGAAACGTCGCAAGCATGCGTTGACAAACCCGCTTTGGGCTTGTGTGGTGCGTTGTTGGCGGGCAGCCTCGACCGCTTGATTGACCAAGGTATGAATCGAGTACGCCGCATCGGCATCGGTCCAACACAAAGCCAAGGCACTGCAGAGCAAGGCATCGACAGCGGGGGGCGGTGTTTTTCTGGCCAGAAGCTGTCTTAAAGCCGTGGCACGGCCCAATTGCCTCAGTACTTGAAAACTCAGGGCTTGAACACCTGGCCTCAGCTCAGCAGGCAAACTTTCCAGCTGCGCCGTCAGTGATCGTCCTTGCCGGGTAGCCTGCACGGCGGTTGCAGTGGCTTGAAGCAAACGCCACAGTGGCGCTGACTGCCCCTGAGCGGTATGGACTGGATTCGAGTCGTGTTGGTTCATTGTTGCTCTCAGACCGGACTCAGCTGGCATTCACCGACAAATCCATTTTGGTCGCGGGCTGAAGACCCAAGCGCCTGGCCAGCCAAGCCGCGGGCTGCATGGTCAATGCCTCGTTGTAGGAAGCCACCGCCACATGGTAGGGAATCAGCGCTGCAGGCAATGTTTGCCGCATTCGGCTCAACGCGATTTCCAAATCGGGCTTGACCGCCTCGTTGTCTTTTTGCAGCAACGCACGAATTTCGAGCACCACTTTTTGGTGCAGTGCCAACACCTGCTTTTGACCCTCGGCGGCCAAAGGCTGCAAACGCGCTTGGAGCAATGCTTCCATCAACTCGTCACAAGCCGATTGCAAGGCTTGCAACTCGCCATCACCATCGAACGATGTCACCAACGATTGGCGTGCTGCAATGCCGCCTTGCAGCCGCACCAGCAAACGCAACCAAACAGCATCGACGCTTCCCCATTGGCGAATGACTTCGGCACGCAATCGCACCAAACGATTGTGAGCGCCAACCGCCCAAAACAAGGCTATGGCCATCAACACGCCAAAGATCAACACGTCCATGCTTTTACCTTTGTTGTACCTTCACAGTAAAAAAACAGCCCCTGACCGCGAAACGGTGCAGGGGCTGTTCACATCGTTCACCTGTCAAAGGGTGAACGCATCACTCAGACGGCTTCGCCGGCATCGGTGACGGTGTCTTCGGTTGACTCGCCAGCCAGGTCCGCTGCTTCGGCATCGGCAATGGCTTTGCGCTCAGCGTCGTCCATGGCGTCCTTGACGGCACGGGCCTTGTGATAAGCCAAGCCCGTTCCTGCAGGAATCAAACGACCCACGATCACGTTTTCCTTCAGACCCCGTAACTCGTCGCGCTTGCCCATGATGGCCGCTTCAGTCAACACTCGGGTCGTTTCCTGGAAGGAAGCAGCCGAGATGAACGAGTCGGTCGACAAAGAGGCCTTGGTGATACCCAACAACAAGTTGCTGAACGTCGCTGGGATCTTGCCTTCGCGCTGCAATGCATCGTTGGTGTTGAGCATTTCGGAACGCTCAACCTGCTCACCTGAGATGTAAGTGGAGTCACCGATGTTCTCCACCACCACACGGCGCAGCATCTGACGAACAATCACTTCGATGTGCTTGTCGTTGATCTTCACGCCTTGCAAGCGGTAAACGTCCTGCACTTCGTCCACGATGTATCTGGCCAGCTCTTCGATACCCAGCAAGCGCAAGATGTCTTGTGGGTCGGCTGGGCCGTCCACAATGCTTTCGCCCTTGTTGACCACTTGGCCTTCGTGCACCAGGATGTTCTTCTCCTTGGGGATCAGTTCATCCCAGACCTTGCCTTCAGGGTCTGTGATCTGCAGGCGGACCTTGCCTTTGGTCTCTTTACCAAATGACACGGTGCCGGTAATCTCTGCGAGCATGCCCTTGTCTTTGGGGGTACGGGCTTCGAACAGTTCGGCCACACGTGGCAAACCGCCGGTGATGTCTCGTGTTTTCTGACCTTCGACCGGGATACGTGCCAAGACTTCGCCTGGGCCTACATCCATGCCGTCGCGCACCTGGATCAGCGAGCCGATTTGGAAACCGATGGTCACCGAGTGATCGGTACCAGGAATCTTGACTTCTTTGCCCGCTGCATCGATCAACTTCACCTGAGGACGAATGACCTTGGCTGCACCACGGCGCTTGGGGTCTATGACCACCAAGGTCGACAAACCTGTGACTTCGTCCAGCTGCTTGGCCACAGTCAAGCCTTCTTCGACGTTCTCGAACTTCACCTGACCCGCAAATTCCGTGATGATCGGGCGGGTCAGTGGGTCCCAGTTGGCCAAAATCGTGCCCGCCTTGATGGTCTGGTCGGCCTTGATGGACAAAATCGCACCATAAGGCACCTTATGACGCTCACGCTCACGTCCGTGCTCACTGATCACGATTTCGCCAGAACGTGAAATCACCACCAACTCGCCTTTGGTGTTGGTCACATAACGCATCGTGGCGTTGAAGCCAATGGTGCCGTTGGACTTGGCTTCCACGCTGGAGGCCACCGCTGCACGCGACGCGGCACCACCAATGTGGAAGGTCCGCATGGTCAACTGGGTACCAGGTTCACCGATGGATTGCGCAGCAATCACACCCACGGCTTCGCCACCGTTGACCAAGCCACCACGGCCCAGATCGCGGCCATAGCACATGGCGCACAAACCAAAGCGGGTTTCGCAGGTCAGCGCCGTGCGGACCTTGACTTCGTCGACGCCAGCCAATTCAAGTTCATCGATCAGGTCTTCGTCGAGCATCACGCCAGCAGCAGCCAAGACAGAACGGTTTTCGGGGTGTAGCACATCATCGGCCACGGTACGGCCCAAGATACGGTCGCGCAGAGATTCGATCACTTCACCGCCCTCAACAATGGCGCGCATCAGCGAACCATCAGCCGTGCCGCAATCGAGCTCGGTCACCACCAAGTCTTGAGTCACATCCACCAGGCGACGGGTCAGGTAACCCGAGTTGGCGGTCTTCAAAGCCGTGTCGGCCAGACCTTTACGTGCACCGTGGGTGGAAATAAAGTACTGCAACACATTCAGACCTTCACGGAAATTCGCCGTGATGGGGGTCTCAATGATCGAGCCATCTGGTTTGGCCATCAAGCCACGCATGCCAGCCAACTGGCGAATCTGCGCTGCAGAGCCACGTGCACCGGAGTCGGCCATCATGTAAATCGAATTGAACGATTCCTGATCGACTTCGTTGCCATGGCGATCGATGGTGCGCTCTTTGCGCAACTGGTCCATCATCACTTTGGAGACGACGTCACCGGCTTTGCCCCAGATGTCCACCACCTTGTTGTAACGCTCGCCTGAGGTCACCAGACCGGAGACGTATTGCTGCTCGATGTCTTTGACTTCTTTTTCAGCGGCTTCAATGATGGCTGGCTTCTCAGGGGGAACCAGCATGTCATCGATGCCGATCGAGATACCGGCACGTGTGGCCAAACGGAAACCGTTTTGCAACAGTTTGTCGGCAAACACCACGGTCTCTTTCAAACCGCACTTGCGGAAAGAAGTGTTGATCAGCTTGGAAATCTCTTTCTTCTTCAAAGCCTTGTTCAGGTTCGAGAAAGGCAGGCCTTTAGGCAAAATTTCCGACAACAATGCACGGCCCACAGTGGTCTCCACCATCGACACGGACGAGGTGAACTCACCAGTCACTTTGTCTTTGGTCCACTCGGTCATGCGCACGTTGATTTTGGCTGCCAACTCCACCGCATCGGCGTCCAAAGCGCGCTGAACTTCGCCGATGTCGGAGAAGATCAGGCCTTCGCCTTTGCCGTTGATGCGGTCGCGTGTGGCGTAGTAAAGACCCAACACCACGTCTTGCGACGGAACAATGGACGGCTCGCCAGATGCAGGGAACAAGATGTTGTTCGAAGCCAGCATCAAGGTGCGGGCTTCCATCTGGGCTTCCACCGACAAAGGCACGTGAACGGCCATTTGGTCACCGTCGAAGTCGGCGTTGAAGGCCGCACAAACGAGGGGGTGCAACTGAATGGCTTTGCCTTCGATCAGCAAAGGCTCAAACGCCTGGATACCCAAACGGTGCAGCGTAGGCGCTCGGTTAAGCATCACCGGGTGCTCTTTGATGACCTCTTCCAGGATGTCCCACACCACGGGGGTGCCGGCTTCAACTTCCTTCTTGGCCGCCTTGATGGTGGTCGCGATGCCCATGGCTTCGAGACGCGCAAAGATGAAGGGCTTGAACAGCTCGATGGCCATCAACTTGGGCAAACCGCACTGGTGCAGTTTGAGGGTTGGACCCACGGTGATGACGGAACGACCGGAGTAGTCCACGCGCTTGCCCAGCAAGTTTTGGCGGAAACGGCCGCTCTTGCCTTTGATCATGTCGGCCAAAGACTTCAGAGCACGCTTGTTGGCGCCGGTCATGGCCTTGCCGCGACGACCGTTGTCCAGCAAGCTGTCCACGGCTTCTTGCAGCATGCGCTTTTCGTTGCGCGCAATGATCTCGGGGGCCTTCAACTCCAGCAAACGGCGCAGACGGCTGTTGCGGTTGATGACGCGGCGGTAGAGGTCGTTCAGATCGGAGGTGGCAAAGCGACCGCCATCCAGCGGCACCAGGGGACGCAAGTCCGGCGGCAACACAGGCAACACTTCGAGCACCATCCAGCCGGGCTTGATGCCCGACTTCTTGAA
>NZ_CAMBNZ010000049.1 GCF_945869175.1 Limnohabitans sp. Rim8 | reverse complement strand
CATCCAGGAAAGTAGAACACCGCTTCCGTTTCTGACGTGGTGGCTTTCGGGTTGCGGATGATGGGCACGTAATCGTTGTCTTCGATGTCCAACAAGGCCCGCGCGGTTTTCTTGGGCAGATTGCCCGGCATCTTTTTGTTGATGAAGTGGATCACCTGCTCTTTGATGGGCGCAGTGCCCACTGAAGCTGGGGGTGCGCTGGTTTGCTTGCGGGCCACGCCCTTGAGCAAACCGGCCACAAAACGCTGCGCCCGCATCCCCACATCCACCATGGCCAAGCGAGCGAGCTTGATGGTTTCGGGGTTGGTGGCGTTCAGCATGAACATGGCGGCAGCATTGCCGGGCCGGAAACTCTTTTGCCCCATCTTGCGCAGCAGGTTGCGCATGTTCATCGACACTTCACCAAAGTCGATGTTCACCGGGCAAGGCGTCAGGCACTTGTGGCACACGGTGCAGTGGTCGGCCACGTCTTCGAACTCTTGCCAATGCTTGATGGAGATGCCCCGGCGGGTTTGTTCTTCGTACAAAAAGGCCTCGACCAACAAAGAGGTGGCCAAAATCTTGTTGCGCGGGCTGTAGAGCAAATTGGCCCGCGGCACATGCGTGGCACACACGGGCTTACACTTGCCGCAGCGCAAGCAGTCTTTCACGCTGGCCGCAATGGCGCCAATGTCGGACTGCTGCATGATCAGCGACTCGTGGCCCATCAGGCCAAAGCTGGGGGTGTAGGCGTGCGTCAGATCGGCGGCGCGCACATCGTCGCCCAAACCGGTCAAGGCCGCGCCGCGCAAGAGCTTGCCCTTGTTGAAGCGCCCATGCGGGTCCACCTTGGCCTTGTAAGCGGTGAAGTTGGCCAACTCGGCGTCGGTCATGAACTCCAGCTTGGTGATACCAATGCCATGCTCGCCCGAGATCACGCCATCCAAACTGCGGGCCAGCACCATGATGCGGGCCACCGCTTCGTGCGCGGTTTGCAGCATCTCGTAGTTGTCACTGTTCACCGGGATGTTGGTGTGCACATTGCCGTCACCGGCGTGCATGTGCAGCGCCACCCAGACACGGCCCTTGAGCACGCGCTGGTGAATGGCCGTGACTTCGGTCAGGATCGGCAAAAACGCCGCGCCCGAGAAGATGTTCTGAAATGCCGGGCGGATTTGTGACTTCCAGCTGGCCCGCAAGCTGTGCTCTTGCAGCTGAGGGAACAGCGCATCCACATCGGTCAACCAGCCTTGCCACTGCGCACGCACCTCGCGCACCACCGTCAGGGCCTGCGCCACGCGGTCTTCCAGCAACTCGGCTGAAGGGATGTCGCTGGCGTCGTCTTGCTTGCCCAAGGGCAAGTGACCACGCCCCAAAAAGGCTTCGATTTCACGGCACAGATGGACTTTGTTGCGCAGGCTCAACTCAATGTTGATGCGCTCGATGCCATCGGTGTACTCGGCCATGCGCGGCAAGGGGATCACCACGTCTTCATTGACCTTGAAGGCGTTGGTGTGGCGTGAAATGGCGGCGGTCTTTTTGCGGTCGTGCCAGAATTTTTTGCGTGCCTCAGGGCTGATCGCGGTGAAGCCTTCGCCGCTGCGCGAGTTGGCAATGCGCACGATCTCAGAGGCGGCCTTGGCCACATCGTCGGCGTTGTCACCTGCGATGTCGCTGAGCAACACCATTTTGGGGAAACCGCCGCGCTTGGATTTGGTGGAATAACCCACGGCCCGCAAATAGCGGTCGTCCAAATGCTCCAAACCCGCCATCACGGTGCCGGTGCGCTTTTGCTCGGCAAACATGAAGTCTTTGATCTCGACAATGCTGGGCACCGCCTCGCGGGCATGACCAAAAAACTCCATGCACACGGTGCGGGTGTGGGTGGGCATGCGGTGCAACACCCAACGTGCGCTGGTGATGAGTCCGTCGCAGCCTTCTTTTTGCACACCCGGAAGACCCGACAGAAACTTATCGGTCACGTCCTTGCCCAAACCTTCTTTGCGGAAGGTTTTGCCCGGGATGACCAGCGTTTCGGTGCGCAGCGGCGTTTTGCCATCGGCTTTGAAGTAACGCAATTCAAAAGTGGCCACTTCGGCGTCGTGGATCTTGCCCATGTTGTGGTCCATGCGCACCACATCCAGCCATTCGGCGTCGGGCGTGACCATGCGCCAACTGGCCAGGTTGTCCAGGGCTGTGCCCCACAAAACGGCCTTTTTGCCCCCGGCGTTCACGGCGATGTTGCCGCCAATGCAGCTGGCTTCGGCCGATGTCGGGTCCACCGCAAACACAAAGCCGCCACGCTCGGCCGCATCGGCCACACGCTGGGTCACCACACCCGCCTCTGTATAGATGGTGGGAATTTTGTGCGCGATGCCTGGCAAGTCGACCATTTCGACTTCGGTCATGGCTTCGAGTTTCTCGGTGTTCATCACCGCACTCTTCCAAGTCAGCGGGATCGCACCACCTGTGTAGCCGGTGCCACCGCCGCGCGGGACGATGGTCAAGCCCAGGTCAATACAGCCCTTGACCAATCCGGCCATTTCGGTCTCGGAATCGGGTGTCAGCACCACAAACGGGTACTCCACGCGCCAATCGGTCGCGTCGGTCACATGGCTTACGCGCGAGAGACCGTCGAACTTGATGTTGTCTTTGGCTGTCAGTCGACCCAGGGTCTTTTGCACCTGGCTGCGCAGTTGCGCCATGCGGGTAAAACGGTTGCTGAATTGCGTCACAGCCTCAGCGGCCAACGCAAGCAGTTGGCCCACAAGCTCGTCACGCGCTGCATCGGCGGCAGGTGTCCGGCGTTTTTGGACTTCACCCAGGCGGTGCTGCAAGGCCTCGACCAGCAGTTTTCGGCGGCCTGGGTTGTCCAGCAGGTCGTCTTGCAAATAGGGGTTGCGCTCGACCACCCAAATGTCGCCCAGCACTTCATACAGCATGCGGGCAGAGCGGCCCGTGCCTCGCTCCTGGCGCAACTGGTTCAGCAGGTCCCAAGCCGACTCGCCCAGCAAACGCAGCACGATTTCGCGATCTGAAAAGCTAGTGTAATTGTAAGGAATTTCGCGCAGGCGCGGCGCATCGGCGTCAGCCTGCATCAATTGTTGGAGCGTGGTGGGTGCATTCATGGGTTTGGCGCAATCAAATGCGTCGATGAAGACGCTGTCAGCCAGACCCGGGAAAGTGTCATAAAGGCTGAGCTCAGATGTTACCGCAGCGCAACAATCACGCGCAGAGGGTGGGGGCACACAACAGACTTCTGGTTTGTGCTCGCCTCAAGTCACGATAACTGTTGATCTTCATAAATTGTTCACATTTTTGTCATTAACAAGCGTTACAAACGGTGTTTTATCAATTCATGTCGAATTGTTTATGTCAGCACCTTTTGGAAAACCCATGAAACTGAGAATTACACTCACATCAATGGCTCTGGCTTTGACAGCCTTGAGCGCACAAGCACAAACTGAGATCCAAATGTGGCACTCCATGAGTGGTGCATTGGGTGAATGGGTCAATGGCCTTGCCAACAGCTATAACCAAACACAAAAGGATTACAAAGTTGTTCCAGTTTTTAAAGGCAATTACGACGAATCCATGACGGCAGCGATGGCTGCATTTCGTGGCGGCAATGCACCCCATGTTTTGCAAGTCTTTGAGGTGGGCACCGCCACCATGATGTACAGCAAGGGTGCCATCGTGCCCGTGGCCAAGGTCATGAAAGACGCTGGTTACAAATTCGACCCCTCGGTCTACATTCCTGCTGTGGCCGGTTACTACACCGCACCCAATGGCGACATCCAAAGTTTGCCTTTCAACAGCTCAACACCCGTGTTCTGGTACAACAAAGACGCTTTCAAAGCCGCTGGTCTTGATCCAGAGTCTCCACCCAAAACTTGGACCGAGTTGACTTTGGCTGCAAGCAAACTCAAAGCCAGTGGACACAAATGCCCCTTCACAACAGCATGGCAGACTTGGGTCCACTTGGAAACATTCTCCGCTTGGCATGACGTTGAATTTGCCACTCAGCGCAACGGATTCAAGGGCCTCAATGCCCGCCTGAACGTCACAACGCCCCTGCATGTGCGTCACATTGAAAACCTGGCCAACATGTCTGCCAATGGTTTGTTTGTATATAAAGGCCGTGCTGGTGCTGCAGGCGCCACCTTTGAGTCTGGCGAGTGCGCCATGTACACCAACTCTTCGGCCGCCTATGCGGGCATCAAGCGCAATGCCAAATTTGCATTTGGTGTAAGCACATTGCCCTATTACCCTGATGTCAAAGGCGCCCCCCAAAACACCATCATTGGCGGTGCCAGCCTTTGGGTCATGGCCGGCAAAAATTCAAATGAATACAAAGGTGTTGCTGGATTTTTTGATCACCTGTCCAAGACCGATGTCCAAGCAAAGTCTCATCAAGAGACCGGCTATCTGCCCATCACCACAGCTGCATACCAAGCCACAGAAAAATCGGGTTTTTACAAACAAAACCCAGGCACAGATGTTTCAGTGACCCAGATGGTTCGCAAGACAACGGATCGCTCACAGGGCATCCGTTTGGGCAACTTCGTACAAGTTCGCACCATCATGGATGAGGAATTGGAACAAGTCTGGTCGGGCAAAAAGAGCGCCAAAGACGGTCTTGAGGCCATCAAAAAGCGCGGTGACGAGTTGTTGGTGCGTTTCGAGAACGCCAACCGCTGACGTTTAAGCTGAATTTCGACATGAGCCCGACTTGCGTTTGTTCGCAAGTTGGGTTTTTTTCTTGGCAAACAGTCTGCGTGTTTTCATGACATTTGAAAAAAGAGTCCGTTTTCGATCCTCTTGGCTCCCTTGGGCTTTGGTTGCACCGCAATTGGTGGTGGTGGTGCTGTTCTTTTTCTGGCCTGCGGGGCAAGCTTTGCTGGAAAGCGTGTACGAGTCAGACGCATTCGGCATGAGTTCCACTTTCGTCGGATTGGACAACTTCAAACGTCTTTTTGCGGACGAAACCTACCTTCAATCCTTTTGGACGACCGGCATTTTTTCAATATGGGTGGCAACTTGTGGTCTCACCATCGCACTGCTTTTGGCAGTCATGGCCGACCGTATTGTTCACGGTGGTCTTTTTTACAAAACGTCATTGATCGTTCCCTATGCCATCGCACCTGCGGTAGTGGGCGTTTTATGGGTCTTCATGTTCACGCCCTCGATGGGGGTGGTCAGCCACGCATTAAAGCAAGCGGGTGTGGATTGGAATCACCTGCTCAACAGCACGCACGCCATGACCTTGATTGTCACAGCCGCTGTCTGGAAGCAGATTTCCTACAACTTCTTGTTTTTTTTGGCTGCTTTGCAATCGGTCCCTAGAAGTCTGCTGGAAGCAGCCGCCATTGATGGCGCGGGCCCTTGGATGCGCTTTTGGACAATTCAGTTGCCACTGATCACGCCCACGGCGTTCTTCTTGTTGGTGGTCAATATCGTTTATGCATTTTTTGACACCTTCGCCATCATTGATGCCACCACCAGTGGTGGGCCAGGCAAGGACACTGCCATTTTGGTTTACAAGGTGTACCAAGACGGTTTCAAGGCCATGGATTTGGGGGGGTCAGCAGCCCAGTCAGTGGTTCTGATGGCCATTGTGATTGCTCTCACGGTTCTGCAATTTCGTTACATCGAAAAACGCGTCAACTACTGATATTCATAGGCATCCATTCATGATCGAACGACGTCCTCTGGCTACTTTTCTGTCCCACCTGATCGTGATGGGAGGCGTTTTGATCGTGGCCTTTCCCGTGGTGCTTGCCTTGGTTGCAACCACCCAGACCAGCGAGCAAATCGTCCAAAATTTCCCCATGTCCATGGTCCCTGGGGACAATCTATGGGCGAGCTTTCACCAGGCCTTGTTCGGCGGTCAAACGGCCAAAGGCAACACATTGCCCGCGGTAGCTCCGATGTTGTGGGTGAGCTTGGTCAGTGCAGTCATCATTTCCATTGGGAAAATTGCCATTTCACTGCTGTCAGCATTTGCCATTGTTTATTTCCGCTTCCCTTTTCGCAATCTGATTTTCTGGATGATTTTCATCACCCTGATGTTGCCTGTTGAGGTGCGCATCTTGCCTACCTATGCGGTGGTGTCGTCTCTGGGCATGCTAGACACCTATGCGGGCTTGACCTTGCCCCTGATCGCCTCAGCAACCGCCACATTTTTATTTCGTCAGTTTTTTCTGACCGTCCCAGACGAGTTGGTGGAAGCAGCACGCATGGATGGCGCGGGCCCAATGCGATTTTTTCTGGACATTTTGTTGCCCCTGTCACGCACCTCAATCGCCGCTTTGTTCGTGATCCAGTTCATCTACGGTTGGAACCAGTACCTCTGGCCACTGTTGGTGACCACCAGTGAAGACATGTACCCCATCGTCATGGGCATCAGGCGCTTGATGGCGGGTGGCGATGCATCCACCGAATGGAACGTGGTCATGGCCACCGCGATTTTAGCCATGTTGCCCCCGGCGCTGGTTGTTATCCTGATGCAAAAGTGGTTCGTCAAGGGCCTGGTTGATACGGAAAAATAAATACCTCCACATGGCTTGCATTACCCTCTCTCACATCCTCAAAACCTACGGTGCAGGCGACAAAGCCAACACCGTCATCCACGACCTGAGCGCCGAAATCGCACGCGGTGAATTTGTCGTCATCGTCGGCCCCTCGGGCTGCGGCAAATCCACCCTGCTGCGAATGGTGGCGGGCCTCGAAGACATCTCGGGCGGCACCATCTCGATTGGGGAACGGGTCGTCAACGATCTGGAGCCCGCTGAGCGCGACATCGCCATGGTTTTTCAGAACTACGCGCTTTACCCCCACATGAGCGTAGTCGACAACATGGCCTATGGCCTGAAAATCGCCAAAGTGCCGGTGGCTGAGATCAAGGCCCGGGTCGACAAGGCTGCCGCGATTTTGGAGCTGTCCCAGTTGCTGCAGCGCAAACCGCGCGAGCTGTCCGGCGGCCAACGCCAGCGCGTGGCCATGGGCCGCGCCATCGTGCGCCAACCCCAAGTGTTCTTGTTTGACGAGCCGCTGTCCAACCTCGACGCCAAGTTGCGCGCCCAAACCCGTCTCGAGATTCAAAAGCTGCACCGCGAATTGGGCATCACCAGCCTGTTCGTGACGCACGACCAAGTCGAAGCCATGACGCTGGCCCAGCGCATGATCGTCATGAACGACGGCCACATGGAGCAGTTCGGCACCCCCGAAGAGGTCTACAACCGCCCCGCCAGCACCTTTGTGGCCAGCTTCATCGGCTCGCCCCCCATGAACCTGCTGCGCCATGCGCCGGGCACACCCGAGGGCCAAATCCTGGGCATCCGCCCGGAGCACCTGGACATCACCGCCTCGGGTGGCTGGTCACTCAGCGTGGACACAGTGGAACTGCTGGGTGCCGAGCGACTGGTGCACGCCCGCTTGGGGCAAGAATCCCTCACCCTGCGGCTGGACGCATCACTGCCCCCGCCGACGCCGGGCAGCACCTTCCAAGCCACACCACTCGCCGACCGCTTGCACTGGTTCGACACTGTCACCCAAAAACGCATCGCCTAAACTGACACGATGGAACATTGGCCTTACCCGCGCTGGATCGCCCACCGAGGCGCCGGCAAACTCGCCCCCGAAAATACCCTGGCGGCTTTCCGTTTGGGCGCTGAGCACGGTTACCGCATGTTCGAGTGCGACGCCAAGCTCAGTGCCGACGGTGTGGTGTTTTTGATGCACGACGCCACACTGGCACGCACCACCAATGGCCAAGGGATTGGTGGCGAGCAGACCTGGCTGGCGCTGTCACAACTCGACGCAGGCAGCTGGCATTCACGCACCTTTGCGGGTGAATCTTTGCCCACGCTGGAGTCGCTGGCGCGATTTTGCTTGGCCAACGGCCACTTGTTGAACATCGAAATCAAGCCCACACCGGGCACCGCAGCAGCCACAGGTGAGGCAGTGGCCCGCTTGGCGGCCCAGTTGTGGCCAACCGATCAAGTGCCACCCCTCCTGACCTCTTTCCAACCCGATGCCTTGGACGCGGCCCAAGCCGCCGCGCCAGATTTGCCCCGAGGCCTGCTGGTAGACACGCTTTGGGAGGGTTGGTTGGACCGAGCGCTGGCACTGGAATGCTCTGCGGTGGTCGCCAACTACGCGCTCTGGGACGCCGCCACTGTGGCTCAGGTGCACAGTGCGGGCCTGAAGTGCCTGAGCTACACCGTGAACGACGACTGGGTGGCCCGGCACCTGATCACTCTGGGCACCGACGGCATCATCACCGACCGGGTGGACTTGTTCAGCCCGAATTAGCCCGTCATTGGCGAGAGCCGCCCCGCCGCAACAGCCACTCCAGAGAACCCGCCACCAGCACCAAAGCCCCATAGGTGGCCATGGTGCCGTCGTTGTCTTGCAAAACCAAACCAACCGACAGGACCAGCACCCCGACCAAGGCGTGCCAAGCCATGTGCCACAGCACACGGTGTCGTCCCGGCCCCATCACCCAACGCCCTGCCCACGGCATGAACATGGCCATGGCCAATGCCGGCAAAACTAAATTGAGCAAATGCAAGATCAACAACCAAGCGGTCATGGGTCAGGGCAACAAAAAAAGGACAAGCAGGCACCACATGTGTGCATGAATTGTGCCTTGAAAGGTCTCACCCCTTGAAGCCCAAGCAAGCGTCCAGAGGGGGTTTCTATAATCGGCGCATGGCAGTTTGGACTCTGGGCTTGAATCACACCACTGCGCCGCTGGATCTGCGCGGCCGGTTTGCCTTCGCCTTGGACCAACTGACGCCCACCTTGCAAGGTTTACGAACCGACTTGAGTCTGGGCATGGAACTGACACCCGAAGCGGCTATTTTGTCCACCTGCAACCGCACCGAGATCTACTGCGCAGCCGAGCAATCGGCCACGGACGGAACCCTGCGTTGGTTGGCTCAAGCAGGCGGTGTTTCGCCTCAAGAACTCCAACACCACACGTATGTGCTGGAAGGCAACGAGGTTGCTCGCCACGCTTTTCGGGTGGCCAGCGGTTTGGACTCGATGGTGCTGGGTGAGGCCCAGATCCTGGGCCAATTGAAAGACGCTGTGCGCGCCGCTGAGCAAGCAGGGGCCCTGGGCAGCACGCTCAACCAATTGTTCCAACGCAGTTTTGCCGTGGCCAAGGAAGTGCGCACGACCACGGAAATCGGGGCTCACTCCATCAGCATGGCCGCCGCCTCGGTCCGATTGGCCAGCCAGTTGTTCGAAGACCTGCACGATATCCGGGTGCTGTTTGTCGGTGCAGGCGAGATGATTGAGTTGGTGGTGACGCACTTTGCTGCGCGTCAACCCAAAGCCATGGCCATTGCCAACCGCAGCCTCGATCGCGGAGAAAAACTCGCAGGCCGCTTTGGTGCCGAAGTCATGCGTTTGGCCGACTTGCCCGAGCGCTTGCACGAGTTCGATGCCATCATCAGCTGCACCGCCAGCACCCTGCCCTTGATCGGTTTGGGCGCTGTGGAGCGGGCACTCAAAAAACGCAAGCATCGCCCCATGTTCATGGTCGATCTGGCCGTGCCGCGTGACATCGAGCCCGAGGTCAAGGCACTCGGGGACGTCTATCTGTACACCGTGGACGACTTGGCCAGCGTGGTGCAGGCGGGCCAAGCCCAACGCCAGGCTGCGGTGGCCGATGCAGAAGTCATCATCGATGCCGGGGTTCAAAGCTTCAGCCATTGGCTGGTTCAACGCGAAAGCGTGCCACTGATCCAGGAACTGCACAGCCAAGTCGACAGCTGGCGCGAAGCCGAACTGGCCCGTGCCCGCAAGCTCATGGCCAAAGGTGACGACACCGATGCCGTGCTCGAGTCTCTGGCCAAAGGCTTGACCCAGAAAATGCTGCACGGCGCCCTGGCTGAATTGCGCAGCGCCGACCCTGCCCACCGCGAACAGACCCTGCAAGCGATTCAGCGCTTGTTTTTGCGTCAAGGGCGTTAGCGTTGCTTGGGCAGGTCGGCGCTTGAGCGCCGACCCAGTCTTGGCGCCCTGTGTGCGCTGCTCGTCGGGGCGCAAGCGCCGACCCCCAACATATTGGTGCCATGAAACCCTTTTTGATCCAACAACTCGAACGCTACGCCCTGCGGCTGACCGAGCTGGACTTTTTGTTGTCCCGAGAAGACATCATGGCCGACATGACGCAGTTTCTGAAGTTGTCACGCGAACACGCCGAAGTCAGCGCAGTCGCCTCCCGCTTTGCCCGCTTCCAGCAACGCAACGCCGACCTGTCCGCAGCGCAGGCCATGCTCGATGACCAAGATCTGCGCGAAATGGCCGAAGAAGAAGTGGCCAGCGCCAGCAGCGAGCTGCAAACATTGGAAGCCGACTTGCAGCGCATGCTGCTGCCCAAAGACCCAGACGACGCGCGCCCCGCATTTGTCGAGATCCGCGCGGGCACCGGAGGGGACGAGTCAGCACTGTTTGCAGGCGACTTGCTGCGCATGTACACCCGCTATGCCGAAAGCCAGGGCTGGAAAACCGAGCTCGTGTCTGAATCGGTCAGCGAGCTAGGGGGCTTCAAGGAAGTCGTGGTGCGCATCGAAGGCCACCACGTGTACGGCGCACTCAAGTTCGAGTCAGGCGGTCACCGGGTGCAACGCGTGCCCGCCACCGAAACGCAGGGTCGCATCCACACCAGTGCCTGCACCGTGGCGGTGCTGGCCGAGCCGGACGAGGCCGAGGCCATCAAAATCAACCCCTCAGATTTGCGCATCGATACCTACCGCGCCAGTGGTGCAGGCGGGCAACACATCAACAAAACCGACTCGGCCGTGCGCATCACCCACTTGCCCACCGGCATCGTGGCCGAATGCCAAGACGGACGCAGCCAGCACAGCAACAAGGCCCAGGCCTTGAAGGTGCTCACCGCCCGCATCCAGGAAAAAGACCGAGTCGAACGGGCTGCCAAAGACGCGGCCGAACGCAAAAGCCTGATTGGCAGTGGCGACCGATCGGACCGCATCCGCACTTACAACTTTCCGCAAGGTCGTCTGACCGACCACCGGATCAACCTGACCCTCTACAAGTTACTGAGCATCATGGAAGGCGACTTGCAGGATGTGGTCCACGCATTGCAAAGCTACGAGGCGGCGGAGCAATTGGCCGCCTTGGAAATCGGGGCCCTGGCGTGATGAACGCTCCGCACCTTTCGCTGACCGAATGCCTGAGCCAGGCGCAAGCCCAAGGCCTGGCCCGGGTCGATGCGCAAATGCTGCTGCTGCACAGTGTGGGCCGCCCATTGCACGAGCGCGCCTGGCTGTTCGCCCATGACGCAGACACCTTGACGCCCGAGCAGCAGGCCAAATGGCAAGCGGCGCTGCAACGCCGACTGAACGGTGAACCGGTGGCTTATATCACAGGCCGCAAGGATTTTTTTGGCTTGACGCTGGGTGTGGACGCCCGCGTGCTGGACCCGCGCCCCGACACCGAAACCCTGGTCGAATGGGCCTTGGCATTGCTGCCAGCCCAAAGCATGGCCCGTGTGCTCGACTTGGGCACCGGCAGCGGTGCCATCGCGCTGGCCCTGAAAAAAACCCGTCCCGGGTGCACGGTGACTGCGGTGGATGCCAGCCCAGAGGCCCTGGCTGTGGCCCGCGCCAATGCACAGCATCTCCAACTGTCTGTTATTTGGGTCTGCAGCAACTGGATGGGGGCGGTGGCTGGCCCCTTTGACTTGATCGTCTCCAACCCCCCTTATGTGGCCGAAGGGGACCCACATCTGGGCGCCTTGACCCATGAACCCTTGCAAGCCTTGGTCAGCGGCGCCGACGGATTGGATGACATTCGCCACATCATTGCCCAAGCACCCAGCCGCCTGGCCCCAGGGGCTTGGTTGCTGCTGGAGCATGGTTGGGACCAGGCCGAGGCGGTCCAGGATCTGCTGCGACGGGCCGGGTTTGACGCGGTGCAGTCCCGCCAGGATCTGGCCGGCAACGAGCGCTGCACAGGTGGGTGCCTGCCCCTGAGCGCCTGAGCCTGGGTCGCACCGGGCATCCATGCCCCAGGCGATCAAAGATGCGACCCATCGGTGTTTTCCCACTTGCGCTAGGGTTGCAATTGCACCAGCATGTGGACTCACCTCATCCCCTTCATGAAGGAACTAGCCCATGAATTTCATGTCCGGCACATTCATCAAAGCGTTTGTAAACGCCAGCTGCGTCCTGGCTTGCGGCATGGCTGCCGCGCAGACTTACCCCAGCAAATCCATCAGCCTGGTGGTGCCGTTTACGGCCGGCGGCCCCACCGACATCGTGGCGCGCACGCTGGCGGCCACCATGGGCAAATCACTGGGCCAATCTGTGCTGGTCGAAAACAAGGTCGGTGCCGGCGGCACGCTGGCTGCCTCCTATGTGGCCAAGGCCACCCCAGACGGCTACACCTTTCTGATCCACCACAACGGCATGTCGACCGCCCCTGCGCTGTACCGCAAATTGGCTTACAACCCAATGACCGACTTCGAGCACGTCAGCCAAGTGGTGGACGTGCCCATGACCTTGCTGGGCCGCAAGGACCTGCCAGCCAAGACCCTGCAAGAACTGAGCAGCTACGTCAAAGCCAACGCCAAGAACATCAATTTGGCGAATGCAGGCCTGGGGGCCGTGTCTCACTTGTGCGGCATGCTGTTTCAGCAAGCGCTGGGAGTGGACCTGACCACGGTGCCGTTCTCGGGCACAGCGCCTGCCATGAACGCCTTGCTGGGCGGGCAGGTCGACCTGTTGTGTGACCAAACCACCCAAACCACACAGCACATCAAGGCGGGCACGGTGCGCATGTATGGCGTGACCACCAAACAGCGCATACGCGCCTTGCCCGATGCGCCCACGCTCAGCGAAGGTGGCCTGAAGGATTTCGAGGTCATCGTCTGGCACGGCGTTTATGCCCCCAAAGGCACGCCCGCTGCCGTGATCGACAAGGTGGCTTCGGCCATCCGCGCCAGCCTGAAAGACCCCGCATTTGCGGCCCGCATGGCCGATCTGGGAGCCGAGATCGTGCCGGAATCCAAGCAGTCCCCGGAAGGCCTGCGCAGCTGGCTGCAATCTGAAATCGGCAAATGGGGGCCGGTGATCCGCTCTGCAGGCGTGTACGCCGACTGAGTGCGTTTGGGCAGCCTGGCTCAGGCCAGCTCTGAGATCTCGATCAGGTTCAGGTCGGGGTCACGCACATAAACCGACCTGATTTTTTGTGTGGCACCCGTGCGCATGACGGGCCCTTCCTCAAGGGGCCATTGGTGTTGATGCAAGCGGGCGATCACCTCTTCCAGCGGGACCAATGCGATGAAGCACAGGTCCAGCGCACCCGGCACAGGCACATGGGCCTTGGGCTCAAATTCTTTGCCCCGCACATGCAGGTTGATTTTTTGCTTGCCAAACTTGAAGGCCTTGCGCGTCACGGGCGGGTTGCCGCCCTCAAAACTCTCGAGCGTCATGCCCATGACACGGGTGTAAAAATCGACGCAAGCGTCCTCGCTGAAAGTGGTCAATACCAGATGGTCGAGGTGGTCAATCATGTGCTTTGCCCTTTTTTGCGTATGGCGGATCGGGTCTAAAAACCATATTTTGAACGATGGCCAACCCTCGGGCAGAACCGTGACTGGCGCTCTCTCGACCCTTACAAGCTTGCAGGTTATCAATCAGAGAGATAATCTGTTGCATCGAAAACGGCACCATTTGGAGAAAGACCATGAGCGACACCCTGCAACGCATCGACGAAATCGTCAAAGGCAACGACATCACCTTGTTCATGAAGGGCAGCGCCAGCTTCCCGATGTGTGGTTTTTCCGGCCGCGCCATTCAAATCCTGAAGGCCGTCGGCGTAGACACCAAAACTGTAAAAACCGTGAACGTTCTTGACGATGCCGAGATCCGCCAAGCCATCAAGGAATACAGCAACTGGCCCACCATCCCGCAGCTTTATGTCAATGGCGAATTCATCGGCGGCTCGGACATCATGATGGAAATGTACGAATCGGGTGAATTGCAGCAAGTGATCAACGGACAGGCCTGAACCCGATTTGGGGCGGCCCTGCTTCCCCAAGAAAAACGGCTATCCCGTTCTTTACAATAAAAAAAGCCAGTCATCAGACTGGCTTTTTGCTTGAGGGTCTTTCAGTTCAACGGAACCTGGACTGAGGTACCACTTTCATATCGCCCTCCAAAGATCCGATGTAACCGGCAATGGCTTTGAGTTCCGCATTGGAGTACTGCTTGGCAATCCCACCCATCACGCCATTGTTGCGGCCCCAAGTGGACTGGTTTTCCACCTTGTAAGACTTCAAGGCCACAAACAGGAAATCTTTGTGCTGGCCTGCAATTTTGGGGTAGCTGGGATCGACAGGTTTGGAAAAGTTCTCGCCATGGCAAGAGATGCAAGCACCCTTTTGCAGCAAAGCCGCCACTTTCGCGTCTGGTGCTGCAGGCGCCTTGGACACCGCTTCGGTCTTGCCGTGCTGCTCGTAATATGCGCCCAAATCGGCCATGTCCTGGTCGGTCAAGGTGTCGGCAATGCCACGCATGGTGGGGTGCTTGCGCTCACCTTTTTTGTAGGCATTCAGGGCAGACACGATGTACTTGGCGTTTTGACCAGAGATCATCGGCACGCGGTAGACCTCGGGGAAACTGGCTTGGTAGCCCTTGATGCCATGGCATCCGATGCACATGGCGATTTTTTGCTCCGCGGCTTTGGCATCACCCTTGATTTCCTGGGCATGGGCAGAAATGGCGGTCACAGAGGCGACAGCCAAGGCGAACATCGAGGTCAACAGCTTATTCATTTTGCTCACACAATCCAAACGATTGATAAAAATCAACTGCGGATTATATCGGGCTGGCCCTCATAATCCTGACAAGCTTTATTCCTGTTTTTAAGAACTGTCCAACATGAAATTCCAAGGTACCGAAAACTACGTCGCCACACCGGATCTGATGCTGGCCGTGAACGCCGCCATCACCCTCAAACGCCCCCTGCTCGTCAAGGGTGAACCGGGCACCGGCAAAACCATGTTGGCAGAAGAAGTGGCCGAAGCCTTGGGCCTGCCCCTGCTGCAGTGGCACATCAACTCGACCACCAAGGCCCAGCAAGGTTTGTACGAGTACGACGCGGTGAGCCGACTGCGCGACAGCCAGCTGGGTGAGGAAAAGGTCAAGGACATCGAAAACTACATCATCAAAGGCGTGCTTTGGCAGGCTTTCACCTCAGAGACGCCTTTGGCCATCTTGATCGACGAGATCGACAAGGCAGACATCGAGTTTCCGAACGACTTGCTGCGTGAGATCGACCGCATGGAGTTTTATTGCTACGAAACGCGCCAACTGATCAAGGCCAAGACCCGTCCTCTGGTCTTCATCACCTCCAACAACGAAAAAGAGCTGCCTGACGCCTTTCTGCGCCGCTGCTTTTTCCACTACATCAAATTCCCCGAAGCGGACACCATGCGCCAAATCGTGGACGTGCACTTTCCCACGCTCAAGAAAGACCTGCTGGCCCTGGCGCTCAAGACTTTTTACGACGTGCGCGGACTGCCCGGCTTGAAGAAAAAGCCATCAACGAGCGAACTGCTCGATTGGCTGAAACTGCTGGTGGCCGAAGACATCCCGCTCGAAGCCCTGCAAAGCGCCGATCAAAAGGTCTCCGTGCCACCCCTGGTGGGTGCCCTGCTCAAGAACGAACAGGACGTGACCCTGTTTGAAAAGCTGGTGTTCATGAACCAGCGCAACCGTTGATCAGCCCCCCATGAGCAGTCCCAACCCTGTGATGGAAGGTGTGTCCGACGCCGTCGGTTTCGTCGGTGGCGCGTTGGCAGGCTATTGGGCGGGCCAATGGCTGGGCCTGAACATTTTCAGCGCGGGATACGACTACGCCAGCATTGGCGGTATTTTGTTGGTGGGCTTAGGCGGCGGCGGGGGTTTGCACTTGGCCCGCTTTTGGCGCGCCAAACAAAAAGCCAAAGACACCGACACGGACCCCTCATGACCCCCTGGATCTCGCCCACCGCCCTCTCGGCTCAGCACGTTCAACTCGTGCCTTTGTCGCCTGCACACCACGACGACCTGGTTGAAGCCGTGCGCGATGGCGAACTCTGGAACCACTGGTACACCGCCATCCCGAGGCCAGAAGGTGTGGCGGCCGAAATCACCCGCCGCCTGGATTTGCAGGTCAAGGGCAGCATGTGTCCATTTGCCGTGATCCATCCGGGCACGGGCAAAGCGGTGGGCATGACCACCTACATGAACATCGATGCGACCAATCGCCGGGTTGAAATCGGCTCCACCTGGTACTGCCAAAGCGTCCAGCGCAGCCCCCTCAACACCCAAGCCAAACGCCTTTTGTTGGCCCATGCTTTTGAGCAGCTGAACTGCATCGCGGTGGAATTTCGCACGCATTTCTTCAACCAGCAAAGCCGCCGGGCCATCGAGCGCTTGGGCGCCAAGCTCGACGGCGTGCTGCGCAGCCACCAGATCAACCCACACCCGATGGCGCCTGGGGCACTGCGGGACACCTGCGTCTACAGCATCGTGGCCAGTGAATGGCCCAATGTGAAAACGCATTTGGATTACCAACTCGCTCGGGTGCGGGCTTGAGCAAGGAGACACCCCATGCTGATCGACTTCTTCTACACCCTGCGCGCAGCCAAGCTCCCGGTCTCTGTGCGTGAATACCTGACATTGCTCGAAGCCCTGCAGGCCAATTTGGTCGGTCCGGCATCAGAGGCTTGCAGCATCGATGATTTTTACCACCTGGCCCGCACCGTGATGGTCAAGGACGAAAAGCATTTCGACAAGTTCGACAAAGCTTTTGGCGCCTACTTCAAGGGCGTGGACATGTTGACCGACTTCACCAAGGAAGTCCCGCTGGACTGGCTTGAGCAAATCCTGAAAAAAGAACTGACGCCCGAGCAAAAAGCCGCCATCGAGAAGATGGGCTGGGACGAACTGATGGAGACGCTGAAAAAACGCCTGGATGAACAAAAAGAACGCCACGAGGGGGGCAACAAGTGGATCGGCACGGGCGGTACATCGCCTTTTGGCAACGGGGGCCACAACCCGCAAGGCATTCGCATTGGCGGCAAAGGTGGCAACCGCAGCGCCGTCAAAGTATGGGAGCAACGCGCTTACAAAGACTACGACGACCAACAAGAACTGGGCACACGCAACATCAAGGTGGCACTGCGCCGCCTGCGCCGCTTTGCCCGCGAAGGGTCTGCCGAAGAGCTGGACTTGGACGGCACCATCCGCAAGACTGCGGCCAACGCCGGGTATCTGGACATTTTGATGCGCCCTGAGCGCCACAACAACGTGAAGGTGTTGCTGCTCATGGATGTGGGGGGCACCATGGACGACCACATTGCCCGCGTGGAAGAAATGTTTTCAGCCGTCAAGGCGGAGTTCAAGCACCTGGATTTTTATTATTTCCACAACTGTGTTTATGACTTCATGTGGAAGAACAACAAGCGCCGCTATGCCGAGAAATTTGCAACTTGGGACATCTTGCGCAAGTACAACAAAGACTACAAGCTGATCTTCATTGGGGACGCCACCATGAGCCCCTACGAGATTTTGCAAAAAGGCGGCAGCGTCGAATACAACAACGAAGAAGCCGGGGCCGAGTGGCTGCAGCGTTTGACACACACATTCCCCAAATTTGCGTGGATCAACCCCGAGCCGCAAGGCGTCTGGCAATACCGCCAGAGCATTGCCATCGTTCAGCAGCTGATGAGCAACCGCATGTTTCCGCTGACCTTGAAGGGTCTGGAAGACGCCATGCGCATGCTGAGCAAATGAAGCGCATCAACCCACTGGCTTGATCAATCCGCGTAGCCAGGTAACTCGCGGTCCAGCACCCGCATGCGGGCTTCAAAGAACAAGCGTTCGCGCTCTGCGCGTGGGTGGCGGTCTTCGGGCGATGGCGTTTTGACGCGGGCAATCACGTCAGGACTCAGCACTTCAATCGGCTGCCCAGTGGCCAGTGCCATCACCTGCGCACGACAGACCCGCTCAAGTTTGTACATGCGTCTGTAGGCTTGCGCCACGGTTTCGCCGGTCACGACCACGCCATGGTTTTTCATGAACAAGATCGGCTTGTCACCCAAACACGCGGCCAAACGTTCGCCCTCGGCAGTGGAGCTGGCCAAGCCTTGGTAATGATCGTCGTAGGCGATTTGCCCATCAAAAAATGCCGCCGTTTGGCTGGCCGACAACAAGCGGTTGTCCTTGAGCATGTTCAATGCCATGGCCCAATGCTGGTGGGTGTGCAAAACCACGTTGGCACCGGTGATGCGGTGCAGCGGCGCATGGATGGACTGTGCAGACAATTCCACCAAGCCACGGCCCTCCAAAGTGCGGCCCTCTTCGTCAAAGACGATCATGTCGCTGGCCCGAGCTTCAGACCAATGCAAACCGAATGGCAAGACCAAATACTGGCCCTCGCGGCCCGGGACCTTCATGGTGAAATGGTTGTCAATGCCTTCCTCGAGTTCATCGGCCACCGCCATGCGCAGCGAAGCAGCCAAATGCACTTTGGCAAGTTGGACAGCATCGGCCGAGCACACAGAATGCAAAGAATGAACCGACATGATCACCTCATTTTTGTTAAGCAGACCATTGTGCACAATCAGCCGTTTTGCACCAGAGGTTTTGTTCTTACCCTGTAAAATTGCCCTGTGCGTCTCCGTAGTTCAATGGACAGAACGAGTGCCTCCTAAGCGCTAGATACAGGTTCGATTCCTGTCGGAGGCACCAAGGTCTCTGGGTCAAACGCCCCGAATGACCTCAGGGGTAAGTGCCTGAATGGCTTGGTAGTTGGTCAAAAACACCTGTCCATTCAGATGCCGCAAAAAATGGGTGGTGTTGAGCTTGTCCATCACCGGGCCTTTGATCTCCGAGAAATGCAGGGCAATCCCAGAGTCTTTCAAACGACTGGCAATCGCCTCCAGGCTTTCCAAGGCACTGGCGTCAATGTCGTTCACCGCAGAACATTGCAACAACACGTGCTCCAAATCTGGACGGATTGCCACCTCGGCGTTGATGCGGTCTTCCACGCCGCGGGCGTTAGCGAAAAATAGACTGGCATCCACCCGCAGGCAGACCAGTTTGGGACTGGTCAACACATCGTGGCGCAGCACATTGCGGAAATGCTCGGTGCCTGGCACCAGGCCCACGGCGGCCATGTGGGGGCGGCTGGCTCGGAACAAAAACAGTGCCAAAGACACCAACACACCCAACACCAAACCACTTTCCACGCCCACCAACAAGGTGGCCAGCAAGGTGGTGGCCACGGCGATGAAGTCCAGTTTGGAAAAACGCCAAGTGGATTTGAAGATGCCAAAGTCGACCAACGACAGCACCGCCACGATGATGGTGGCCGCCAGTGTGGCCTGCGGCAAATAGTAAAGCGCAGGGGTTAAAAACAAGGACGCCAGGGTGATGCCCACCGCCGTGTAAACGCCTGCGGCAGGCGTGACAGCGCCGGCGTCAAAATTGACCACCGAGCGTGCAAAACCACCGGTCACGGGAAAGCCGCCCGTGAAGGCTGCCGACAAGTTGCTGGCCCCCAAGGCCACCAACTCTTGGTCGGGCTCGATGCGTTGACGACGCTTGGCGGCCAAGGTTTGGCCCACCGACACCGATTCGACAAACCCCACCACGCTGATCAGCAGCGCGGGCACCCACAATTCTTGCCACAAGGCCAAGTCCCACAGCGGCGCGGTCAGCGGTGGCAAGCCTTGCGGCACCGTGCCCACCAATGTCATGCCCGGGCCTTGCCAGTCCAAGGCCCAAGCCAACACCGTGGTCAAGGCAATCGCCACCACAGGGCCCGCCTTGGCCAGCACATCGGCCAGCTTGGGTTGAAGGCCTGCAGAAATG
>NZ_CAMBNZ010000048.1 GCF_945869175.1 Limnohabitans sp. Rim8 | reverse complement strand
GTAACGTGCTTGCGAGCTTTGGGGTCGAACTTCATGATCGACATTTTCTCGGGCATGGTTTTCTTGTTTTTGCTGGTCGTGTAGAAGTGACCAGTGCCAGCTGTGGATTCCAGCTTGATTTTTTCGCGTCCGCCTTTGGTTGCCATGGTGTATGACTCCTAATGTTTTGGGTTTAGGCTTGGCCGCGTTCGCGCAGGTCTGCGAGAACGGCGTCGATGCCATTTTTATCGATCAGGCGCAGAGCAGCGCTGGAAACGCGCAGGCGCACCCAACGGTTTTCTGTCTCAACCCAGAAACGACGGTATTGCAGGTTCGGCAGGAACCGGCGCGTGGTTTTGTTGTTGGCGTGGGAAACATTGTTTCCCGTCATTGGGCCTTTGCCCGTTACGTCGCAAACGCGTGCCATGAGGACACTCCGATACTTATAAAACAGCCGGTGCCGATGGGCCTTGTGCAATCTGCACAGGGCTTGGCGTTCCAGCCTCACCTCGCCAAGTTGGGTGGCGGTATCCCAGATCGCTGTGCCTGTGATCCCCAATCAAAAGTTGGGGCAGAACCAGCAAAGCCTTGGATTATAACCAGAAATCAAGCCTGGTTTTGCTCCAAGAAGCGCTGGGCATCCAGCGCCGCCATGCAGCCTGTGCCGGCGCTGGTGATGGCCTGGCGGTAAACATGGTCCTGCACGTCACCGGCCGCGAACACGCCCGGCACCGACGTCTGGGTGGCAAAGCCCTTCAATCCGCTTTGGGTCACGATGTAAGCATTTTCCATTTCCAATTGGCCTTGGAAGATCTCGGTGTTGGGCGCGTGACCTATGGCGATAAAACAGCCTTTGAGCTCGACGTCTTCCAAACTGCCGTCTTTGGTGCTTTTGAGGCGTACACCAGTGACGCCTGTCGCGTCACCCAGGACCTCTTCGAGGGTTTGGAATGTTTTGAGCACGACCTTGCCTGCGGCGACCTTGTCCATGAGTTTGTCCACCAGAATGGGCTCGGCCTTGAATTTGTCGCGGCGATGGATCAAATAGACCTTGCTGGCGATGTTGGAGAGGTAAAGCGCTTCTTCTACGGCGGTGTTGCCGCCACCGACCACGCAGCACAGCTGTTCACGGTAGAAAAAGCCGTCGCAGGTGGCGCAGCCACTCACTCCGCGGCCCATGAAAGCCGTTTCAGAGGGCAGACCCAGGTACTTGGCCGAAGCGCCGGTGGCGATGATCAGGCTGTCGCAGGTGTAGGTGCCGCTGTCGCCGATCAGGGTGAAGGGGCGCTGCTCCAGCTTCACAGTGTGAATGTGGTCAAACACGATTTCGGTGTTGAACCGCTCAGCATGTTCTTGAAAGCGCTGCATCAAGTCGGGGCCTTGTACGCCGTGCACGTCGGCGGGCCAGTTGTCCACCTCGGTGGTGGTCATGAGTTGGCCGCCTTGGGCCATGCCCGTGATCAACAGGGGTTTGAGGTTGGCGCGAGCCGCATAAACGGCGGCGGTATAGCCCGCAGGCCCAGAGCCGAGGATCAGGACTTTGGCGTGTTTGGAAATAGCTGACATGAGGAGCAATCGTGTTGTGCAATCGATGAAAAGAAAGGATCGGCGCAAGGCGCCGAATGGGACAATTGTAAGAAACACCCGATGGCACCGATCTTAGAGGGTTGGTGATGGGGTGAAACCGCCCAAATCACGGGCTTGATGGGGTAAGCTTGACCCTTAATTTATGACCTACTCTTTGCACACATTGACCCATCCCACGGATCGGACCGAGGAGCTTCAAGCGCCGCAGACTTTTTGGGCACGTTTTGCCCAAGAAATCGCCTTGTTGGTCGGTGGCGCCGCGCTTTTGTTGTGCCTTTTGGCATTCCTCAGCTACCAGCCCACCGATCCGGCTTGGACGACCTCAGGCAACGGACACGCGGTGCGCAATTGGATTGGTCGCGCAGGTGCCTTGTTGGCCGACTTGGCTTATTTCAGTTTGGGTTTCTCCGCTTGGTGGTGCTTGGCGGCGGCAGGTCGGGCTTGGTTGGTGGGCTTGGCGCGTTGGATGCGGGGCGCCAGAAACGAAGGCATTGCCCATTCTGCCTCGCAAGAGCCGGGCGGTCGGTGGTCATTTTGGCTCGGTTTGGTGTTGCTTTTAGCCGCCAGCACCAGCATTGAATGGGCCCGTTTGTACCGTTTGGAAGCCCACTTGCCTGGGCACAGTGGAGGTGTTTTGGGCTATTTGGTCGGATCGGCCGCTGTTCGTTGGTTGGGATTTACCGGTGCTGCACTCGCGGGTTTGGCCTTGGTGGTGGTCGGTGTGGCTTTGGTTTTTCGCTTTTCTTGGGGCCATTTGGCGGAGGCGGTCGGTTCGCGCATCGATGGATTGATCCGTTCGCGCCATGTCAAACGCGAAATCCAAGAAGACCTGGCCATGGGCCAGCAAGCCTTGCGTGAGCGAGAACAGGCGATGCCGCTGCAACCCATTGAGCCGCAATGGGACATGGGCAGTCTGAGCCCCGCACCAGAGGGGCAGCTAGACCTTGAGCTGGTGCCTTTGCCTGTTGCCTCCCCTGTGGCCAGGGTAATTGAGCCCCCAGTCATGGAGGTGCCGCGCAGCGAACGGGTGGTGAAAGAACGTCAAAAACCACTGTTCACCGAACTTCCTGACAGCAAACTGCCCCAAGTCGATTTGCTGGACAGATTGTCCATTCGCCAAGAGACCGTTTCGCCCGAAACGCTGGAAATGACCAGCCGCTTGATCGAGAAGAAGCTCAAGGACTTTGGTGTCGAGGTGCGTGTGGTGGCCGCGGCCCCTGGCCCGGTGATCACCCGCTACGAGATCGAGCCAGCCACGGGTGTCAAAGGCTCGCAGGTGGTCAATCTGGCCAAAGACCTGGCACGTTCCCTCAGCTTGGTGTCGATTCGCGTGATCGAGACCATCCCAGGTAAGAACTTCATGGCATTGGAGTTGCCCAACGCCAAGCGCCAATCCATCAAGCTCAGTGAAATCCTGGGCTCGCAGGTCTACAACGAAGCCAAGTCCATGCTGACCATGGGATTGGGCAAAGACATCATTGGCAACCCCGTGGTGGCCGATCTGGCGAAAATGCCCCACGTTCTCGTGGCCGGTACCACGGGTTCGGGCAAATCGGTCGGTATCAACGCGATGATCTTGTCGCTGCTTTACAAGGCCGAAGCGCGCGATGTGCGCTTGCTGATGATCGACCCCAAGATGCTGGAAATGTCGGTGTATGAGGGCATCCCGCACCTGTTGGCTCCGGTGGTGACCGACATGCGCCAAGCGGCTCACGGCTTGAATTGGTGCGTGGCTGAGATGGAAAAGCGCTACAAGCTGATGAGCAAGATGGGCGTGCGCAATTTGGCCGGCTACAACGTCAAAATCGATGAAGCCACCGCCCGAGAAGAGTTCATCTACAACCCCTTCAGCCTGACGCCGGACGATCCCGAGCCGCTCAAGCGCTTGCCGCACATTGTGGTGGTGATTGACGAGTTGGCCGACCTGATGATGGTGGTCGGCAAGAAGATCGAAGAGCTGATCGCACGCCTGGCCCAGAAAGCCCGTGCGGCAGGCATCCATTTGATCTTGGCCACCCAACGCCCCAGCGTGGACGTGATCACCGGTCTGATCAAGGCCAACATCCCGACGCGCATTGCCTTTCAGGTGTCGAGCAAAATCGACAGCCGCACCATTCTTGACCAGATGGGCGCCGAGGCCCTGCTGGGCATGGGCGACATGCTTTACATGCCATCGGGCACAGGTTTCCCCATTCGGGTGCATGGCGCGTTTGTGAGCGATGAAGAAGTGCACCGTGTGGTGAGCTACCTGAGGAGCCAAGGCGAGCCCGATTACATCGAAGGCGTGCTCGAAGGCGGCACGGTGGAAGATGACGGCGGCATGCTCGGGGAGGGCGAGAACGCTGAAAAAGACCCGATGTACGACCAGGCCGTCGAGGTGGTCTTGAAGAACCGCAAAGCCAGCATCTCGCTGGTGCAGCGTCACCTCAAAATTGGCTACAACCGCGCTGCCCGCTTGGTTGAAGACATGGAAAAAGCGGGTTTGGTCAGCAGCATGAGCGGCAGCGGCCAGCGCGAAATTTTGGTGCCCGCACGGGCAGAGTGAGCGCCATGAACAACCGTTTGTGCACGCGACGCACTGCCTTGGTTTGGCTGTTCAAGTCTTGTGGGGTCGGTGCGTCTTTGACCTGGGGCACCCTCGCTTTTGCCGACAGTGTTGACCTGTTGGCCCAGTTCATGAAGCAAGCCCGCAGTGGTCGTGCCCAGTTCACCCAGGTGGTCACCTCACCCAGCCGCGCAGGGCAAATTTCCCGGGCCAGAACATCAAGCGGGAGTTTCGAGTTCCAGCGCCCCGGCAAGTTTCGTTTTGATTACCGCAAGCCCTTTGTGCAAACCATGGTGGCCGATGGGCAGACGCTGTGGCTGCACGATGTGGACTTGAACCAGGTCACGGCCCGCAAACAGGCTCAGGTCTTGGGCTCAACCCCAGTGGCATTGCTGACGTCGGCGGCTGATTTGCAGGCCCTCAAAACCGACTTCCAATTCACGCCAGAGCCTGACCAAGACGGGCTGCAATGGGTGCGTGCCTCGCCACTGGCGCTGGATGGGCCCATCCGTTCGGTGATGGTGGGCTTGCGCGCTGTCAGCACGGGGCCCGAGTTGGCGGTGCTGGATGTGCAAGACAGCCTGGGCCAGCGCTCGGTGCTCACATTTTCTGCTTTTGAGCTCAACCCGGCCTTGTCTGCCAGTATTTTTGTGTTCAAGGCACCCGCAGGTGCCGATGTGATCAAGCCTTGAGGCAAGAGGGTCGCGCATGAACGCCGCTCCATTGCCCATGCATGTGCCGCTGGCCGAGCGCTTGCGCCCGCGCCATTTGGGGGAGGTGATGGGGCAGCAGCACTTGTTGGGCGAGGGCATGGCGCTTCGCCTCGCGTTTGAGTCGGGTCAGCCGCACAGCTGCATTTTTTGGGGCCCACCGGGCGTGGGTAAAACCACCATTGCCCGATTGATGGCCGATGCATTTGATGCGCAATTTTTGAGCATCAGCGCGGTGCTGGGGGGCATCAAAGACATTCGCGAGGCCGTTGAAAAAGCCGAGGCCGCCCGCTCGGGCTTGCAGGCGCAGCGCACCATCATGTTTGTGGACGAGGTGCACCGCTTCAACAAAAGCCAACAAGACGCGTTTTTGCCGCATGTGGAAAGTGGCTTGTTGACCTTCATCGGTGCGACCACCGAAAACCCGTCTTTCGAGGTCAACTCGGCCTTGCTCTCGCGGGCAGCGGTCTATGTCTTGCAGCCTTTGGCGCAGGACGATCTGCAACTCATCGTGGAACGTGCGCAAGGCATCCAAGCCATACCTGCCATCGAACCTGAGGCCATGACCCGTTTGCTCGCCTATGCCGATGGCGATGCGCGGCGCTTGCTCAACACGCTGGAGACCCTGGCCATGGCGGCCAAACAAGAGGCCATTGACCCGGTGACCGACACCTGGCTGATGCGGGTGTTGGGCGAACGCATGCGCCGCTATGACAAAGGCGGTGAGCAGTTCTATGACACCATCAGTGCCTTGCACAAATCGGTGCGTGGCTCCGACCCCGATGCGGCGCTGTATTGGTTCGTGCGCATGCTCGACGGCGGTGCGGACCCGCGCTACATGGCGCGTCGTCTCATCCGCATGGCCAGCGAAGACATTGGCTTGGCCGACCCGCGTGCGCTGCGCATGGCGCTCGATGCCGCCGATGTGTATGAACGCTTGGGCAGTCCAGAAGGCGAGTTGACGCTGGCGCAGTGCGTGATTTATTTGGCCATGGCCCCCAAATCGAATGCCGCTTACAAGGCGTTCAAGGAGGCCAAGGCCTGGGTCAAAAAAGACGGCACCCGGCCCGTGCCCATGCACTTGCGCAATGCGCCCACCGCATTGATGAAAAATTTGGACTATGGCAAGGGCTACCGCTACGCCCACGACGAAGAAGATGGCTTTGCGGCTGGTGAGCGGTATTTGCCGGATGGCATGCCCGATCCAGGTTTTTACAGACCGGTTCGCCGAGGACTTGAAATCAAAATTGCGGACAAACTGGAGGAGCTGCGCAGGAAAAATGCCGCCACAGGGTAATTCCCGACGGGATTGAATACCAAGGGGATACTTTCTTTCACTACAATCCCGCCACCCCGCCCGGTGTCTTCACCTTCTGGCGGGGTTTTTGCTAATGGTCAGGGCTTGCCCAAAAGGTGGGCCTGATTTGAGAACAACAACCGAAGCGAAGACCCGTTAAGCGCGGGTCAAAACACGGAGAAATATATGGACGTCTTCCTTCAGCAGGTCATCAATGGCCTGGTCATGGGCAGCATGTACGCCTTGGTGGCCTTGGGCTACACCATGGTCTACGGCATCATCAACCTGATCAACTTTGCGCACGGCGAGGTGCTGATGGTGGGCGCTCTGACAAGCTGGTCGGCCATCGGGATGATGCGAGACGCCATGCCTGGTGCACCCGGATGGGTCATTTTGATTCTGGCCACCCTGATCGCGTGCGTGGTTGCGGGGGTGCTGAATTTTTCGATCGAAAAAATTGCGTACCGGCCGCTGCGCAACAGCCCCAAGCTGGCGCCTCTGATCACGGCCATTGGTGTGAGCATCTTGCTGCAGACCTTGGCCATGATCATCTGGAAGCCCAATTACAAGGCCTACCCCACTTTGCTGTCGAGTACGCCCATCAACATGGGCGGCGTGGTCATCACGCCCACGCAAATCATGATTTTGGGCGTGACAGCGGTGTCGCTGGCGGTTTTGATGTGGCTGGTCAATTACACCCGCTTGGGACGCGCCATGCGGGCCACCTCTGAAAATCCGCGTGTGGCCGCATTGATGGGGGTCAAACCCGACATGGTGATTTCGGCCACGTTTGTGATTGGCGCGATTTTGGCGGCCATTGCCGGTGTGATGTACGCCTCCAACTACGGCACCGCGCAACACGCAATGGGGTTCTTGCCGGGCCTCAAAGCCTTCACCGCAGCGGTGTTTGGCGGCATCGGTAACTTGTCCGGGGCCGTGATTGGCGGCATTTTGCTCGGCTTGATCGAAGCCATCGGTTCTGGCTACATCGGCTACCTGACAGGCGGCGTGCTGGGCAGTCACTACACCGATATTTTTGCGTTCATTGTCTTGATCATCGTGTTGACCCTGCGCCCCTCGGGCCTGATGGGTGAACGTGTGGCCGATCGCGCTTGATGGAGGTGAGCATGAAAAACAACAAAACACTTCAAACCATTTTGATCGGCGTGGCCCTGTTGGCCTTGCCTTTGGTTCTGCAGATCTTTGGCAATGCCTGGGTCCGCATTGCCGACATGGCCTTGCTCTACATTTTGTTGGCCATTGGCCTGAACATTGTGGTGGGCTACGCCGGTTTGCTGGATCTCGGTTATGTGGCGTTCTTCGCGGTAGGAGCCTACATGTATGGCCTCTTGTCATCGCCTCACCTGACCAACACTTTTGAGTGGATCGCTGCCGCATTTCCAGCGGGCATGCACATGCCGATTTGGCTCATCGTGCCAGTGGGGGCCGCATTGGCGGGCCTGTTTGGCATGTTGCTCGGTGCGCCGACGCTCAAGTTGCGGGGGGACTATCTGGCCATCGTGACCTTGGGCTTTGGTGAAATCATCCGCGTGTTCATGAACAACCTGGACCACCCCGTCAACATCACCAATGGCCCCAAGGGCTTGGACCAGATCGATCCGATTTCGATTTTTGGTTTGAATTTGGGCAAAAAGTTGATGATCGGTGACTTCGAAATCGCTTCGGTCTCGCTCTATTACTACCTGTTCCTGAGCTTGGTGCTGGTGACCATTTTGATCTCGCACCGCCTGGAGGTGTCTCGCATTGGCCGCGCCTGGATGGCGATACGTGAAGACGAAATCGCCGCCAAGGCCATGGGTTTGAACACGCGCAACCTGAAGTTGCTGGCGTTTGGCATGGGGGCCACTTTTGGTGGCGTCTCGGGTGCGATGTTCGCTGGCTTCCAAGGCTTCATCTCCCCTGAATCCTTCAGCTTGATGGAGTCGGTGATGATCGTGGCCATGGTGGTTCTGGGTGGCTTGGGCTATTTGCCTGGCGTGATATTGGGAGCCATTTTGTTGTCGGCTTTGCCCGAGGTGTTGCGCTATGTCGCAGGCCCTTTGCAAGAGATGACTGGCGGTCGCTTGGACGCCTCCATCATGCGCCAATTGCTCGTGGCTTTGGCCATGATCGTGATCATGTTGATGCGCCCTCGCGGGCTGTGGCCTTCGCCTGAGCATGGCCAATCGCTCAAGACGAAATGAAGGAGCAGAACATGAACCCCACAGCCAACCAAGACACCGTCCTCCACGTCTCGGGCATTTCCAAGCGATTTGGCGGTCTGCAGGCCCTTTCTGATGTGGGCATCACCATCCAGCGTGGTCAGGTCTATGGCCTGATCGGTCCCAACGGCGCAGGCAAGACCACTTTTTTCAACGTGATCACGGGGCTTTACACGCCCGACAGCGGCAACTTTGAGTTGGCAGGCAAGCCCTACCAACCGACGGCGGTGCACGAAGTGGCCAAGGCCGGCATTGCCCGTACCTTCCAGAACATCCGTTTGTTCGCCGAAATGACCGCCCTTGAAAACGTGATGGTGGGTCGCCATGTGCGCACCCATTCGGGTTTGCTGGGTGCGATTTTCCGCACCCCCAGCTTCAAGGCCGAAGAAATCCAGATTGCACAGCGTGCTCAAGAGTTGCTCGACTACGTGGGCATCGGCAAATACGCCGATTTCAAGGCCCGCACGCTGTCTTATGGTGACCAGCGCCGTCTGGAAATTGCCCGTGCTTTGGCGACCGACCCGCAATTGATCGCTTTGGACGAGCCTGCTGCCGGCATGAATGCCACCGAAAAAATCCAGCTGCGCGAGTTGATTGACCAAATCCGCAAAGACAACCGCACCATCTTGCTGATTGAGCACGATGTGAAGCTGGTCATGGGCCTGTGTGACCGCGTCACGGTGTTGGACTATGGCCGGCAAATTGCCGAAGGCACACCTGCCGATGTCCAGAAGAATGAAAAAGTGATTGAAGCCTATCTGGGCACGGGAGGGCACTGAGATGGCCAATGTTCTTTTGAAAGTCAAAGACCTGCAAGTCGGCTATGGCGGCATTCAGGCGGTCAAGGGCGTGAGCCTTGAAGTGCGCGAGGGCGAGTTGGTGTCTTTGATTGGCTCCAATGGGGCGGGTAAAACCACCACCATGAAAGCTATCACCGGCACCTTGCCCTTGCAGGCGGGCGACATCGAGTACTTGGGCAAGAGCATCCAGGGCCAAGGCCCCTGGGACTTGGTCAAGCAAGGCCTGGCCATGGTGCCGGAAGGCCGTGGCGTGTTCACCCGCATGACCATCACCGAAAACCTGCAAATGGGCGCCTACATCCGCTCGGATGCCTCTGGGATTGCGGATGACATTGAAAAGATGTTCACCATCTTCCCGCGCCTGCGAGAGCGCAAAGACCAGCTGGCGGGCACCATGTCCGGTGGCGAGCAACAGATGCTGGCCATGGGCCGCGCCCTGATGAGCCGCCCCAAAGTCTTGTTGTTGGACGAGCCGTCCATGGGTTTGTCGCCCATCATGGTGGACAAGATTTTTGAGGTGGTGCGCGATGTGTACGCCCAAGGCGTCACAGTGCTGCTGGTGGAGCAAAACGCCAGCCGCGCTTTGGCCATTGCCGATCGCGGTTATGTGATGGACTCGGGCCTCATCACCATGACGGGCATCGGCAAAGACATGCTGGAAGACCCCAAGGTGCGTGCCGCCTATTTGGGCGAGTGATCAGTCGACCCGTGCACCGCTGGCCTTGACCACGCTCTCGTAGCGGGTCAACTCCTTCTTCATGAAGGCCCCAAATTGTTCGGGCGTGTTGCCCACGGGTTCGGCCAGCAGTTGCGCGAAACGGGTTTTGGTTTCGGGTGTTTGCAGTGCGGCGGCGAAGGCCTTATTCAGCCGCTCCACCACGTCGCGTGGGGTGGCCGCAGGGGCCACCAAACCCCACCAGGTGTCGATTTCAAAATCTTTGAGCGTTTCGCTCATGGCCGGGATGTCGGGCAGGGCGCTGCTGCGCTGTCCAGTGGTCACGGCCAGGGCTTTGAGTCGGCCCGATTTGATGTTGGCGGCCGCTGTGGCCAGGTTGTCGAAGTTGAAGTCCACTTGCCCCGACAGCAAGGCCAGCTGCGCCGGATTGCCGCCGTTGTAAGGAATGTGCACCGCAAAAATGCCAGCGGCGCGTTTGAACATCTCGCCTGCAAGATGGCCTGCACTGCCGTTGCCACCGGAGCCAAAGTTCAGTTTGGCGGGGTTGGCTTTGGCATACGCCACCAAATCGGCCAGGGTATTGATTTTGAGCCGCTGTGCAGTCTCGGCGTTTATCACCAGCACATTGGGCACGCGCAGCATTTGCGTGATGGGTGCAAAGTCGCGGCTCGCGTCATACGGCATCTTGGCAAACAGCCAGGGGTTGATGGCGTGCGTGGCCGTGGCGGCAATGCCGATGGTCAAACCATCGGGCGTCGCTTTGGCCACCAGGTCAGCGCCCAGGTTACCGCCCGCACCGGGCCGGTTCTCAATGATCACCGTGCCCAGGCTGTCTTTCACCCGCTCGGCCAAGGCCCGCGCGGTGACATCGATCGGCCCACCGGGGGCATAGGGCACGATGATGCGGATGGTTTTGCCCTGCGCCCATGCGGGCGCCGAGAGGGCCAGTGATGCGGCAGTGAATTTGCGGCGGGTGATGGCGGTCATGGTGGCTCCTGGATCGGTTGGTATCAGGCCTTGGCTTTGTCGGCCTCTGAAGTGAAGGAGTCGGCGTAAAACTCCTCCTCTGGCAGGCCGCCTTGGGCCAGATAGTCGTGCTTGGCCGAATCCACCACGATGGGGGCGCCGCAGGCATAGACCTGGTGACCCGACAAATCGGGAAAGTCCTGCAACACCGCCTGGTGCACAAAGCCGGTGCGACCGGTCCAGTGGTCTTCGGCCTCGGCGTTCGAGATCACGGGCACGAAGCGCAGATTGGGCATCTCGGCCAAGCGGGCCTCGATCCAGTCGGCCATGTACAAATCGGCCGGACGGCGGCCGCCCCAGTAGAGCGTGGCGGGGCGGGTGATGCCACGGTGCTGCATGTGCTCGATCAGGGCCTTGATCGGGGCAAAGCCGGTGCCCGAGGCCAACAGCACCATGGGTTTGTCGCTGTCTTCACGCAAATAAAAGCTGCCATACGGGCCTTCGGCGCGCAGGATGTCTTTTTCCTTCATGGTGGTGAACACCGGATCGGTGAACTTGCCGCCGGGCATGTGGCGGATGTGCAGCTCCACCGTGGGCGGGGCCACTTCCAGCGTGTGCGGCGCATTGGCCATGCTGTAGCTGCGGCGCGAACCGTCGCGCAACAAAAACTCGATGTACTGACCCGCGTGGAACTTCATCACGTCGTTGGCCGGCAGTTGCAGTTTCAACACGATCACGTCGTGGGATTTTTTCTCCAGACTGACCACGCGCACTGGCATCTTCTTGACGGGCAAGCCGCCTTCGGCTGTCACTTGTTTGGATTCGAGCACCACATCACTTTGGGCGGTGGCGCAACAGGTCAACACCAAACCTTGGGCTTCCTCCTCGTCGCTCAGGGCTTTGGCCTGGTGCGGACCGTGCACCACGGTGCCTGAGATCTTCTTGCATTTGCACGAACCGCAAGCGCCGTCTTTGCAGCCATAGGGCAGGCCAATGCCTTGGCGGATGCCTGCGGCCAGCAGGGTTTCGTGGTCATCTGCGTTGAAGCTGCGGCCACTTGGCTGCACAGAAATTTGAAAGCTCATCTTTTGGGTATCCTAGCGGGTATGAATGTGACCCGGAACCCCTGATTTTGCCTTCAAACCAAACCCCCTTGGGCGCTTTGCCCGCCCGTTTCCGGCGTCAGCGTGTTTTGATTGTGGGCTGTGGCGACGTGGGTCTGCGCACAGCAACACAATTGGGTGCGCCCAAGAGCCAGCGCGTGCGCTTGATGGCCTTGACCTCATCGCCAGATCGCGTGCTGTTGTTGCGCGCTTGCGGCATCACCCCTTTACAAGGCAATCTGGACGATGCGGACAGCTTGAAGCGCTTGGCCGGCATTGCGCACCGGGTGATCCATTTGGCCCCACCGCCCACCGAGCGGCGCGGGGAATCTGAACGCGATCCGCGAAGCCTGGCCCTGGTGCGTGCTTTGCGTTTGCGCTCGCCCCCCCAAGCGCTGGTGTACGGTTCGACCACGGGTGTTTATGGCGACTGCGGGGGACAGCGGGTGGATGAAACCCGCCCCGTCAAGCCGCACACCCCCCGTGCCCAGCGGCGTGTCGATGCCGAAGCCCTGATGCGGTTCTTGGGGCGCAGCGGTGTCTGTGTGAGTGTGTTGCGCATTCCCGGCATTTACGCGCCTGACCGTGAAGGCGGCACACCCCGTGAGCGCTTGATCAAAGGCACCCCCGTGCTGGTGGCCAAGGAAGACGTCTACACCAACCACATCCATGCCAATGACCTGGCCCGCGCCTGCGCTGCCGCCTTGTGGCGCGGCAAGCCCCAGCGCGTGGTCAACGTGACCGATGACAGCGATTTGAAAATGGGCGACTATTTTGATCTGGCCGCCGGCCTCTATGGTCTGCCCAAGCCGCCCCGTATTTCACGCAGCGATGCCAACACCGCGCTGCCCCTGATGCTGCTGAGTTTCATGAGCGAGTCCCGGCGCTTGGACAACACCCGCATGAAGCGCGAGTTGAAAATTGGCTTGCACTACCCGCATGTGCGCGACGGCTTGAGCCCTCAAGGCGCATTGTTTTCAGGTGCCCGATGAATTCCTTGCGCATTGACAAATGGTTGTGGGCGGCACGTTTTTTCAAAACACGCAGCCTGGCCAGCGATGAAATCGGCAAGAACCGTGTGCAGGTCAATGGGCAAGATGCCAAGCCCAGCAAAGAAGTCAAGCCCGGCGACACAGTGTGTTTGCGCCAAGGGGCTGTGGAGCGCACGGTCGTGGTGCAAGGCTTGAGCGGGGTGCGCGGTCCGGCCCCTGTCGCGCAGCTGCTCTACACAGAAACGCCTGAAAGCACAGCGGCCCGCCAAAAAGCAGCTGAGCAACACCGTCTGGCCCGCGAGCCTGCGCTCAGCATCGAACAAGGTCGCCCCACCAAGCGCGACCGTCGGCAAATCGAGCGCAACTGGAACGACCGCTGGAGCGCGGGGATCGACTGATGGCGCGGGTGCAGCACACGCTTGGCGCCTTGGCCATCACCCCGGCTGGTCAAAACCGTTGGTGCTTGCGCTGTCGCAAATGATGCAGACCGGCGGCATCCAAAGGCGTCAAATGAAGCCATTGATCCACCACCGAGGAATTGTCATGTTGCTTTCGCATTGGGCTCGCAGTTCAAACCGCCAAGTGAAACAGTGGCTGCTGGCCGCCAGCTGCTGCGCCGCGGCGCTGACGCCCGCCTGGGCTCAGGCCCCCAGCGACCCCGTCAAGGCCCGTGTTCAATCCATGGCCCAGTCGCAAGCACCTGCCTTGCTGGACACCCTCAACAGTCTGGTCTCCATCGAGTCGGGCAGCCGGGACCTGGAAGGCCTTGAAAAAATCAGCCAGTTGATTGGACAACGCCTGCAGCAATTGGGCATGGAGGTCAAAACCATTCCCACGCAGGCGCCGGACTTTCACCCACAACTCAAAGGGGCCAAGTTGGGTTCGGTGGTGATGGGGACCAAAAAAGGCAAGGGCCAAAAGAAGGTGCTGATGATCGCCCACATGGACACGGTGTATCTGAAAGGCATGGTGGCCAAGCAGCCCTTCCGCATCGATGGCAACCGGGCTTATGGTTTGGCCATCGCGGATGACAAGGGGGGCGTGGCCTTGATTTTGCAGACGGTACAGATGTTGCAGGATTTGGGTTTTGACGATTACGCCGAGCTCGCCGTGGCCATCAACGGCGACGAAGAAATCGGCTCGCCCGGCTCCAGCGCCTTGCTGATTCGCTTGGGCGAGGAGTACGACGCGGTGATGTCCTTTGAAGGCGGTGGCGTCGACAGGGACATGGTTCGCCTGGCCACCAGCAGCATTGCCATTGTGGAAATGAAAGTCACAGGCAAAGCCTCTCATGCCGGCGCCAACCCCGCAGCCGGGCGCAATGCGGTCTACGAATTGGCACACCAGATGCTCAAGACCCGCAATTTTGGCGACCCAGCCAAGGGGCTGATGATCAACTGGACGGTCGCCCGTGGTGGCGATGTCCGCAATGTGATTCCAGCTTCCGCCAGCGCCATTGCCGATGTGCGATCGTTGTCCAACAAGGACCTGGACTTGATGGAGTCCAGTCTGAAAGAAGCCATCAAGGACAAGTTGATCCCGGACACGCAGATCGACTTGAGTTTTTACAGAAGCCGCCCGGCCTTTGAAGCCACACAAGCCTCACGGGTCATGGCGCAGCATGCCTTGGGTATTTTTCAGGAAATTGGCCAAAACCTGCTGGTTCAGGAGCGTGCCACCGGCGGGGGCACGGATGCCGCGTTTGCTGGCCTGCGCCCCAAAGGCGGCGTGCTGGAGAGTTTTGGACTGCGGGGCTTTGGCGCCCACTCGAACGACGACGAGTACATCTTCATTGACTCGATTGCACCGCGGCTGTATTTGTCCACCCGCATGGTGATGGATATCGGCAGCGGCAAAGTCAAATGGTGAAAAGCACGCAAGTGTTTATGCGGGTTTCAGGGGTTTGTCTGTGAAAACTACCGAATGTTGGAGAGCAGCTTCTTATCAACCACCAGGTTACGCACACCGTGTGCGTGGTCTTCTTTGAAGTTGTTGTCCTTGCACCATTCACCCACAGATTGGGCATGGACTTTTATCACACGGGGACGGACGCTCCAAGAGACCTGCAAGGGGGAGCCTTTTTCGACAGTGGACAGTTACAACGGCGGTCTCTCATGGGCTCTTCCTTTGGGTTGGCAAGAAGCAGTTGTGAAAATCTCTGAGAAAATCATTACCCGTCCTGGTATTTGCATGTCATCGGAAAATATGCTTTCTAATTTTTAAATAAATATAAAAGTATATATTTTTTAAGCTGAACTTTAAATGTCTAAAAAACTTTAGGGGTTCAGTTTTTCTGCATTTATTTCGGTTAAATTATGCCCTCAGAAGTATTTGGCCTTTTGGTCCGTATTCGAAAGTTGTGAAATTGTTTAACACAAAATCTAAGGCTTAACTTTAGTGGGTTTTAGAAGTTAAAAAAATCGATATGGAAATTCAAAGATTAAACATTGCCGTGTTTGGAAGCTTTTACCGTGGCTATTACGTTTTGGACGAGCTGCTGCATGGTCCGCTGAAGGACCACTTCAATGTTGTGGGTGTGGCGAGCGATGACGTCAGCGAGTCCTTCGTCAGCGGTCAGGTCAGGGTTTGGCAATACCCGCATCTGCCGGAGGAAGAGTTGTTGGTCGAGCGCCGATCGAACGAGCTTGGGCTGCCTTTTTACAAGGGCCGCGTGAAGAGTGATTTCTTCTACAACATGTATGAACAACAATGGGTGCCGGATATTTGCATTTCGGCCACTTTTGGCCAGCGCATTGACTCTCGGCTGTTCAATTTCCCCCGCCTGGGCTTTTTCAATATCCACCCCTGCATTGAAGACGGTTGGCCCTCCAAGTACGCTGGCCCCAATCCTTTCCAAGCCCTGATGGACGATGGCCACAACCACACCAAGGCGGCTTTGCACAGGGTAGATGATGGTTTTGACACGGGTGAACTGGTGGCGATGTCTTCGCGCGTTGCCATTCCACCAAGCGCTACGGTGGTTGACATGCACAAAATCAGTTCCCCTACTTTCGCCCGTTTTGCAGTTTCCGAGCTGGCTCGGTTGACAGGAGTCGCCCCATGAAGCATTGGATTTTCGCGTTGTTCAAGGCGTTTTGCGTCCTTTTGCCGCTGTGGTGCGGCGTTTCTTATGCCAAAGGCAGCACGACCGAGCCTGTATCGCATCTGGTTCGGGTGCCCGATGGCCGCATGGTTGCACCTGACATCGCGCGCATTCTGAACCGAGGAGAACTGGTCGTTGCGCTGCTGGACAAGGACACACCGCCGTTTGTCATGGTCAAGGATGGGGTCATCTCTGGTGTAGACATTTCGCTGGTCAGGCAGGTGGCTGCGGAGTTGAAGGTGCCTGTCCGATTTGACCGCAGCGCAAAAACCTATGACGAAGTGGTGCAGCTGGTGGCTGAAGGGCGTGCTGATCTGGGTGTCAGCAAACTCGCGCGCACCCTCAAACGGGCGCAGTCCGTGCAGTTTTCAACGCCTTATTTGCTCTTAGACCATTCCTTGTTGGTGAACCGTGTTGCCTTTGCCAAGTTGACCAACGATCAGTCGGCAGTGCAGGTGGTGCGTAATTTCAAGGGAACCATTGGCGTGTTGGCCGGTTCAGCCTGGGAAGAGTTTGCCAGGCGCAACTTTTCGCGCGCCAAAGTGGTTCCGTTTGCCACCTGGAATCAGGCTGTGGAAGCGGTCAAACGCGGTGAGGTAGTGGCCGCCTATCGGGACGCCATTGAAGTCCGAATGGTCATGCTCTCGGACCCCAGCCTGGCTTTGACCTTGCGCACGGTTTCTTTTACTGACCTCAACTCGGTGCTTTGCATGATGGTGGGGCCACGCGACAGCATGCTCTTGTCTTTCGTCAATGAAATCGTGGCACGTCAAATTGAGCCAGTCACTTTGAATGCGCTGTTGAAACAACTCCAATAAGATCTTGGCATGCAAAATTTATCCTTTCGAGCCAAATTACACCGCTTCTCCACCAGTCCATTGACGGTGTTGGCCTGTGTCGTGTTGGGCGGGCTGCTGGGCTGGGCTGCCCCAGCATTCTCTAAAAACCTGGCGTTCGTGGGGCTGGTTTACTTGGACCTGCTTGCGATGATCGTGTTGCCATTCATGGTGTCGGCCGTGATTTTTAGCATCCAAAGGCTGCTCAAGGATGGCGGTGCCGGCAAAATATTGGGCAAGATCACCATGATTTTTGTGGTTTTCTCCGTCGCGGGCGCACTGGTTTCTGGGGTGGGCACATCGTTCATTGAGCCTGGCGGCCAAATGACGATTGCCAACAAGGCAGCCATGGGTAAGATCATCGGCGAGAGCGGCGAAAACGGCGACATTGCGATGGCTTTGCGCAGCGTTGAAGAGCAAGCTGCTGTCAATACAGTGACCAAATTCGTTGAATCGCTCATACCGACCAATATATTTGACTCACTGGCCAAGGGTGAAACACTCAAAGCCTTGGTTTTTTCTCTTTTGTTTGGATTTGCTGTGGGCCATTTGCGTGGGGGCGTTTCTGACAGCATGGGGCAGACGCTGGAAACGGTTTACCAAGCCTGTCAATTGCTGACACGGTGGGTCAATATTCCGGTCCCACTGGTGTTGATTTGCATGACAGCCAGCCAAATTGGCAACACTGGCTTCGATCCTTTGGTCATCATGATGGAGTTTGTGGTGGCGTTTTCAGTCATCAGTTTGGCTTTGCTGGGTATGTCTGTGCTGGTCCTCAGGTGGCGCAGTGGACGCCCGTTTGCCGAGGTTTTTGACTCCATGCGCGAGACCCTCACCCTGGGAGTGGCCACCAACAGCAGCGCCAACTGTATGCCGGCCATGGTGGACGGTCTGGTCGATCGACTTCGTTTTGATCGAGCCCGTGTGGAATTGCTGGTGCCGCTGGGCGTGTCCTTGTTAAGGGTCGGGGCGGTCGCGTATTTTGTTTGTGGCACGCTATTCGTGGCGGAACTCTACGACCGTCACCTGACAGCCATGGAAGTCGGTCTGGTGGTTTTGGTTTCAGCCTTGTCGGGATTTGCCTCAGCCGGAATGGCCGGCATATTGACCATTTCTCTTATTGGTACAGCCTGCTCCTACTTGGGACTGCCGTTTGAAGCGGCCTTCATTTTGTTTGTCGCAGTGGACCCCATCTGCGCCATGCTTCGTACTGCCGTAACGGTGATCAGTTGCTGCGCCGCGGTCTCCATGGTCTGTGATAAACCCAGTCTGTCCGCAGAGTCGGACCTTCAACCGCTTGGGGTTCCCCGAGCGTGACAACTTGAAAATGGCCCTCTTTGGCGAGCCTAAGGACATTTATGCCGATGACTCACATATGGCGCTCCCGGTTGAGGGCATTTGGATTGGCACTGACCCTGGCCGCCATGAGCCCTCTCGCTTTCTCGCAGCGGAGTGGTAACGACGACTTTCACGACAAGTTGATGCAAATTGGCACCGGGCCCAGCGGCGGGTCATTCGGGCCGATAGGCGATACCCTTTGCGAGACCATGAACAGGGTGCGCTCCAGCACTTTGGTGCGTTGCGTACAATTTCCGTCGGCAGGTTCTGTGTTCAATATTTACGCCGTCGCCAACGGATCACTTCAGCTGGGTTTTGGTCAAGAAGATTTGGTTGCCGAAGCGGCCGTCAACAGCAATGCCAAGGGCGGCAACTTGTTGCGCAGCGTGGCCCTCTTTCACAACTCACCCATAGGCATCATGGTGCGTAAAGCCTCTGGAATCACTGAGCTTTCCCAGATAACCAAGGGCATCGTGAACAAGGGCAACAAGGGCTCGGGCATTTTCGCCAATGCCACCGCCGTCCTCAATGCCATGAACTTGACAGAGCGCGATTTTGCAGGCGTGACCTTTTTGCCACCGACCGAGTTTGAGCGGGCATTTTGCGAAGGGCGTGTGGACGTCATTTTCAATGCCTTGGCACATCCTTCCGATCTGTACCGCAGGTTGCGCAAATGCGGGGGCGAGTTCCTTGATATTCCGCCTGACATCATGAAAAAGATGATGGCCAACAGCCCGCATTTGCGTCCCATGGACATTGCAGCGGGTATGTACGACGCCCAGCAAGGAGAGGTCAAGACGCTGGGTATGCGAAACGTGTTGGTTTCTAACTCAGAGGTTGACGAAGAGGCCATCTACCGGGTCGCTAAATTGATCAACTCTGAATACAAAAAAATGCAGCTCAAACAGCCTTATCTTTCCAGCATGAAGCAGATGCGCCAAAGTGATGTTAATTCGCTGGCGGTGCCGCTACACCCAGGCGCTAAGCGCGCATTGCAGGAAGTGCAGCCATGACCGCATCACAAAAAACGCCTCGTTCTTTAGCCAAACAATGGTCTGTGGGATGCAGCGTGGCCTTACTTGCGGTTTGCGCATTGATGCGGGCTCCCGCAAACGCAGCGGAAATGCCGCTGAGTGCAGCTCCCACCGTCTTGGAAGTATTGAATTCCTTGCGGCCAGACCTTAAAAAGGTTGCCCGCTCGGAGTCTCTGGAACGTGCGACTTCGGCTCTGCAACTCGCAGCCGACTTGAAACTTCCGCAGGCCAGCAGGGCCATCAATGAGGCGCTGCAACTGGATCCGCGTAACCCATGGCTGCATTTTTTTAACGGCTTGATTTACCACCTGCAGGCGCGTCAAGGGGATACTGAAAAAACCAACACCGCGATTGAAGGCTACCGACAAGCGATTCGTTTCGACCCGAACAATTGGCTCGCCCATGAATTCCTGGGCCTCGCTTATATTGAGCAGCGAAAATACGGCAATGCGCAGGCGACTTTTGCAGAGGTTCTCTTGAGTCGACCCAATGACCTCGATACGCTTCAGCGCATGATGGCATCGTCGTATCTTGCCGGTGACGCCGCAACTGCTTGCAACATGGCCGACCGGATCGGCACCTTGCAACCAGTGCACCCCCCCAAGTTTTTGCGCTCTGCTGTGACTGTGTATGCCGCTTGTGGTGACTTCCAAAAGTCGCAGGCCATGCGTGAGCGGTATGGCGCAGGTGGACCCAGCGCAGAAGATCTTGAGCGCTTGGACTTGCGCGT
>NZ_CAMBNZ010000047.1 GCF_945869175.1 Limnohabitans sp. Rim8 | reverse complement strand
CACCGGTGGACGTCCAGACATCGAAGGGAAACCGGGTCTGGACAGCTACCTCTTGCTCGATTTGACGGCCCGCTATACCTTGAACCGTGATTGGACCTTGTTTGGGCGCATTGAAAATGCCACCGACAGCCGATACCAGACGGCTTTCGGTTACAACCAGCTCCCTCGAACCACCACTGTAGGTTTGAGCTGGAAACTCAAGTCTTGATGTCGTCGCTCGCAGATCATGAACAACTTGTTACCCCAGCGCATAGTGTGTCTCACCGAAGAGACCACCGAATGGCTCTACTTGTTGGGGCAGGAACATCGCATCGTGGGCATCTCGGGCTACACCGTACGCCCGCGCCGGGCTCGGGAAGAAAAACCCAAAGTCAGCGCTTTTCTGACCGCCAAGATCGACAAGATCCTGAACCTCAAGCCTGACTGCGTGTTCGGTTTTTCTGATTTGCAGGCCGACATCGCTTCCTTGTTGATCAAGGCGGGCGTGCAGGTCACGGTGTTCAACCAGCGCAGCGTGGACGAGATTTTCTCGGTGCTCTACCAAGTGGCGGCCATGGTCGGTCAAGCTGAGATTGGCTTGGTCCAACTGGCAGCCATGCGTGCAAAGCTGGACGCTATCGCCCAGCAGGCATCGGGCTTCAAGCGGCGGCCCCGGGTCTATTTTGAGGAATGGGATGAGCCCCACATGAGCACCATCCGTTGGGTGTCCGAATTGATGGGGATCGCAGGTGGGGACGACGTGTTCCCTGAGTTGGCCATGCAATCCATGGGGCGCGACCGCATCATCGCCAGCGGCCAAACCATCATTGATCGTGCGCCTGACATCGTCATTGGCTCTTTGTGCGGAAAAAAGTTTCGTCCCGAAAAGGTAGTGGCTCGGGCGGGTTGGCAAGACGTACCGGCGGTGCGGAATGGGCAGATTTTTGAAATCAAGTCGGCGGATATTTTGCAGCCAGGCCCCGCTGCACTCACCGACGGTGTGGCCCAGATGCACCGCATCTTCAGCCAGTGGGAAGCAGTGCATGCCTGAACGTTTCAAAGGATGGCGCCCCACCTTGATTCTGATGGGTCTTGTTGGCTTGGCCTTCTTGAAGTCCGCGTTGGCTGTCACCGTGCTCGATGACCGCCAGCAAGAGGTGCACCTGGCCCAAGCCCCGCAACGCGTCGTGAGCTTGCTGCCGTCACTGACTGAGACCGTTTGCGCCTTGGGTCAGTGTCACAAATTGGTGGGGTTGGACCGGTACTCCAATTGGCCCGAATCGGTCAAGTCTGTGGCGCGTGTAGGCGGCGGGCTGGACCCCAACATCGAAAGCATCGTCGCCCTCAAGCCTGATCTGGTGCTGGCTGCGGGTTCCACCCGAGGAGCGGATCGATTGCAAGCATTGGGTCTGACGGTGCTGCGCCTAGAGCCGCGCAACCATGCCGACGCACAGCGTGTTTTGCGCACGGTGGCACAGGCGCTGCATGTGCCTGCAGGCGAGAGCGATCGCGTATGGAGAGGCATTCAGGCGGGCGTGCGGGGGGCGGTGCAATCCCTCAGCCCTGCGGCCAAGATGCAGCGTGTTTATTTTGAAGTCAGCCCCGCACCCTATGGCGCGAGTGAATCGTCCTTCATTGGCGAAACCCTCACGCGCATGGGCGTGGGCAACATCCTTCCTGCATCCATGGGCCCATTTCCCCAGGTCAACCCGGAATGGGTGGTGCGAGCCAGGCCCGATGTGATCATGGCAGGCGACAGCAGCCGCGCCAGCATGGTTCAACGCCCTGGTTGGAGCCGCTTGCGCGCCATGCAAGGCGAACGCCTGTGTGTATTCAAGCAAAACGAATCAGACCTTCTGGTGCGTGCAGGTCCGCGCATGGCCGAAGGCGCGCAGTTGATGGCCGATTGTCTGAACCGCGCAGCTTCACAAGTTGAAGTGGATGCAAGTCAAGCCGCTGCCGCTGTCGGAGCTGTGCGGTGAACGCCAACACCCACGCACCCCGATGGGCGCTGGTGCTTTTGGCATTAGGCCTGATCGTGGTTTTGTTCGGCACGGCCGCAGGCAGTCAAGGCTGGCAGGCTTGGTGGACGGCCGAAGCCGATGAGGTGTCGCGCCAGATAGTCTTGGACATTCGTTTGCCGCGCAGTTTGGGTGCTTGGCTTGGCGGAGCCTTGCTGGGCTTGGCCGGAGCGGTGGCGCAAGGCCTGTTTCGCAACCCCTTGGCCGATCCGTATTTGTTGGGCAGCGCCTCGGGCGCGTCGCTGGGCGTGAGCATTTATTTGAGTTTGTGGGGCACCACTACCTTTGTCAGTGCTTGGGCACGGAGTGGCTGGTTTGGCTTGGGGCTGACCGGTACCGCCTTTCTGGGCGCGGTCCTGGCGGTGTTGCTCACACTGACTTTGGCGCGAGGTGTGCAGCAAACGCTGCGCCTGTTGCTGGCGGGTGTGGTGGTCGGTGTTGTGCTGGGGGCCGTAACATCTTTGATTTCCATGCTGCAACCTCAGGTTTTGCAGGCCATGCAAGGATTCATGTTGGGCTCGACCGCTTTTGTGAGCTGGAGCGCCTGCGTCACCCTCGCCGTCGTGTTGGCGGTTTGCTTGTCATTGTCTTGGGGTTTTGCCAACGTCTTGGATGCATTGAGTTTGGGTGAGTCCACTGCGCAAAGCTTGGGCGTTCCCTTGACTTTGGCGCGTCTGGTTCTTGTGGCTGTGATTTCATTGGCCACGGGGGCTGCGGTAGCGCACATCGGTTTGGTGGCTTTTGTGGGTTTGGCTGCGCCCCATTTGGTGCGCTCGCTGGTGCGCTGCACCCATGCCTGGCGATTGCTCTTGTCAGCACTCATGGGTGCTGCTTTGCTGTTGTTGGCCGACGTGTTGGCCCGTGTTTTGTTGGCACCACAAGAGTTGCCCGTGGGGGTGCTCACCGCGGTGTTGGGCGGCGCTTATTTGCTTTGGCGCGTGTACCGCGATGGCAAGGCCGGAGATGACGCATGAGGCCCGCGCTGGAAACCCGTCAATTGAGTGCTTCTTTGGGGGGACGCAGGGTTCTCAAAGACATTGACCTGCAGATCCAACCAGGGCGCTGGACCTGTGTGGTGGGCCCCAACGGGGCGGGCAAATCGAGCCTGCTCAAAGCAATGGCAGGTTTGTTGTCATGCAGCGGGGAGGTCCTGCTGCAAGGACAGCCCCTCGCGGGGCTCAGTGACAAACAAAAGGCGCTTCAACTCTCATGGATGGGGCAGGGCGAATCCAGCACCTTGGACCTGCGTGTGTGGGACGTGGCCATGCTTGGACGCCTGCCGCACCAAAACTGGCTGGCCACGCCCACTCAGCAAGATGCGCAGATGGTGGAAGCTGCCCTGAAGGCCACCCAGGCTTGGGACTGGCGGGATCGAACTTTGGCTGAGCTGTCGGGCGGCGAGCGCCAACGTGTACTGCTGGCACGCGCCATGTCGGGCAACGCACCCACCATGCTGATGGACGAGCCTCTGGCCAACCTAGACCCACCCCACCAAGTGGACTGGCTGGAGCAGGTACAGTGTTTGCTGGTACAAGGCACCACGGTCGTCAGCGTGCTGCACGAGATTGGCATGGCCCTGCATGCCGACGACATCGTGGTCATGAGCGAAGGCCAAGTGGTGCACCACGGTGCAGGCAGCGACACAGTCACGCACTCAGCCATCGAGGCGGTCTTTGGTCATCGCATCCGCATCCGAGCTTTGGATGGTCAGTGGGTTGTTTTGCCGCGAATCGCTCAATAGGGTTTTGCTTTTTGGCTTTCGATAGAATTTAGAGTATGGAACTCAAAATCGTTGTCTACTCCAAGTCCGCATGCCCACAATGCGAATCCGCCAAGATGGTGCTCAAAAACAAGTCCTTGGCATTTGAAGAAATCAAGATCGACGGTGAAGCTGAGCGCATGGCTTTTTTCGAAAAATGCGGCCCGTCGGTTCGCCAAATGCCTCAAATCTTCATCAACGACCAGCGCGTGGGCGGCTTGGCTGGCCTGCAAGCTGCATTGACCCAATTAGAGCGCTGATCCGGGCAACAGAGCCACGCTGCTCCTCGGTTGGCATGTCAGAGCCAGCCATTTCACATTCCGAGTCAGGGCGTCTTGGGCTTGAAATCGCAAAACGCCGCCACAGCGCATTGCCCGCACAGGGGCTTGCGCGCTTGGCACACATAGCGCCCGTGCAAGATCAACCAATGGTGTGCGTCCACCAAGAACTTGGCCGGGATACGTTTGAGCAGTTTTTCTTCCACTTCCAGCGGCGTTTTGCCAAGGGCCAAGCCCGTGCGGTTGCCCAGCCGAAAAATGTGCGTGTCCACGGCCATCGTAGGCTCACCAAAGGCTGAGTTGAGCACCACATTGGCCGTTTTGCGGCCCACGCCGGGCAGGGCTTCGAGGGCTTCACGGGTGCGGGGAACTTGGCCACCGTGCTGCGCCACCAAAATGCGGCAGGTTTCCATCAGGTGCTTGGCTTTGCTGCGGTACAGGCCAATCGTCTTGATGTAGCCCTCCAGTCCTTCCAGCCCGAGGTCCAGGATTTTTTGCGGCGTGCCCGCCACCGGGAACAGCTTGCGCGTGGCCTTGTTGACGCCCACGTCGGTGGCCTGGGCCGACAGCAGCACGGCGGCCAGCAGCTCAAAGACGCTGGTGTATTCCAACTCCGTCACAGGCATCGGGTTGGCGGCTTGCAGCGTGGCAAAAAAAGATTCGATCTGAGCGGTCTTCATGGCAGTTTGATGTGGAGGTGTGGATGTTGGCAAAATAAGGGCCAATTCAACCCGAGAAGATACACCACCATGTCTTTGCAATTTGCCGATCGCCTGAACAACGTCGAAACCTCCGCCATCCGTGAGCTGTTCAAGCTCCTGGGCAAACCGGGCATCATCAGTTTTGCGGGTGGCTTTCCCGACAGTGCCATGTTCGATGTGGATGGCATCCGCGAAGCCAGCAATGCCGCACTGAGCCAAGACCCTGGGGCAGCCCTGCAGTACGGTGCTACTGAAGGGTTTGGCCCGCTGCGCGAGCAGCTGGCCCACTTCATGGGACAAAAAGGCGCCCATGACGTGGCGGCAGACCAGTTGATCGTGACCACCGGCAGCCAGCAAGCGCTGGACTTGATCGGTAAAACCATGATCAGCCCGGGTGACAAGGTGATCGTGGAAGGCCCGACATTCCTCGCCACCATCCAGTGCTTCCGTTTGTATGGGGCCGAACTCATCAGCGCTCCGGTGGACGGCCATGGTGTCAAGACCGACGACCTGGAGAAACTGATCGCCGAGCATCAACCCAAGTTCGTCTACCTGATTCCCACCTTCGGCAACCCCAGTGGTGCCTTGCTCAGCGCCGAGCGCCGCAAAAAGGTGCTGGAGATGGCGGTCAAGCACCAGACCCTGATCGTCGAAGACGACCCCTATGGCGACTTGTATTTCGGCGAAGTGCCCCCGCCCAGCTTGCTGGCCTTGAGCAGCAGATTGCCCGGCAGCCGCGAGCTGCTGGTGCACTGCGGATCGCTTTCCAAAGTGCTGTCGCCAGGCCTGCGTGTGGGCTGGATGGTGGCACCCGCCGAGCTGTTGGCCCGCGCCACCATGTGCAAACAGTTCAGCGATGCGCACACCAGTACCTTTGCCCAGGCCACGGCCGCCCAATACCTGCAAGCCGGTCGCATGCCCGCCACACTGCACAATGTGCGCGCCGTCTATGCTAAGCGCGCCCAAACCATGGGCGACGCGCTGCGCCGTGAGTTGGGTGATGCTGTCGAGTTTGTACAGCCCCAAGGCGGCTTGTTTGTCTGGGCACGCCTGACCGGAGCTGGGGGCAAGGTGAACGACGGCAATGTCTTTGCCAAACGCGCCATCGACAACGGTGTGGCCTTTGTGCCGGGCACACCGTTCTTCTGCGCCAACCCCGACCCTGCCACCTTCCGTCTTAGCTTTGCCACCGTGGGCGAAGACAAGATCTTGGAAGGCGTCTCGCGCCTGGCCAAGGCGCTTTAAAGGCTTGGCAAGAGGCAAGGAAATGTCCACAGAGTTTTGCATCACCGTCAACGGCACTGAGGTTTGGCTGCAAGGGCAGGGGGACGAAGTCATCCTCATGCTGCACGGCTGGCCCGACACCCGTGCCCTGTGGGACGGCACTGTGGCGGCCTTGCAGGACCGTGCCACCTGTGCACGCCTGACGTTGCCGGGCTTTCAAAGTGGGCCTTCGGCAACCAGCCTGGACGACATGTGCCATCTGCTGCGGCAGATCGTCGACCGGATCAGTCCGGAGACACCCGTGACCTTGATGCTGCACGACTGGGGCTGCATCTTTGGCTATGAATTTGCCATGCGCCACCCGGCCCGGGTGGCCCGTGTGGTGGCGGTGGATGTGGGTGACCACAACTCGGGTTCGCTGTTGCGCAGTTGGGGCTCGAAAGAAAAGCTGTCGGTCATGGGCTACCAAGTGTGGCTGGCACTGGCTTGGAAGCTGGGCCACCACTTCAGCGAAAACCTCGGCACCCGCATGACCCGTGCCATGGCCCGTTGGCTGCGCTGCCCCACAGACTCATCCACCATCACCCACCAAATGAACTACCCCTATGCCATGCAGTGGTTCGGCACGGCGGGTGGTTTCAAAGGCGCTGGTCAAATCCAGTTGCCCATGTCGCTGCTGTTTGTCTATGGCGAGCGCAAGCCCTTCATGTTCCATTCGGCCCAATGGCTGGAAAAAGTTGCATCCGCCCCCGGCAGCGCAGTGTATGGGTTGCCCTGCGGGCATTGGGTGATGATCTCGCGGCCCGAGGCTTTCCACGCCCGGGTGCGTGATTGGCTTTGGGGCAAGGCTTGAACACGCCGCCATGAAGCCTGAAGACCTGACGAAGCTGGTCACCATGCCCATGCCTTTCGGCAAACACAAAGGCATGCTGATCGCCGACTTGCCCGGCAATTACCTCAACTGGTTTGCGAGGGAAGGCTTTCCAAAAGGCGAGATCGGCGAGTTGTTGCGCTTGATGCACGAGATCGACCACAACGGTTTGAGCGATTTGCTCAAACCACTGCGCCAAGGTCGCGTCAGGGCTTGACGACTTCCAGCAGACGGTCCAACCCGCCTGCGTTGATCGCCACCATCGCCTGCTCACGCACCTTGGGTTTGGCGTGGTAAGCCACTGACAAACCCCCTGCGTCCGAACACACACCCATCATGGGCAAGTCGTTGGCACCGTCACCCATGGCGATGCACTCATGCGGCTCGATGCCCAAAAGCGACGCGACTTCGAGCAAGGTGCGGCGTTTTTCAGCGCCGTCACAAATGTCGCCCCAGCTTTGCATCACCAAGCCACCCGTGAGTTCTCCGTTGACGATTTCAAGTTGGTTGGATCGGGCAAAGTCGATGTTCAGGCGCGCTTTGACCCGGTCGGCAAAAAAGGTGAAGCCGCCAGACACCAACAGCACCTTCAAGCCGGCCTTTTGGCAGGCGACGATCAGCTCGGCCGCACCGGGGTTGATCTTCAGGCGATCGGTGTAAACGCGTTCCATGTCGGCCAGCGTCACGCCCTTGAGCAGGGCCAGGCGGCGGCGCAGGCTTTCCTTGAAGTCGGTGATCTCGCCGCGCATGGCCGCTTCGGTGATGGCCGCCACCACGGCCTTGCGGCCCACGGCATCGGCGATCTCGTCGATGCACTCGATGCTGATGAGCGTGGAGTCCATGTCAAACGCGATCAGCTTGAACTGAGACAGTGACAGGGGGGCGGTGAAGCCTTGAATGGCAAGGCCGGGGGCGAATTCGTTGGGGGTGGTCATGGGTCAGGATTATCGAAGATCGTCAAAGAGATTCAGGCACCGGCCATTTCGGTTTTCGGCTGCCCCAAACTCCTAAGCACATCCCGCACCATCTGAGCCCGCGCCTTGGGGTCGGGTAATTCGCGTTCAATGCGGATTTTGTCGTTGCCCGCCAGCTTGATGTGTTTGTTTTTCTGGATCAGGCCGATGATGGCCATGGGGTCCACGGGCGGGTTGGGTTTGAAGGTGATCTGGATAACGCCCGGGGCAGCATCGACCTTGATGACGCCATAGGGCTGGGTCAGCACGCGCAGGCGGTGCACGTCCACCAGGGTTTGCGCTTGCGGGGGCAGTTTGCCAAAGCGGTCGACCAGCTCTTCGAGCAAGCCGTCGATCTGGTCGCTGGTTTTGGCGGTGGCCAGTTTTTTGTAAAAGGACAGGCGCAGGTGCACGTCGCCGCAGTAATCGTTGGGCAACAGGGCGGGGGCGTGCAGGTTGATGTCGGTCGTGACCGAGAGGGGGCTTAGCAAATCAGGCTCTTTGCCCGCTTTGAGGCAACGCACCGCTTCGGACAGCATTTCGTTGTAGAGCTGAAAGCCCACTTCGAGCATGTTGCCGCTCTGGTTTTCACCCAGCACCTCGCCCGCGCCGCGGATCTCCAGGTCGTGCATGGCCAGGTAAAAGCCGCTGCCCAGTTCTTCCATTTGCTGAATGGCATCAAGCCGCTGGGCAGCTTGTTTGGTGAGGCCTTCGATCTCAGGCACCATCAAATAGGCGTAGGCTTGGTGGTGCGAGCGGCCCACGCGTCCACGAAGTTGGTGCAGTTGGGCCAGACCAAATTTATCGGCGCGTGAAATCACGATGGTGTTGGCCGTGGGCACGTCGATGCCGGTCTCGATGATGGTCGAGCACAGCAAGATGTTGTAACGCTGGGCCACAAAATCGCGCATCACGCGCTCAAGTTCGCGCTCGGGCATCTGGCCGTGGGCCACGGCGATGCGGGCTTCGGGCAGGATTTCTTCCAGCTTTTGGCGGCGGTTTTCGATGGTCTCCACCTCGTTGTGCAAAAAGTAGCACTGCCCGCCGCGTTTGAGTTCACGCAGCACGGCTTCGCGGATCACACCCGTGCCTTCGTTGCGCACAAAAGTTTTGATGGCCAGACGACGCTGGGGCGCCGTGGCAATGACGCTCAGGTCGCGCAAACCTTCCAAAGCCATGCCCATGGTGCGGGGAATGGGGGTGGCGGTGAGCGTCAGCACGTCCACCTCGGCACGCAAGGCTTTCATGGCCTCTTTGTGGCGCACGCCAAAGCGGTGTTCTTCGTCGATGATGAGCAGGCCCAGGTCATGGAACTTGGTGGATTCGCTCAGCAGTTTGTGCGTGCCGACCACGATGTCCACCGTGCCGTCGGCAATGCCTTTGAGGGCGGCAGTGACTTCCTTGCCCGAGCGAAAACGAGAGACCTCGGCCACCTTGACAGGCCACTTGGCAAAGCGGTCTTTCAGGGTTCGGTAATGCTGCTCGGCCAGCAACGTGGTGGGTGCCAGGATCGCTACTTGCTTACCACCCGTGACGGCCACAAAGGCAGCGCGCAAGGCCACTTCGGTCTTGCCGAAACCCACATCACCACACACCAAGCGGTCCATGGGGCGGGGGCTGATCATGTCTTGAATGACGCAGTGGATGGCCGCTTTTTGGTCGGCGGTTTCTTCGAAACCAAAGTCGTTGGCAAAGGTTTCGTAGTCTTGCGGGCTGTAGCGGAAAGGGTGGCCCTCACGCGCGGCTCGGCGGGCATAAATGTTGAGCAGTTCGGCGGCCGAGTCGCGCACCTGCTCGGCGGCTTTGCGCTTGGCTTTTTCCCATTGGCCTGAACCCAGTTTGTGCAGCGGCGCTTCGTCGGCACTCACGCCGGTGTAGCGGCCAATCAGCTGCAGTTGGCTCACGGGCACATAGAGCGTGGCTTGATCGGCGTATTCGAGGTGCAAAAACTCCTGCAGGGCAGGCGTGCCGTCCTCGTTTTTCTGGCCCATGTCCATGTTGACCAGGCCCCGGTAACGGCCGATGCCGTGCTGGCTGTGCACCACTGGATCGCCCACATTCAACTCACTGAGGTCTTTGATCAGCGCTTCAACGTCGCTGACCTGTTCCTGCTTTTTGCGGCGGCGTGTGGTGGGGCCTGCAGCGAAGAGTTCGGTTTCGGTGACCAGGTCGATGCCGTGCTCAAACCAGTGGAAACCACTGTCCAAGGCTGCGGTGGCGATGCCAACTTTTTCAGTGCTGCCTAAAAATTCTTGCAGGCTGTCAAACACCGACGGCGTGAGGCCGCTGGAGCGCACAAAGTCCAGCAAGCTTTCGCGACGGCCATCGCTCTCGGCCAAGATCAGCACCCGGCTGGCACTGCCGCGCAGGTGGGCTTGCAGCCGGGCCAAGGGGTCGTCGGCACCACGCACCACAGTGAGTTCGGGCAGGGCTTGCGCCAAGGTGTTGTCGGGTAAATCGGCGGTTACCGAGCGCAAAGCCAGCTGCGCGTGGGCGTTGGTCAGCGTGTAGAACTGTTCGGCGTTCAAAAACAGGGCTTCGGGTGGCAGCACCGGCCGCTCGGGGTCGCCCTGCACCAGACGGTAGCGGTCTTTGGTGTCTTGCCAAAAGCGTTGGAAGGCCGGTTCCAGATCACCGTGGAGCACCACGGTAGCTGCATCGCTTGGTGTGGAATGGGGGCCTGCACCCAGGTAATCGAACACAGTGGCGGTTTCTTCAAAGAAGAGTGGCAGGTAGTACTCGATGCCGGCCGTGGCCACACCGTTGCCCATGTCTTTGTAAATGCGGCTCTTGGTCGGGTCACCTTCGAGCAGTTCGCGCCAGCGGCTCCTGAAACGGGCACGCGCCGCATCGTCCATCGGAAACTCGCGCCCGGGCAACAGCCGCACTTCGGGGACCGGGTAAAGGCTGCGCTGACTGTCGGGGTCAAAGGTTCGGATGGAATCGATTTCGTCGTCGAACAGGTCCACCCGGTAAGGCACGAGCGAACCCATGGGAAACAGGTCGATCAAGCCACCGCGCACCGCGTATTCACCCGGGCTGACCACCTGGCTGACGTGGGAGTAACCGGCCAGGGTCAGTTGGGCCTTGAGCTGGGCTTCATCGAGTTTTTGTTTGACCTTGAATTCAAAGGTGTAGCCCGCCAAAAAGGACGGCGGTGCCAGTCGGTACAGCGCGGTGGTGGCGGGCACCAGCACCACATCAGCGCTTTCGGGGTGATGGCGTTGCTTGATGCGCCACAGCGTGGCCAAGCGTTCTGAGATCAAGTCCTGGTGCGGTGAGAAGGTGTCGTAAGGCAGGGTTTCCCAGTCGGGAAACATCACACAGCGCAGCTGCGGGGCAAAAAACACCAACTCGTCCCTCAAGCGCTGGGCGTCTGCCGCGTCGGCGGTGAAGATGGCGGTCAGCTTGCCGGCCTTTTTATCGCGCTCGGCCAGCTGTGCCAGCAAAACCGCGTCGGCCGATCCCGCCGGACGGGGCAAGGTGAAGCGTTTACCGAAAACAAGGCTGGGCAGTTGCATGTGGGGGTCAAGGGGAAAAAGCAAAACACCCCCCGCCATCATGGCGGGGGGTGGAGATCTGATGAGACTGACCATTGTAAAAGCCTCTATTGATGACCTTACACCTTAAGCAGGGCAAGGGTGGCAAATGGCATTTTGGGCAGCGCAGCGAACTCCTACAATGGGGCTACATGTCCAAGACTTCTGCCCCTCGTTTTCATGTTTTGGTGCCTTGTGCGGGCACGGGCAGCCGTGCAGGCACGGCCATCCCCAAGCAGTACCAAGTGGTGGCGGGGCAAACCATGGTGATGCACACCTTGCAGACCTTGAGCCGCGTTGCTCAGCTCAGTAGCGGTTGGGTGATCTTGTCACCCGAAGACCCTTTCAATTGGCCCTCCGTGGCATGGCCAGCCCATTTTCGTCGGGTCCATTGCGGTGGCACCAACCGTGCCCAAAGTGTCTTCAATGGCTTGTCGGCAATGCGCCAATCGGGGCTGTTCGACCATGACTGGGTGCTGGTGCACGATGCGGCCCGTTGCCTGATCACACCTTCTGCGGTGGAGCAGTTGATCGAGACCTGCCGTGAAGACCTAGTGGGTGGCTTGTTGGCACTGCCACTGCCGGACACCTTGAAGCTGCAAACCATCGATGCGCAGGGTGCCCGCGTAGCCAGCACCGTGCCAAGGGAAGACAAATGGTTGGCCCAAACACCACAAATGTTCCGTTTGGGCGCTTTGCATGAGGCCTTGGCCCAAGCTGCAAAAAATGGCTTTGAAGGCATCACGGACGAATCCAGCGCCATGGAGCGGCAAGGCTTTTCACCTCGCTTGGTGCCCGGTTCGGCCCAAAACTTGAAAATCACTTACCCGGCAGACTTTGCGTTTGCAGAGGCTGTTTTGAAAGGCCAAACATGAACATCCGCATTGGTGAGGGTTGGGACGTTCACGCCCTGGTGCCCGGGAGAAAGCTGGTGTTGGGCGGCGTCGAAATCCCCCACAGCAGTGGCTTGTTGGGGCACTCAGACGCTGATGTACTGCTGCACGCCATCACCGATGCGGTGTTGGGTGCGGCGGGACTGGGGGACATTGGACGCCATTTTCCGGACACGGACGCGAAGTTCAGGGGGGCCGATTCGTCGGTGTTGCTGGCAGAAGCCATGCGCCGAGTCCGCGACACCGGTTGGGAGTTGGTGAATGTGGACTGCACCATCGTGGCCCAAGCCCCCAAATTGGCTCCGCACATGGCGGCCATGAACGCATCCGTGGCCAAGGCGTTGGGTGTGCAAACCGAGCAGGTGAATGTGAAAGCCAAGACGGCCGAAAAACTGGGCCCCGTGGGCATGGGCCAGAGCATGGAAGCACGGGCCGTGGCCTTGCTGACACTTAAGTTGCCACAGCCTGCCTGAACTTCATCAGCGCCATCAAACCTCCTGCGCTGTTGTTGAACACCGAAAAAGTCCCCCCCATGCGCTGAACCGAGCGCTCCACGATCGCCAAGCCGAGGCCAGACCCCGTGGCGGCAGTTCTGGCGGCATCGCCCCTGAAAAAAGGTTGGGTCAGGTTTTTCAGCGCTTCCTCTGGCACGCCAGGGCCTTGATCGCGAACGCGCAGTAAGACCCAACCTTCATGCACACGGGCCACGATTTCGACGCGCGCCACACCATCGCTGGGGCCTTGGCCATATCGACGGGCATTTTCCAGCAGGTTGGACAGCACGCGGACCAACTCCACGGCATCGGCCTTGACCATCAAGTCTTCGGCGACATCGACGGTGATGTCCAAACGAGGGTTCTGACGCCAGGGGGCGATGCTTTGGCTGATGACGCCAGACAACAAAACCGGCCCCAAGTCGCTGGCTTCGGGGCGAGCATAGTCCAAAAATTTGTCGATGATGGCATCGAGTTGGGCGATGTCAGCGGCCATCAAATCACGGGTTTCAAGGTCCGCCACACTCAACTCGGTTTCGAGTCGCAAACGGGCCAGAGGCGTGCGCAAATCGTGCGAGATGCCGGCCAGCATCAAAGCCCGCTCTTGTTCAATTTTCGCCAGCCGCTCGGCCATGCGGTTGAAGCCGATGTTGACCTCGCGTATTTCACTGGTCGCGGCGTCTTCGTCGAGAGAGGACGTGTGGAAATGGCCTTCGCGAACTTGACTGGCAGCGAAAGAAAGTCGTTGCAAGGGGCGATTGATCAAGCCCGCCACCATGGCCGCACCCGCCAATGACAGGGCCAGTGTGACACCCAACCAATTTAGCCAAGCCGTTCCCCCCAGTGGTTGAAGGCGCTCAGCGTCCATTTGCAGCCAATAACTGTCCCGCTCGATCTCGAAGCCTACCCAAAGGCCAGACGCATCGTTCACGCTGGAGGCGATCAGGGTTCCTGGCCCGAGCCGCTCCACCATCTCTTGCACCAGGCGATTTTCCAGGCCCGTGTTGCCAAATGGCACGATGCGGTCACCGGGTTCGCGGATGAGGATGCTGACGTCTTCTTCATCGGCCAGTGTTTTGAGCAAGGAGACCCGCGCGATGGCGTCGGTGTGCATCAGCGCAGTGCGTGTCAAATTGACGACCGTGGCGATCTGGTGGGCGTTGCGCAAAGTGCGCGGCTCATACTCTTGGGTGCGAAACATTTGCAGCCAAGCCAGGCTGCTGCACAAGATCAACAGAGCCAGTAAAAAAAAAGTGCGCCAAAACAAGCTCAGCGGTAAGCGGCGAGGCGATTTTTGAGGCGCCAGACCTTGAGATGACGCTGTTTCAGTGGGTGTCACGGCTGCCCATCGGGCACGAACACGTAACCCACGCCCCAAACGGTTTGGATGATCTTGGGGGCAGCCGGGTCCAGCTCGATCATTTTTCGCAGACGCGAGATCTGCACGTCCAAGCTACGGTCAAACGGCTCGAATTCTCGGCCTCGGGCCAACTGGGCCAATTTGTCCCGCGACAGGGGCTGCTTGGGGTGGCGTGCCAAAGCTTTGAGCATGGCGAATTCGCCACTGGTCAAGGGCATGTCTTGCCCGTTGCGTGTCAGTGAACGGGTGGCCAAATCCAGGACAAAAGCACCAAACTGGATGATTTCATGCTCGGCAGACGAGGGCGCGCCAGGGGATTCGTTTTGGGGTCTGCGGCGCAAAACGGCATGGATACGGGCCAGCAACTCGCGCGGATTGAAGGGCTTGCCCAAGTAGTCGTCAGCACCGATTTCAAGACCTGTGATGCGGTCCACATCTTCGACTTTGGCCGTCAGCATGATGACCGGGGTTTTCACGCCAGCAGCCCTCAGCCTTCGGCAAATGCTCAGGCCGTCTTCGCCTGGGAGCATCAAATCCAAGACCACCAAGTCGATGGTTTCTCTTTGCAAGATACGGTCGAGCGTTCGACCATCTTCAGCCAGCAAAACATCCAAACCCTCTTGCGACAAATAACGGCGCAGCAGATCGCGGATCCGAGCGTCGTCATCGACGATGACAATTTTGTCGAGACGAGATGAGGTGCTCATGGCGATGTTCTAATTATTGAGCCGTCCAGCCGCCGTCCATGTTCCAAGCCACGCCACGGACGTTGTTGGCAGCAGCAGAGCAGAAGAACACCGCCAACTCGCCCAGTTCTTCGGGCGTGGTGAATTGCATGGAAGGCTCTTTTTCTTGCAACAGCTGTTTTTTGGCTTCTTCGTTGGACAAACCCATGGCTGCAGCTTTGGCATCCACCTGTTTTTGCACCAGAGGCGTCAACACCCAACCGGGGCAGATGGCGTTGCAAGTGACGCCCGTGGTGGCGTTTTCAAGCGCCGTGACTTTGGTCAAGCCCACCACACCGTGTTTGGAAGCGACATAGGCAGATTTTTCAGCCGAGCCCACCAAGCCATGGGTCGACGCGACGTTGATGATGCGGCCCCAATTGGCCGCTTTCATGGCGGGCAGGGCCAAACGTGTGGCCAAAAATGCACTGGTCAGGTTGATGGCAATGATGGCGTCCCAGCGCTCAATCGGAAAGTCTTCAATCTTGGCCACATGCTGAATGCCCGCATTGTTGACCAGTATGTCCACGCGGCCGAAGGTCTCGGCGGCAAAAGCCATCATGGCTTCAATTTCTGTGGCTTGGCTCATGTCTGCGCCGTGGTAGGCGACTTTCACACCCAAGGCTGCAATCTCGGCCTTGGGGCCTTCGGTATCACCAAAACCATTGAGCACGATGTTGGCCCCTTGCTTGGCCAAAGACTTGGCGATGCCCAAACCAATACCGCTGGTGGATCCGGTGACCAACGCTGTTTTACCTTGCAACATGAATTTCACTCCGAAAGATGAATTAGGATGTTCAAAAGTCCATTATGGCGCTGCTCGATACCCTTAAGCCCTGTGCAGTGCCCAGATTGTCTCGAATGCCATGAACCATCCCGCCCCTCAACCCTTGCTTGAATTTGTGCCATGCACGCGCCCAGAAGGGGAATACCGCATGGCTTATTGGCGCTGGGGTGATTCTCAAGCCCGGCATTGGGTCGTGTGCGCCCACGGCTTGACGCGTCAAGGTCGGGACTTTGACCGATTGGCACAGGCCTTGGTAGCCCAAAGCCCGCAGCCCTTGCAAGTCATCTGCCCCGAAGTGGTCGGACGAGGCCGCAGCGACTGGTTGAACGATCCTGCGGGCTACCAAATCGCGCACTATGCCGCCGACATGTTGGCCATGCTGGGTCAGGTGAGTGCCGCATGTGGGCCGGACGCGCCCTTGCAAACCCTGGACTGGGTGGGCACCAGCATGGGCGGCCTGATCGGAATGGTTTTGGCCGGACAGCCTGGTTTGCCTTTGCCTGCACCCATTCGCCGCCTGGTCTTGAACGATGTGGGCCCTGCCATCACCTGGAGTTCGGTGCAGCGGATGCAAACTTATGTGGGTCAGTATGGCCAATACCGTGACCTGGCAGAAGCCGCCGCAGACTTGCGCCGTTTGTCAGCCGGTTTTGGCCCGGTTCCCGAGGACGTCTGGCTCGAGTTGTCCTCACACATGACGCGCCCCGGCTCTGACGCAGCTGTGACATTGCATTACGACCCGGCCATTGGCACCACGGTCCGATCCATGACCCAGGACATGGCCACCGCTGGAGAAGCGATGCTGTGGCAACTTTATGACCAGATTCAGGCCCGTACGCTGCTCATTCGAGGCGCCGACTCCGACTTGTTGACACCCGAAACTGCGCTCGCCATGACACAGCGCGGTCCACAGGCCACCCTGGAAACATGGCCTGGTTTTGGGCACGCCCCCACCTTGACCAGTGAAGATCAGATCCGGGTTTTAACCTCTTTTTTGTTGGGCGACTGAGATCATGGTCAGTCCCAGCATCAGCCATTCGGCCAGTCCCATGACGGCATCTGGGCGATTGCATGCCCCCGGGTTTCAATCGGTCCATGTGCCCCCAGTCATGCTGGCCACGGCAGAAATGGAGCAAGCCGATACCCTGGCCAAAGCCAGAGCGTTTGCCGCCCCCCTGATTTCGGGGGAATCGCTGGACACTGGCGAAAACATCCTGGCCCATGCAGACGCTGTGGCCCGTATCTTGGCCGACATTGGCGGATCGGTCGCCATGCAAGCGGCCTGCTACTTGGTCTACGCCTGTCCGCACCTGAACAAACCTGAGGAAGTGGTGTCCAAAGCATTTGGCCCACAACTGGCGCAATTGGCCATTCAAACCAACCAGTTGGTTCATGTTCAGCGTTTATCGCGGGCGGCCGAGTCGAACATTCATGGCCATGACAACACCCCCTTGAGTCCACAGGTTCAAACCGAAAACGTGCGAAAAATGTTGCTGGCTTTCAGCCGCGACTTTCGTGTGGTGATGCTGCGCTTGGCCTCGCGTTTGCAAACCTTGCGACATTACGCCGCCACCAAAAGTAGGGTACCAACCGCTTTGGCCAGTGAATCCTTGCATGTGTTTGCCCCCTTGGCCAACCGTTTGGGCATCTGGCAAATCAAGTGGGAGATGGAGGACCTGGCTTTCCGCTTTTTGGAGCCCGCCACCTACAAAGACATTGCGCTTTTGCTGGACGAAAAACGCACCGAGCGTGAGCGCTACATGGTGGCGCTTCGAGACCGTCTGCAAGGGGCCCTGGCAGAACAAGGGATCAACGCACAAGTGGATGGGCGGCCCAAACACATCTACAGCATCGTGCGTAAAATGCGCGGCAAGTCACTGGCGTTTGAACGGGTCTTTGACATCCGCGCTTTGCGTGTGGTGGTGCCGAAAGTGGCCGATTGCTACCAAGTGCTCAGCTGGATTCACGAGCACTTTGCGCCCATCCCTGAGGAATTTGACGACTACATCGCCAAGCCCAAAGCCAATGGCTACCAGTCCTTGCACACGGTGGTGCGCGATACCGATGATGGCCCGATCGAGGTACAAATTCGCACACACGCCATGCATGAACGGGCCGAAACCGGCGTGGCAGCACACTGGGCTTACAAAGAAGCCGGGGTCAAAGGCTATACCGGCGTATCGGCCAACAGCAGTTACGACACCAAAATTGCCGTGCTTCGGCAACTGCTGGCGTGGGAACGCGACCTGTCGGGCGCAGCGCAAGAGAAATCGCCTGGCAGCAACCTGTTTGAAGACCGCATCTATGTCCTGACCCCTGAAGCGGCCGTGGTTGAATTGCCGCAAGGTGCCACAGCGATTGACTTTGCTTACACGGTGCACACCAACTTGGGACACCGTTGCCGGGGTGCCAAGGTCGATGGCGTGATGGTGCCCTTGAACACTCCTTTGGCCAATGGCCAAACGGTAGAAATCACCGCCATCAAAGAAGGTGGCCCCTCACGCGACTGGCTCAACCCTGAACTGGGTTTTTTGGCCAGCCCACGGGCCAGAGCCAAAGTTCGGGCTTGGTTCAACGCCCAAGTGAGCGAAGAAACGATTGCCAAAGGCCGTGAAGCGGTCGAAAAATCCCTGCAACGGCTGGGTCGCACCGCCATGCGATTGGACGACTTGGCCAGCCAGCTGGGCTTCAAATCCGCTGACAGTTTGTTTGAGGTGGTGGGCAAAGACGAATACTCTTTGCGCAACATCGAGGTCTTGCTCAACCCCCCAGAACCGGCCATGGCGCCGGACGAGTACTTTCAAAAGAAATTCAAAGGTGTCGTGGCCCGCAAAACGGCCTCAGGCGTGCTGGTGGTCGGCGTCGACTCCTTGCTGACCCAGCTCTCGCGCTGCTGCAAACCCGCGCCGCCCGACGCGATTGGCGGTTTTGTGACCCGAGGCAAGGGCGTGAGCATCCACCGCCAAGATTGCAGCAACTTCCGTGAACTGGCTTCACGCCATGGTGAACGGGTCATCGACGTGCGCTGGGGCGAAGGCAAAAGCGCCGAAGGGTCTGTCTACCCGGTGGATGTTTCCGTGGAGGCCATGGACCGTCAAGGTTTGTTGCGCGACATTTCCGAGGTCTTTGCCAAAGAAAAGATGAACGTGATTGGGGTGCAAACCCAGTCCGTCAAAGGCACGGCGTGGATGACCTTCACAGTGGAAATCAGCGATGCGGTGAGCCTCAACAAAGTGTTGGGCAGTGTCCGCGGTGTCAAAGGGGTGAGGGCGGCCAAAAGGCGGTGAACTTTGTGTTGCCCACAAATAACCCCTGATTCTGACCATGCTTTGTCGCAGCAAAGCCTGGCAGAAGGCCCTTTTTTTGCTGTTACAATTCACAGCTTAGCAGGCGCGTAGCTCAGTTGGTTAGAGCACCACCTTGACATGGTGGGGGTCGCTAGTTCGAATCTAGTCGCGCCTACCAAATTCGGTAGAAAAAATAAGCACTTAACGGAAACGCTAGGTGCTTTTTTTTATGTTTGTGCGGATAAAGTTTGGATAACCACTTTCCAAACTCGTCAGAATTAGAATTGGCCGGTCGCTTCGGCCTATGCCCAACTCCGCTGGTCAAATCAAATAAAAGCAACCCTCACGCTGCTTTGGTTTTGGCAGCATCACGCTAATCCGTGACAGTAGTTACAGGCCGTGACCGGATGCCCGCATGGTAGTGGGCCGCATTGCACCGCATCGGTGATAGTAGGTCTAATTGAGCGGGTGATAGTAGCTGCGACCTGTTTGCATCTACCCCCCACAGGACCCAAAAGCCCAAGGGAGTGGGGGACAGATTCACTGTCTGCTCTCAAAGCACATGTCATTTTTTGCCCGAATAAGCTGCAGAGAAGTTGGTTGGGAACGCGACAGCCTGGCTTATTTTTTTGAGCGTTTTTTCAACTAAACGAGGCATCGCCCAAGATCTGGCTGTCAATTTCCGAACAAGATCTGTCGGTGGTTTTTAAACCCTTGAAGTCCGGTTTAGGCGGCGGATTCAACCGGTCAGTGCAACACATTCGCTGAACATCTCAGCGGGCGTTTGGAAGCCGAGCGTTTTGCGCGGCCTCTCGTTTAATTGTCGTGCAATTGCGTTGAGCTGAATTTGAGAGTAGCCAGACAGGTTCATGCCTTTGGGCAAGTACTGCCTGAGTAACCCATTAGTATTTTTGTTGCTTCCACGCTGCCAGGGACTTTTTGGATCGCAGAAGTAGACTCGGATATCGGTTGCCATCGTGAATTTTTTATGCCCATGCATCTCCGTGCCACGATCCCATGTCAGTGATTTATAGAGCTCTTGCGGTAACCTTCGAGCGCTCTTGATAAGGGCGTTGACCACCGTTTGCGAATCCTTGCCATCGAGCTTTATCAGCATCAGGTATCGCGTCTGGCGCTCAACAAGCGTTGCGACCTGGCTGTTGCCACTTCCAAATACCAAGTCGCCTTCCCAATGGCCAGGAATCGCACGGTCTTCAACGCAGGCAGGCCGCTCACTTATCGAAACTGCATCGACTATCTGGCCATGAATTGCTGTCTTTTCCACTAAGTAATTCAGGATGGCCTTGTCCGACATCGGCGAGGGCATCTACCTGCCGCTCGCCATCCGCAGCATCCAGTACACGGCTCCGGGAATTTCGCTGCGCACAGTAGTGATGCCGCCGCGGCAGCTCGAAGAAGCGATGGCTAATGGTGAGGTGGACCTGGCCGCGGGCTTCTTTCCCGACATCCGCGGCACCCAGGTCATCCAGCGGCGTTTCGGCCTGCACTCATTCACCTCCATCGCACGGGTGGGTCACCCGACCGCCAGCAAGTGCCTGACGATAGAGCAGTATGCGCAGCTGGGCCACATCGTCGTGGAGGCGACCGGGCGAAGCCAGGAAGTACTCGACCAGTTCCTGCGGGAAAAGCGCATCCCGCTCAAGGTGCTGCTGCGAACACCGCTCTTTATGAGCGTGCCCATCGTCGTTGCCGAGACCGACGCCGTGGCTATCGTGCCCCAGGCCCTGGGTGATTTCGCCCGGACCCACGGCGGCCTCCAGGAGATTCCGATGCCCTTCGTGCCGCCCACATTCCAGGTGAACCTGTTCTGGCATCGC
>NZ_CAMBNZ010000046.1 GCF_945869175.1 Limnohabitans sp. Rim8 | reverse complement strand
TGCCCGTCCATGCGGATGGCCGCGCCCGACACCAAAGGTTTGCGGTGCACAACACACGCCCGGTTCACAGCTTGGCGGGTTTCAAAGTTGTCGCAGCAATCGACCACCACATCGGCCTGAGCCACCAGTGAGTCCAGCAAGGCTGGGTCAGCCCGCTGGGTGACTGCGGTCACCCGCACATCGGGGTTGATTTGCGCAACCGCAGCATGCACCGAGTCGGCCTTGAATTGGCCCACACGGTCCAGGGTATGGGCAATTTGGCGCTGCAAGTTGGTGGCGTCCACCTGGTCGTGGTCCACCACGGTGATCCGTCCGACGCCCGCACTGCCCAGGTACAGGCTGACCGGTGAGCCCAGTCCGCCTGCACCAATGATCAGCGCGTGTGAGGCCAGGAGTTTTTCTTGCCCATCGATGCCCAACTCGTTGAGCAGGACGTGCCGCGAATAGCGCAGCAGCTGCGCGTCATCCATGCGCGACTTCCATGACGCTCAGTCTTCTTTCTTCTCGGACTTGCGTTCTGCCAAGGTGCTGCTGGCTTTGACGGGCAGGCCTTTGAGTTTGTTCAAAGCTTGGGCCAACTGGAAGTCTTTGTCAGAGCCAAACTCGGGCAGGCGGCGTTCGGCCACAGGCTTTTTGGACTCTTCTTCCAGTTTTTTGATCGCTTGCTCTCGGGCTTTTTCGCGTGCGGGGTCTTTTTTCTCTTCGGCCTCTTTGCCGTTGGACAGGTGTTTTTCCAGATCGGCTTCGCGGGTGCGCAGTGCGGCAAAGACGTTGCCTTCGGCCGTTTCGTCCAGCATCACTTCAGGCACGATGCCTTTGGCCTGGATCGCACGGCCGTTGGGGGTGTAGTAACGGGCTGTGGTGATCTTGAGCGCCGTGTCCGGACCCAATTGGCGCACAGTTTGTACTGAGCCTTTGCCAAATGTCTGGCTGCCCATCAGGGTGCCGCGTTTGTAGTCTTGCAAAGCGCCCGCCACGATCTCGCTGGCCGAGGCCGAACCTTCGTTGACCAGTACCACCAATGGCACTTTTTTCAGGGCTCCCCCCGTGGCTTTGGTCATGCGGGTGATCGGGTCGTTGCTGGTGTTGCGCCGCCAGAACTGGGGGGAGGCTTTGTAGGCGAACTTGCTTTCTTCCAGCTGGCCGTTGGTCGTGACCACGGTGACGTTTTCTGGCAAAAAGGCCGCAGACAAAGCCACGGCCGCATCGAGCAAACCACCCGGGTCGTTGCGCAGGTCAAGCACCAGGCCTTTGAGCTGGGGATCTTCCTTGTACATCTCTTCGATCTTGCGTGCGAAGTCGTCCACAGTCCGTTCCTGGAACTGGGAGACGCGGATCCAGCCGTAACCCGGTTCGATGAGCTTGGACTTGACCGATTGGGTCTTGATCTCTTCCCGAATGATGGTGACCGGGAAGGTGTGGTTCTCGGATTTGCGGAAGATGGTGAGCAGCACCTTGGTTTTGGGCTCGCCGCGCATGCGTTTGACGGCCTCGTTCAGGCTCAATCCTTTGACGGCGGTCTCATCGATTTTGGTGATCAGGTCATTGGGTTTGAGGCCAGCGCGGTCTGCGGGCGAGCCTTCAATAGGCGAGACAACTTTGACCAGACCATCTTCTTGACTGATTTCGATGCCAACTCCCACAAATTTCCCAGAAGTGCCTTCTGAGAACTCTTTGAAGCTCTTTTTGTCGAAATATTGGGAATGCGGATCCAGGCTGGCGACCATGCCGGAGATGGCTTCAGAAATGAGCTTTTTCTCGTCGACGGGTTCGACGTAGTCGCTTTTGACCATGCCAAACACTGCAGCCAATTGCTGCAGCTCCTCCAGGGGCAGAGGGGCCAGGTTGCCGCGGGCCACCGTTTGCAGTGACACTGTGGTCAGTGCACCGGCCAGTGCGCCGACGCTGAGCCAGCCTGCGATCTTGAGTTTTTGTCCCATGTCTTTGAATCTACCGAGTCAGAATAGGTTCAATATACACCCGAGCGGCAGGCGGATGCATCATCTGGGGTTATCCCGCTTTGCCTTGGCTGGCCACGGCCGCAGCGGCCATCGCGGCGGCTTCTGCATCGCCCAGGTAGTAGTGCCGGATAGGTTGGAGGTTTTCGTCGAGTTCGTAAACCAGCGGAATACCGTTGGGGATGTTCAGGTTCACGATGTCCTCGTCAGAAACCTTGTCCAGATACTTGATCAGTGCCCGGATGGAATTCCCATGCGCTGCAAGGATCACGCGTTGGCCCGCCTTGATGCTGGGGGCAATGCTGTCGTTCCAAGCCGGAATGACACGCGCCACCGTGTCTTTCAAACATTCGGTCAGTGGCACGGCTTGGGGATCAGGGTAGCGACGGTCATTTCGCTCGCAGCGGGGGTCGTTGGCTTGCAGGGCGGGTGGCGGTGTGTCGTAGCTGCGCCGCCAAACCAAAACTTGTTCATCGCCAAACTCTTTGGCCATGTCCGCTTTGTTCAGCCCTTGCAGGGCCCCATAGTGGCGCTCGTTGAGTCGGTAGTCCTTGACCACGGGCAGCCAAGTGCGGTCCATCTCGTCCAAGGTGAACCAGAGGGTGCGGATGGCCCGCTTGAGCACCGAGGTGTAACAAATGTCAAAGTCCCAGCCTTCGGCTTTGAGCAGTTGTCCTGCAGACATGGCTTGGCTCACGCCCACGGGGGTCAGGTCAACATCGGTCCAGCCGGTGAAGCGGTTTTCAAGGTTCCAGGTGGACTCACCGTGCCGAATGAGAACAATTTTGTACATGGGAAATGTGGCTTAGAGGGTCATGAAATCGAGGGATAAGCCCGTCATTTTAGAATCTACACTTCCCGGCCTTTGAACAGGCCCTTGTTTTTTGCCTTTAAAGGTCTGATTCGTGAAATTTCTCCTCGACAACTGGATGCTCATCACCGTGGCTTTGGCCTCGGGGGCAGCTTTGCTTTTCCCTGTTTTGACCAAAGGCAATGGCCTGAGCCCGCAAGACATGGTGCAGCTGATGAACCGCGAAAAAGCCATCGTCATCGACGTTTGCGAGCCCGATGAGTTCGCTCGGGGCCATGTGATCGGCGCCAAAAATCTGCCTTTGGGCCAGCTCGAAGAGAAATTGGCCCAAATGGTCAAAAACAAATCCTCCCAAGTCGTCATGGTCTGCCAGGTGGGCGCCCGCTCGGCCCGCGCCGCCGCGACGGCTCGCAAACTCGGTTTTGAAAATGTGCAGTCCTTGTCGGGCGGCCTCAAAGCTTGGCAAGCCGCCAGCATGCCTGTCGATAAAGCCTGAACCCCAAGGAAAACCCCATGCAAACCGTCAAGATGTACACCACCGCTGTCTGCCCTTATTGCGTGCGAGCCAAGCAATTGCTCAAGTCCAAAGGGGTGGAGCAGATTGAAGAGATCCGCATCGACCTGGACCCTGTTCAGCGCGACCACATGATGCAAACCACAGGCCGTCGCACTGTGCCCCAAATTTATGTGGGGGACACCCATGTGGGCGGTTGCGACGATTTGATGGCACTGGACGCCAAGGGCGGTTTGCTGCCTTTGCTGCAAGCAGCCTGATGTGCAAGGCGCTCTCGATCGCCGATAATTAAGCGGTCTTATTTTTGGACAGGTCCCGAAAGGGGCTGTCCCCCTCCATTTTGAAGAGAAATCCATGACCGATACCGCCGTCAACACCGAAGCTTTGGCCCCTGTTTTTCAAATCCAACGCGTTTACCTCAAAGAAGCATCGCTGGAACAACCCAATTCTCCAGCCATCCTGATCGAGCAACAGCAACCCAGCGTGGACATCCAGTTGGGTGTGGAAGCCACGCCAGCGGCTGAAGGCGTGTTTGAAGTCTGTGTGACCGCCACGGTGCACACCAAAATCGGTGATAAAACCGTCTTTTTAGCCGAGTGCAAGCAAGGCGGCATTTTTGAAATCCGTAACCTGCCCGATGACCAAATGGGTCCGGTCATGGGCATCGCCTGCCCTCAAATCGTCTACCCTTACCTGCGTGCCAGTGTGGCCGACCTGATCACCCGCGCCGGTTTTCCGCCCGTGCACTTGGCCGAGATCAATTTCCAAGCCATGTACGAACAGCAGCAAGCCCAGCAAGCTGCCGCACCCCAGCAGTAACAGCGACACACGGCCGGCATGCAGATCACCGTCATCGGTGCAGGGGCCTGGGGTACCGCGCTGGCCATTGCGGCTTGCCGCCAGCCCTGGGTTCAGCGGGTGAACCTGCATGTGCGAGATGCATCCCAAGCGCAGGCCATGCAGCTCAAGCGCTGCAATGAGCGCTATTTGCCTGGCATCGAATTGCCGGCCAAGCTGAACATCCTGTCTGGCCCTTTGGACGAACAGCTGCAGCATGCCCAACGACAAGACCTGTTTGTCATTGCCACACCCATGGCGGGGCTGCGCGCCAGTTTGCAACTGTTGCAGGGCGTGCCTGCCTCGGTGGCTTGGTTGTGCAAAGGTTTCGAGTCCGGCACCGGTCTCATGCCGCACGAGGTGCAAGGCCAAGTCGCTCCGCAGCTGTTGGCCGGGGCCTTGAATGGCCCCAGTTTTGCGCAAGAAGTGGCGCGCAGCCAGCCCACCGCTTTGGTGGCCGCCAGCCCCCATGCCACGGTACGGGATGCCTTGGTCAAGGCCTTTCACGGTGGGGCCTTGCGCGTCTACGCCAACGACGACATCGTGGGGGTCGAGGTGGGTGGTGCCGTGAAAAACGTGCTGGCCATTGCCACAGGTTTGTGTGATGGGCTGGACTTGGGTTTGAACGCCCGTGCAGCGCTCATCACCCGGGGCTTGGCCGAAATGACCCGCTTGGGTGTGGCTTTGGGCGCTAAGACCGAAACCTTCATGGGCTTGTCGGGCTTGGGTGATCTGGTGTTGACCGCTACCGGCGACTTGAGCCGCAACCGCAAAGTGGGTCTTCTGCTGGCCCAAGGCCTGAACTTAGAGCAGGCTGTGACTTCCCTCGGTCATGTGGCAGAAGGCGTTTACAGCGCCCGCACGGTGCTCCAGCGTGCCCGGCAACTGGGCGTCGACATGCCCATCACCGAAGCGGTGGTGGCCTTGCTGGACGGCCACCTGAAAGCAAATGATGCGGTGCAAGTGCTGATGGGGCGTGGGCCTCGGGGTGAGGCGGTTTAAGACTTGGCGTCCTCCCGTTTCGGCGCGGGTATTGGATTCAGATTTCGAAGTTATCGATCAGACGCGTGGTGCCCAATTTCGCAGCCCCCAGCACCACCAGCGCGTCGCCCGATTGCGGCGCTTGCAGGTCTTGGCGGCGGCGCACGGTGAGGTAGTCGGGTTGCCAGCCGCGCTGGCGCAGACCTGCCATGGCTTTGGCTTCGAGGACGGACAGGTGGGTGGCCAGCGCGTCGGCGGCGGCCAGTGCGTCGCGGCCGAGTTCGCGCAGGGCCAGTGACAGCTGCAGGGCTTCGGCGCGTTCGGCTTCGCTCAGGTAGCCGTTGCGCGAACTCAGCGCCAGGCCGTCTTCAGCGCGGCAAGTGTCCACCCCCACCACGGTGATGGGCAGCGCGAACTGGCACACCATCTGGCGGATCACCATGAGCTGCTGGTAGTCCTTTTTGCCGAACACGGCTAAGCCCTTGCCTTTGCCCGCGAACACGCTCATGAACAGCTTCATGACCACGGTGGACACGCCTGTGAAAAAGCCCGGACGGAATTCACCTTCGAGGATGTCGGCCAGCGCCGGGTCGGCATGCACTTTGACGGTTTGCGCTTCGGGGTAGAGGTCGGTCTCGCGCGGGGCAAACACCACGTCGCAGCCAGCGGCTTCGAGCTTGGCGCAGTCGGCCTCCCACGTGCGGGGGTAGCTGTCAAAGTCTTCGTTCGGCAAGAATTGCAGGCGGTTCACAAAAATGCTGACCACGGTGCAGTCGCCCTGGGGCTTGGCCAATTTGACAAGTTTGATGTGGCCTGCATGCAGATTGCCCATGGTGGGCACAAAGGCGGGGCATTGGGATGCGCTCAGGCCCTGACGCAGTTCGTCGATGGAACGGGCAATGATCATGGCTATGTGGATGTGACTCGGGTGAGTCGGGTGAGTCGGAGTTTTCTAAGGCAGATTCAGCTGGGGGTGTACGCCAACCGAACATAAATGGGGGCAAAAGCCTCGGCTTGGGTGATTTCAATCAAGGTTTCCTTGGCCAGCTCGAGCAAAGCGATGAAAGTCACCACCAACACGGGCGTGCCCAGGGTGGGATCAAACAGGTTTTCAAATTCCACAAACTTGCGGCCTTGCAAGTGCTTGAGCACGATGGTCATGTGCTCGCGCACACTGAGCTCTTCACGGCTGATTTTGTGGTGCTGAACCAAATTGGCGCGTTTCAAAATGTCGCGCCAAGCCGATTGCAACTCGTCCATGCTGACATCCGGAAAGCGCGGCTGCAGGCTTTGCTCAATGTAGACCTGCGCCTGCAAGAAATCACGCCCGTATTGAGGGACCACATTCAGTTGCATGGATGCGAGTTTCATTTGCTCGTATTCCAGCAGGCGGCGCACCAGCTCCGCCCGCGGGTCTTCTGCCTCTTCGCCCTGGGCCACTTTTTTGGGGGGCAACAGCATGCGCGATTTGATCTCGATCAGCATGGCCGCCATCAGCAGGTACTCGGCGGCCAGTTCCAAGTTGCGCTGGCGGATATCATCGACATAAGCCAGGTACTGGCGAGTGACGCCCGCCATCGGAATGTCCAGGATGTTGAAGTTTTGCTTGCGAATCAAATACAGCAGCAAATCCAGCGGCCCCTCAAAAGCTTCCAAAAACACTTCCAGTGCATCCGGAGGAATGTACAGGTCTGTGGGCATGGAGAACAAGGGCTCGCCATACAGCCTGGCCACGGCCACATGGTCGACCACCTGCGGCATGGACGCGGGAGCGTCTGGCAGCGGGGCAGGCAATTCGATGGGGGTGGTCATGGACGGTGCTTGAGCAGCGAGGAATCAGCAGGCTCTGCGTGGGCGCTGAAACGCAGCGATCAGGAGGCCTGGGTTTGGTAAACGTAAGGTTTTTGGGCCACTCGGCTGTCTTTGAAGGCCTGCTGCTCCGTGCGGCTCAAGGGTTTGTCCCAGAGCAAAGCACGGCCTTGGCGCTGTTCGGCTTCCAATTCGGGGCGCTGAGCCTTGAGTTGTTCAATGAATTGGGTGGTGTCAGAGGTGTAGTCGGGGCGGCGGAAAATGGACATGCGGGTCTTTCTTTCGGGCAATCGGGGCGTGCAAAGCAGGGTGTGTAAAGCAGTGCGCGTAAAGGGGCGAACGAACAGAACTCAAGTCAGCGCGCAAGCACTGTCGTTGTTTGATTTTACTGGCCTTGGCGGGCGCAAAGACTGACGGCCCTTTGCAGCCCGGACAGCAGATCGGCCTCCAGCTGTTCTTTCAGGTGTTCCATCAGACCGCTGCGCCGGGCAATGTCCAGCGGTTGGTGCTGCAAGCCACACACAATCAGGTGGACCTCTTTTTTTCGGCAGGTGTCGATGAGGTTCATCAAGGCATCCGCCCCAGAAGAGTCGATGTAAATCACGTTTTTGAGGTCCACCACCAAAATGCGGGGGCCTATTTTGTCTTCGATGTCTTCAATCAATTGGACGGCACCGAAAAACAAGGCACCGTAGACACGCCAAGCCTGGATCTCGTTTTCATGGCCCACCAAGGCAGGGTGGTCCTGGTGAGCCACACTTTCGCAGCGGCTCAAGCTGGAGATGCGGTAGATGAAAGTCAGGCAGGCAGCGATCAGGCCCACCTCGACGGCCACCGTCAGGTCAAACACCACCGTGAGGAAAAAAACCGCCAACAAGGTGAGCCTGTAAGGCAAGCGGTACTGCCGCAGCAGCAAAAATTCATGCCACTCACCCATGTTCCAGGCCACAAACATCAAGATGGCGGCCAGCGCCGCCAATGGGATGTGATCAGCCAGCGGGGCAGCCACCAGCACCACGGCCAGCAAAGTCAGTGCATGCACCATGCCCGAAATTGGGGTGCTGCCGCCGCTTTGGATGTTGGTGACGGTGCGGGCGATGGTGCCGGTGGCGGGCATGCCGCCAAAAAAAGGCGTCACGAAATTGGCCACGCCTTGGGCCATCAATTCTTGGTTGGGGTTGTGGCGGTCGCCGGTCATGCCGTCTGCGATGCGGGCGCACAGCAAGGATTCAATGGCCCCCAAAAGTGTCAGGGTCAGGGTGGGCATGAGCAAGAACCTGGCACTGTCCCAACTGAACTCAGGCCATTGGAAAGCAGGCATGGACGAAGGGATGCCACCAAACTTGTTGCCAATCGTGTCCACCGGCAACGACAGCAACCAAGTGACCAAGGTCGCAAACACCAGCGCAATGATGGAGCCCGGCACCATGCTGAGGGCCTGGAAGGGGGTCCCGGTCAACCGTCGGCTCATGCGCAGCCAGCCGATCAGCAGCGACAAAGAAGCCAAGGCCAGCAGCAATGAGGCCAAGTTGGCACTGTGCAGGTTGTGCCACAGCGCATGCAGGATGCCAAAAAAGTCGGCGGGCATGTTGTTGATTTTCAGGCCTAAAAAGTCCTTGATCTGGGACAGCATGATCAGCACCGCGATGCCGTTGGTGAAGCCAATGACCACCGACACCGGGATGAAGCGAATCAAAGTGCCCAGTCGAAACAGCCCCATCAAAAACAGCAGAACGCCCGACATGGCGGTGGCCAAAATCAGGTTGGCCAGCCCGTAGCGCTCCACGATGCCGTAAACAATGACAATGAAGGCACCCGCCGGGCCGCCAATTTGCACCCGGGTGCCACCCAAAACCGAAATCAAGAAACCCGCGATGATCGCGGTGAACAGGCCCGCTTCGGGTTTGAGGCCCGAGGCAATGGCAAAGGCCATGGCCAGCGGCAGCGCCACCACGCCAACCGTCACGCCCGCAGCCACATCTTGAACAAAGCGTTGCCGGTCATAACCCTGCAAACTGTCGAGCAAACGGGGGCGAAAGAACTGGGTGACCTGCATCCAGTTCATGAGGTTTTCGTCGTGAGCAAGTTAAGTTGTGCTGAGGTATTCATACGGCACGGGCGCGCAAGTCAGACCACAAGGGTCGCAGACACAACATCCACAGCAAACCGGCCAAGGGCAGGGTGGTGATGTAGCCGCCATGTTTGAAGCCCAAAGCCCCAACAAGGCCACCCAGCAAAAACCCCATCACCAAAGACCCGTGCATTCGCAGGCGTTGGCGGTTGGCCAGCACCGGAGAAGCCGGGTGTGCACGGTTGATGTAAATCAATTTACCCAGCTCAATCCCCAAATCGGTCACCAGCCCGGTGATGTGGGTGGTGCGGATTTCGGCCTTGGAGATTTTGGTGATGACGGCGTTTTGCAGGCCCATGATGAAGCACAACAAGACCACTGTCACTGGGACGAACATCTGCGACCAAGCCGCGATGGCCGAGCCAAACAAGCCAAAAACGAGCAAGGCCACAGATTCGAGCGACAAGGGCAAGCTGTAGCTGCTGTGCAGTTGTTGGCGCAGTCCCCAATTGACCATGATGGCGGTGCACATGGCACCGCAGATGAAGGCCAAGAGGCAAACCAGGCCGGCCAAGGCCAAGGTGATGTGGCCCAGCACAAGCTCGTCGGCCACGGACGACAGAATGCCGGTCATGTGCGAGGTGTAACTGCCCACCGCTAAAAAACCGCCTGCATTGGTGGCGCCGGCCACAAAGCTCAAAACCAAGCCCAAGCCCAGATTGGCTTTGGGGCTGCGCTGCACATCGGTCCATCCACGAATCAGAGGAAACATGTTCAGCGCCTGTGCTGTGGGGGTCAGTGGATCCGCATGCCAGGCTTGGCACCCGGCCAAGGGTGCAGCACATGGATGCCGGGCTCGGCTTTTTCGTCAGCGTGGCTGGCGGCCAGCACCATGCCCTCAGAGACGCCAAACTTCATCTTGCGTGGGGCCAGGTTAGCCACCACCACGGTGAGTTGGCCGATCAGGTCTGCGGGCTTGTACATGCTGGCGATGCCAGAGAACACATTGCGCAGGCGACCTTCACCCACGTCCAGCGTCAGGCGCAGCAGCTTGACCGAGCCTTCCACCGGCTCGCAGTTGACGATCTGCGCGATGCGCAAGTCCACCTTGGCGAAGTCGTCGATGGAGATGGTGGGGGCCATCTCTTCGCCACCGGGGATGACTTTTTCTTCCACCACGGCAGGCGGCTCGAACAAGGCGTCGAGTTGCTCCGGCGTGACGCGTTGCATCAGGTGTTGGTAGGCGTTGATGGTGTGGCCAGCGCCCAGCAGGCTTTGCGCCTGGACAAACGTGAAAGGGGCCACGTTCAGGAAGGCTTCGACCTGCGCGGCCAGCGCGGGCAACACGGGCTTGAGCTGCAGCGTGAGCAGGCGGAAGGCCTCAATGCAGGCGCTGCAGGCATCTTGCAGGCGTGCTTCCTGGCCTTCTTGCTTGGCCAGTTCCCAGGGCTTGTTTTGGTCCACGTAGCTGTTGACCCTGTCGGCCAACAACATGATTTCGCGCAGGGCCTTGGCGTATTCGCGGTCTTCATAAAAGGCGGCAATGGCGGGTGTGGCGCTTTGCAGTGCGGCCAACAAGGCCTGGCCGTCGGCGGAGACCGCGCCCAGTTGGCCCTCAAAGCGCTTGGCAATGAAACCGGCCGAGCGCGAAGCGATGTTGACGAATTTGCCAATCAGGTCAGAGTTCACCCGGGCCATGAAGTCTTCGGCGTTGAAGTCGATGTCTTCATTGCGTGCTGACAGTTTGGCCGCCAGGTAGTAGCGCAACCACTCGGGGTTCATGCCCAGGCTCAGGTACTTGAGGGGGTCCAGGCCCGTGCCCCGACTTTTGCTCATCTTCTCGCCGTTGTTCACGGTGAGGAAGCCGTGCACGAACACGCTGTTGGGCGTTTTGCGGCCTGAAAAATGCAGCATGGCGGGCCAAAACAGCGTGTGGAAGGTGACGATGTCTTTGCCAATGAAGTGGATCTGCTCCAGATGTGGGTTGGCCATGTAAGCTTCGTAAATCTCGCCGCGTTTGCCCAGCAGGTTTTTCAGCGAGGCCAGGTAGCCCACGGGTGCGTCCAGCCACACATAAAAATACTTGCCTGGCGCATCCGGAATCTCGATGCCGAAGTAGGGAGCATCGCGGGAGATGTCCCAGTCGCCCAGGCCTTCACTGGTCGTGCCGTCGGGGTTGGTACGCACCGAAAACCACTCTTTGACCTTGTTGGCCACCTCGGGCTGCAGCCTGCCGTCTTGGGTCCATTCGCTCAAGAACTTGACGCAGCGCGGATCAGACAGTTTGAAGAAGAAGTGCTCCGAGGTCTTGAGTTCGGGTTTGGCACCGGACAAGGCAGAAAAAGGGTTGATCAGGTCGGTGGGGGCGTACACCGCGCCGCAGTTTTCGCAGTTGTCACCGTACTGGTCTTTGGCGTGGCACTTGGGGCACTCGCCTTTGATGAAACGGTCGGGCAAAAACATGTTCTTTTCGGGGTCAAAGAACTGCTCAACAGCGCGCACTTCGATCAGCGAGCCGCCTTCTGACTCTGGGATGTCGCGCAGATCGCGGTAAATTTGGCGGGCCAGCTCGTGGTTTTCGGGGGCGTCGGTGCTGTGCCAGTTGTCGAACTGGATGTGAAAACCCTCCAAATAGGGCTTTCGGCCCGCGGCGATGTCGGCCACGAATTGCTGGGGCGTTTTGCCTGCCTTTTCGGCCGCAATCATGATCGGCGCGCCGTGCGTGTCGTCAGCACCCACAAAATGGACTTGGCCGCCCTGCATTCTTTGGTAACGCACCCAGATGTCGGCCTGGATGTACTCCATGATGTGGCCGATGTGGAAATTGCCGTTGGCATACGGCAAGGCGGTGGTGACAAAAAGCTGGCGTGGCGCGTTGGGGGCAGACATGGTGGGTGAGTTTGTAGGGGAATCGGTGATTTTAGGGTGTACGGGGCGGCATGTCGGTAAACTCCGCCCCATTCAAGAAAGTGACCATGGCGACCCCAGAACAACTCCTACAGGCCCTGCAAGCCGTCATTGACCCGAACACGGGCAAAGATTTCATCTCCACCAAAACCCTGAAAAACCTCCAAATCGATGGCGGCCATGTGTCGTTTGACGTCGAGCTGGGTTATCCGGCCAAAAGCCAGATCCCGATGCTGCGCCAAGCCTTGATTGCCGCTGCAAAGGGTGTGGCGGGTGTGGCCAATGTGTCGGCCAATGTGACCAGCAAGATCGCTGCCCATGCCGCCCAGCGCGGTGTGGCCCTGCTGCCGCAGGTCAAAAACATCGTGGCGGTGGCCTCGGGCAAGGGTGGCGTGGGCAAGAGCACCACGGCTGTCAACCTCGCGCTGGCCTTGGCCGCAGAAGGCGCCACAGTGGGTCTTTTGGACGCCGACATTTACGGCCCCAGCCAACCCATGATGATGGGCATTGAGGGCCGCCCCGAGAGCGAAGACGGCAAGACCATGGAGCCGATGGAAAACTATGGTGTGCAGGTCATGTCGATTGGTTTTTTGGTCAATGCCGATGAGGCCATGATCTGGCGTGGCCCCATGGCCACCCAGGCCTTGGAGCAACTGCTGCGCCAGACCAATTGGAAAGAGCTCGATTATTTGATCGTGGACATGCCACCCGGCACCGGCGATATCCAGCTGACGCTCAGCCAACGCGTGCCCATGACCGGGGCGGTGATCGTGACGACGCCGCAAGACATTGCCCTGTTGGACGCCAAAAAGGGCGTGAAGATGTTCGAGAAGGTCGGTGTGCCCATTTTGGGTTTGGTGGAAAACATGGCGGTGCACGTTTGCACCCACTGCGGCCATGTGGAGCACATTTTTGGCGCCGATGGTGGCAAGAAAATGGCGGCCGAATACGGCATGGACTACCTGGGTGCCTTGCCCCTGGACATGCAAATTCGCCTGCAGGCGGACAGTGGCAAACCCACGGTGGTGTACGACCCCGACGGCGAAGTGGCGCAAATTTACAAATCGGTGGCCCGACAGGTCGCCGTGAAAATCGCGGCCAAGGCCAAGGACTTCTCCAGCAAGTTTCCCAGCATCAAAATCAGCAAGTACACCTGATTGGACTGTCTTCCATGCCACACCGGCCTGGGCCGGTTTGGGTGTCAGCTTGCCGCGTTTTCCTGGTCACGCAAGCGAAAACGCTGGATTTTGCCCGTGGCGGTTTTGGGCAGCTCGGCCACAAACTCGATGAAGCGCGGGTACTTGTAAGGGGCCAGGCGTTCCTTGACGAAAGCCTTGACTTCTTCTTGCGTGAGGCTTTGGTCTGGTTTGAGCACGATGAAAGCCTTGGTCTTGGTCAGGCCGTCGGTGTCCTCTTTGCCAATCACGGCGGCTTCCAAAATGGCGGGGTGCTGCACCAAGGTCGACTCGACCTCGAAGGGGGAGACGTAAATGCCGCTGACTTTCAACATGTCGTCGTTGCGCCCGGCGTAGGTGTAGTAGCCCTCAGCGTCACGCGTGTACTTGTCGCCACTCTTGGTCCACACGCCTTGGAAGGTGTCCCGGGTTTTCTCGCGGTTGTTCCAGTACATCAATGCACTGCTGGGCCCCTGGATATACAGATCGCCGATTTCGTTATCCCCGGTCACCATGCTGCCGTCTTCGCTTCGCAGCTGTACCTCGTACCCCGGCACGGCTTTGCCCGTGGTGCCGTAGCGCACATCGCCGGGGCGGTTCGATAAAAAGACATGCAGCATTTCGGTCGAGCCAATCCCGTCGATGATCTCGCACCCAAAGTGAGCCGTCCAACGCTCGGCGATGTCGCGCGGCAGGGCTTCCCCTGCCGAGGAACACAGCCGCAGTGCGACCTGAGTTGGGTTGGGCAAATCGGGGCTGGCCAGCATGCCACCATAGCCCGTGGGCGCGCCATAAAACACCGTGGGTTGGTGCTCAACCAGGCGCTTGAAGGTCGCCTGAGGGGTGGGGCGCTCGGCCATCAACACCACGCTGGCGCCCACACTCAAAGGAAAGGTCAGGGCGTTGCCCAAGCCATAGGCAAAGAACAGCTTGGCGGCAGAAAACACCACATCGCTGGTCTTTAAGTCGAGCACGCCTTTGCCATACAGCTCGGCCGTCCAGTACAGGTTGCCCTGGCTGTGCACGGTGCCTTTGGGCTTGCCGGTGGAGCCCGAGGAATACAGCCAGAAAGCCGGTTCATCGGCCAGCGTTGGCGCGGGCCATGTGGCTGGGCTTTGTTCAATCAAGGCCGACATGTTGATCTGTTTTGACGCCAATGGCGCTGTTGGGCGGGAAACGACCAGGTGTTGCACCTCGGTTTTGCCCAAATCCATAGCGCTTTCCAAGGTCGCCAGCAGTGCCCCCGACACCAAAGCCGCTTGCGCGCGGCTGTTGCTCAGCATGAAGGCGTAGTCTTGCGCCGTCAGCAGTGTGTTCACCGCCACAGGCACAACGCCAGCATAAAGTGAGCCTAAAAAGGCGACGACCCAGTCGCTGCTGTCGTGCATGAGCAACAAGACACGCTCTTCGCGCTTGAGGCCGAGGGCCTTTAGACCGCCTGCAAAACGGCGAATTTGCTCGGTCAGCTCGCCGTAGGTCAGGTTGCCCAGATCGTCGATCAGGGCGGTTTTTTCTAGCCGGGAGGCGTTGGTGGCCATCAGGTGCTGCGCAAAGTTGAATTCGGCAGGTGGGGGTGTTGTGTGGTGGGTCATTTTTGTCTCCTCGGTCTGTTCGTTGTGTTCAATAGGGCAGCGTCTGGAAAAACGTCACAAGGCCAGCTTGATGCCTTGTGCTGCCAAGGCGTCCAAGGCGAGCGAACTGCCTTGCACCGCGCTGCGGCGGTGGTAGAAGTTCAGTGCCCTGAGGCCCCCCAGCTCTTCGCCGCCGCCTGCGCGTCCAGGGCCGCCGTGCAGGCTCATCGGCATCACATTGCCGTGGCCGCTGTGCAGGGAAGCCACATCGGGCGAAACGGCGTGCACACGGCCATGGCTGCTGGCCAACTCGACCGAGGCTTGAGCGGTGAAAGCCGGGTCTTCGCTGTAAACCGAGCAGACCAGCGAGCCTTCGCCGCGGCGAATCATGGCGTAGGCCTCTTCGATGCTGTCGTAAGGCATCAGGGTGGACACGGGGCCAAACACTTCCACCGCGTGCAGCACCTTGGCTGTCATGGGGGTCTCGGTGCCCAGCAGCACCGGGGCCACACAGGCGCTGTTGGCATCGGCGTCCACCAGCGCGGCATGGCTGCCGTCAAACATCACGGTGGCCTCGGTTTTCAGTTGAGCCAGACCGGCCAGCACGCTGGCTTTTTGTTCCTGGCTGACCAGGGCACCCATGCGCACGCTTTCGTTGCGCGGGTTGCCCACGGTGGTTTTGGCCAAGCGTGCGCCAATGGCTTCGGCCGCTGCTTGGTACAGGGCGCGAGGCACAAAAACGCGGCGAATGGCCGTGCATTTCTGGCCCGACTTGACGGTCATTTCACGCGCCACTTCGACCACCAGCAGCTTGAAGGCTTCGCTGTCGGCCGTAGCGGCGGGCGAGAGCAGTGCGCTGTTGAGGCTGTCGGCTTCGATGTTGCAGCGCACCGACAGCTCGGTCACGGCGCGGTGACTGCGGATGATCTTGCCGGTTTCGGCCGAGCCGGTGAAACTCACCACGTCAAAGGCCAGCAACTGGTCCATCAGGCCTGCGGACGAGCCGCAAATCACCGACAAAGCGCCCACGGGCAGCACGCCCGCATCGACCACGTCTTTCACCATGCGCTGCGTCAACCAGGCCGTCGCTGTGGCCGGCTTGATGATGACCGGCACGCCCGAGAGCAGGGCGGGTGCGGCTTTTTCCCACAGGCCCCAGCTGGGGAAGTTGAAGGCGTTGATGAACAGGGCCACGCCGCGGGTGGGCACCTGGATGTGTTGGGTCTGGAAGGCCGGGTCCTTGGCCATGCGGATGCGCTCGCCGTCCAGCAGCAGCGTGGCGTCGCCCAGTGCCGCACCCTGTTTGGCGTAGTAGCCCAAGGTGAAGAAGGCGCCGTCAATGTCCACACCCGAGTCTTTGGCCACGGTGCCGCTGTTGGCGGTGGCGATCTCGTAATAGGCATCGCGGTTGGCTTGCAGCACTTCGGTGATTTGGTTGAGCCATGTGGCACGTTGACCATAGCTCAGGGCGCGCAGGGCCGCGCTGCCTTGTTCACGGGCAAAGGCAAAACCTTCGGCCAGGTCGATGCCTGCACTCGACACGCGGGCCAGTTCGGTGCCGAGCACCGGGTCCAACAGGGGCGTGCCTTCACCGGTGCCAGTTTGCCAGCGGCCTGCGAAAAAGTTGGGGAGCAAGGGGGTGGTCATGGTGAACTTTCCAAGGGTGGTGGGGGTGCGCATGCATTGGCGTGCACAAAAAAACTGTGTTGACTGTCCAGTTGGCGGTATAAAGAGGGGTTGATGCACTATTGTGCTTGCCCTCAAGTATGCAGTAAAGTGCATCTTTCGGGGTTGTTGAAAACAAAGGGTTTTCCCTAGTCTGCAATCAAAGGTTGAGCATGACACCACAAGATTCCACCTTGATGGAACCGTCCGAGTCGGAGGCCAAACGCAGTCCTTTTCTGGAGGCGCTGGGTGAGCGCGTGCGCAACTTGCGTTCGCGCCAAGGCATGACGCGACGTGCCGTGGCCCAGGTTGCTGATGTGTCCGAGCGGCATCTGGCCAATTTGGAGTACGGCACGGGCAACGTTTCGGTGCTGGTTCTCTTGCAGGTGGCCAACGCCCTGCAGTGCTCGCTGGCCGAATTGCTGGGGGATGTGACCACCACTTCGCCTGAGTGGCTGCTGATCCGCGAGTTGTTGTCCAAGCGCAGCGAGGCCGATTTGCGCCGTGCCCGCGTGCAGTTGGGTGAGATGTTTGGCGAGGGCGGCAATGCCCAAGAGCGCAAGAACCGCATTGCGCTGATTGGTTTGCGTGGTGCGGGCAAAACCGCGCTGGGCCAGCGATTGGCCAAGGACATGGGCTTTCCCTTCATTGAGCTCAGCCGCGAAATTGAGCAATTTGCCGGTTGTCAGATCAGCGAGATCCACAACCTCTATGGTGCCAATGCCTACCGGCGTTACGAGCGACGCGCACTCGAAGAAGCCATTCAAATCTACCCCGAAGTGGTGATTGCCACGCCCGGCGGACTGGTATCCGATTCGGCCAACTTCAATCTGTTGCTCTCGCATTGCACCACCGTCTGGCTGCAAGCCGATGCGGTCGACCACATGGGCCGTGTGGCCGCGCAAGGCGACATGCGCCCCATGGCCGCCAGCCGAGAAGCGATGGAAGACCTCAAACGCATCCTGGAGGGGCGTTCGGCCTTCTATTCCAAAGCCGATATGGCCATCAACACCAGCGGCCGCTCCGAGGACCAGGCTTTTGACGCCTTGCGTACTTCGGTTCGCCAACATTTGTCGGGGGCTGTTTGAATGGCTTGTGATTTTTCATTTCCTAGGGTAAATACTTAGAAAATGCAGTAAAGTGCATACTGATGAGAAGCTGAGTCTGCACTAAACTTCCAATCAACATGCAGTGAAATGCATTTTTTGACCAAAGTCAAACCCATTCTCACCGACGGAGACACCCATGACACAAGCTTTCCAGGTTGACTACCAAACCAACCCCTCGCAATACAAACACATCAATCTGGCCTTTGACGGCGAGATCGCGACCTTGTCGATCAACATCAACGAAGACGCCGGCATCCGCCCCGGTTACAAACTCAAACTCAACAGCTACGACCTGGGTGTGGACATCGAGTTGCACGACGCACTGCAGCGCATCCGCTTCGAGCACCCTGAAGTGCGATCAGTGGTGGTGACCAGCCTGAAAGACCGCGTGTTCTGCTCTGGCGCCAACATCTTCATGCTGGGTGTCTCGACACACGGCTGGAAAGTGAATTTTTGCAAGTTCACCAACGAAACCCGCAACGGCATCGAAGACTCCAGCAAGCACGACGGTCTGAAGTTCGTCGCCGCTTTGAACGGTGCTTGCGCGGGCGGCGGTTATGAGCTGGCGCTGGCCTGCGACGAAATCGTGTTGGTGGATGACCGCTCCAGCGCCGTGTCGCTGCCCGAAGTGCCTTTGCTCGGCGTGTTGCCCGGCACCGGTGGCCTGACCCGCGTGACCGACAAGCGCCATGTGCGCCACGACCTGGCTGATATTTTTTGCACCAGCGTTGAAGGTGTGCGCGGTCAAAAAGCCGTGGACTGGCGCCTGGTCGATGCGATCGCCAAGCCCGCCGTGTTCAAACAAGCTGTGCAAGCCCGTGCCACAGAACTGGCCGCTGGCAGCATTCGCCCCGCAGGCGTCAAAGGCGTGACACTCACGCCCCTGAATCGCACCATTGCGGCAGATGCCCTGACTTACACCAACGTCACGGTGGCCATCGACCGCACCAAGCGCATCGCCACCTTCACCGTCAAAGCCCCAGTGACGACACAACCCACCGACATCGCCGGCATCGAAGCCGCGGGCGTCAACTGGTGGCCGCTGCAGATGGTGCGTGAACTCGACGACGCCATCTTGCACATGCGCACCAACGAACTGGACATCGGCACTTGGGTACTCAAAACCGCGGGCAACGCCGCTGCCGTGCTGGCCTCGGACGCGACCTTGCTGGCCCACAAAGACCACTGGCTGGTGCGTGAAACCATTGGCCACCTGCGCCGCACGCTGGCGCGCATGGACGTGTCCTCGCGCAGCCTGTTCGCCCTGATTGAAGAGGGGACATGTTTTGTCGGCACACTCGCCGAGCTCGCTTTTTGTGCCGACCGCGCTTACATGCTGGCTCTGCCCGACGATGCCGACAAGGCCCCCAAGATCCAATTGAGCGAGATGAACTTCGGTTTTTTCCCCATGGTCAACGACCAGACCCGACTGCAGCGCCGCTTCTACGAAGAAGTGCCCGCCATGGAAGCCGCACGCGGCGCCATCGGCCAAGCGCTCGACGCCGACGCCGCTCTGGCGCTCGGTTTGGTCACGGCTGCACCGGACGACATCGACTGGGCTGACGAAATTCGCCTGGCCTTGGAAGAGCGTTCTGCCATGTCGCCTGATGCGTTGACCGGTTTGGAAGCCAACCTGCGTTTTGCACAAAAGGAAAACATGGCCACCCGCATCTTTGGTCGCCTGACCGCCTGGCAGAACTGGATCTTCCAGCGTCCTAACGCCGTCGGTGAAAAGGGTGCCCTGAAGGTCTACGGCAAAGGCGAAAAAGTCCAGTTCGACATGAACCGCGTTTGATGTTTTTTTGCGTTGTGCAGCGTGGTGCCCGGTGGTCCGCGCTGCAACCGAAATTTTCCCCCACCGTTGCTTTTTAATCTCTGGAGACTCTCATGTCCGGTATCAACTACAGCGAAAAAATCCCCAACAACGTCAACTTGAGCGAAGACCGCACCCTGCAGCGCGCTTTGGAGCAGTGGCAGCCCAACTTCATCAACTGGTGGGACGACATGGGCCCTGAAGGTTCCACCGACATGGACGTGTACCTGCGCACCGCCGTGAGCGTCGACCCCCAAGGCTGGGCCCAATTTGGCCACGTCAAGATGCGCGACTACCGTTGGGGCGTGTTCATGAACCCTGGCGAGCAAGACCGCAAGATCCATTTCGGTGACCACATCGGTGAAAAGGCCTGGCAAGACGTGCCTGGCGAGCACCGCGCCAACCTGCGCCGCATCATCGTGACACAAGGCGATACCGAGCCTGCATCGGTGGAGCAGCAGCGCCACCTGGGCCTCACGGCCCCCAGCATGTACGACCTGCGCAACCTTTTCCAGATCAACGTCGAAGAAGGCCGCCACCTGTGGGCCATGGTCTACTTGTTGCACAAATACTTTGGCAAAGACGGCCGTGAAGAAGCCGATGCTTTGCTCCAGCGCAACAGCGGCAACGAAGACAATCCGCGCATCTTGCAAGCTTTCAACGAGAAGACACCTGACTGGTTGAGCTTCTTCATGTTCACTTACTTCACCGACCGTGACGGCAAGTTCCAGTTGTGCGCCTTGGCCGAATCCGCATTCGACCCGCTGGCCCGCACCACCAAGTTCATGCTGACCGAAGAAGCGCACCACATGTTCGTGGGCGAGTCCGGTGTGAGCCGCACCATCCAGCGGACTGTCGACGTGATGAACCAGCTCAAAACCGACGATGTGGGCAAGTTGCGCGCTGCCGGCGTGATCGATTTGCCGACCATCCAGCGTTACATCAACTTCCACTTCTCGGTGACCATCGACTTGTTCGGTGCTGACGAATCGTCCAATGCCGCGACCTTCTACAGCTCCGGCTTGAAGGGCCGTTACGAAGAAGGCAAACGCACCGATGACCACGTCTTGAAGGGCAATAGCTACAAGATCTTGTCGGTCGAAGACGGCAAGCTGGTTGAAAAAGAAGTGCCCATGCTCAACGCCTTGAACGAAGTGCTGCGCGACGACTACATCACCGATTCCAAAGGCGGCATCGACCGTTGGAACCGTGTGATCACCAAGGCGGGCATTCCTTTCACCTTGACTGCCCCGCACAAGGCCTTCCACCGCAACATTGGCTCTCTGTCCGGCTCCAAAATCACGCCCGACGGCCGTGTGGTGAGCGACGAGCAGTGGATGGCGCAAGTGGGTGAGTGGCTGCCGACCCACGAAGACCGCGCCTATGTGGCCAGCCTGATGGGCCGTGTCGTCGAGCCAGGCAAGTTCGCCAACTGGATCGCGCCACCCGTCATGGGCATCAACCGTCAGCCTGTGGACTTTGATTACGTCCGATTTAACTGATTCTGAGTTGACTGCTGCCTCTGCCTCGTTGCAGGGGCGGCAGTTGACAGAGGAAGGGGCGGGTTCCTCATACTGGGTTACCAGAAATCGTCACCCGCCCCTTCCTCTGTCAACTGCATGGGTGCGTCAAGCGCACAAACACCGGTAGACTGCCGAGGTTAAAACTGGCACAGAGCGATGGCATGGCATGGCTTGGGGCCGGGCGCC
>NZ_CAMBNZ010000045.1 GCF_945869175.1 Limnohabitans sp. Rim8 | reverse complement strand
CGCTTGGTGGCCCAGCGCTGGCGCGAGCAGGCCGAACAAGACTGGGGCATGGCGTGCTCGTCCGTGCCCGGTGAGCTGGTGGACCGCATGCACTTTGAGCGCAGTGGGGTCAGCGGTGAATTGACGGTGAGTGAGACCCGCTTTGACCTTCAGATCAAGCTGGGTTTTTTGCTGGGCGCCTACAGCCGCAAGATCGAAGAAAAAATCCAGGCCAATTTGGATGCACTCCTAGGCCCTGTCGCCTGAAGCCTCAAGGCAAATCTTTGTTCACCTCGGTCATGGGCGAGTTGCGTGGCCCAATCGTGCCCAAGCGCGCTTTGAGCGACTGCGGCTGACGCGTCAAGATGGCCGCGTAATTGGTGGTGTTGGACAGCACTTTTTTCACGTAATCGCGTGTTTCCTGAAACGGGATGTTTTCGGCCCAGATTGCGGCTTCGAGCACCGGGCCGTTGCGCCAGTTGCGCGGGCGGCTGGGCCCGGCGTTGTAGGCGGCGGTGGCCATGGGCATGGAGCCTTCAAAGTCGTCCAAGACCAGTTTCAGGTAACCCGTGCCAATGGCCACATTCACCTCGCGGTCGTTGATCTGCTCGGGGGTGAAGTTGGTGAGGCCTATCTTTTTGGCGGTCCATTTGGCGGTGGCCGGCATCACCTGCATCAGGCCGGATGCCCCCACATGCGAGCGGGCGTCCATGATGAAACGGCTTTCCTGGCGGATCAGGCCGTACACATAAGCCGGGTCCAAGCGGATGTCGTTCGCGCGGCGCACCACGATCTCGCGCAGCGGCATCGGAAAGCGTTGGTCAAAATCAATCGCCTCTTTGGTCCGGTCGCTGGTGTTGATGCAGCGGTCCCACACCTGGCGTTGGCAGGCCAAGTCGGCAGCGGCCAGCAGGTCGCGGTCGTTCATGCCGCCAGGCGTGTGCAAGTTGGTGCTGTAGTTCCACTCGCGGTTGCCTTCAGGCCGCAGGCCGATGGCGATGGCATACAGGGCACGTTGCAAGCCAGGGTTGATCTGGGCGGTGGCTTTTTCTTGCGGGGTCAGGGCCGCTGGGCGTTCGGGGGCGGTGATGGCTTGGCCCAAATCTTCCAAGGCCAGCTGTTCGTAAAAGCCCCGAACACTGGCGATGTTGCGCAGCAAGCCTTGCGCCTCTTGCTTTTGCTGGTTGTCTTGTGCGGTGGCCATCAGCGCACGGGCGCGCCAGTAGACCCAAGCCGGGTCTTTTTGCGATTCGGGGCCCATGGCCTGTGTGGCGGTCAGCACTTGTCGCCATTGGTTTTGGCGTAAGGAGGCGCGCACTTTCCAGATCAGCAAATCGTCGTTCAAGTCGCTGTCTTTTTGCACCTTGGCAAAGTAGCCGCTGGCGTTGACTTGCAGTTTTTGGGCCGCTTGTTTGCCAATCACAGCCCAAGTCCAGTTGCGTTCTTCGGGGCTCAGCTGAATCGACCAACGTTTTTCCAGCAGTTGGGCAGCCTGATCCGGGTCTTTGGCCGCCAAGCGGATCAGCGCCAGTACGGCCAGCTCTTTGCGACTTTTGGTGATGGCGATGATGCGCTTGTCCAGATACCGCTCCGGGTCGGCATAGATCAGGGCCACTTGCTCGGACAAGCGTGGGGCTTCGATGTCGACCGCAGCTTGCGCTGCGCGGGGGCGGTTCGCGTCCATGGCGATGCGGGCTTTGCGCCACAAATCCAGGCCATTGATTTGTTTGCCCGAGTGCAAGTGGTCGACCACATAGGTGCAGCCGTCGTCGGCTTCACGCAGGCTGTACCACAGGCGTTTGGCTTCTTCAGCGACATCGGCTTTGCTGTTCATGGCCTCGGTCGCCAAGGCGTAACACCGCAATTCGCGGTCATCGCGCATGCGGTAGCGGGGGTATTCGGCAGTAAAGCCTGCCCAATCTCGGCGTTTGCCCAGTTGCAAAAGCCAGTCGTTGCGCAAGCGGTCCTCGTAGTAACTTCCTGCGTAAGTGTTCAAAAAGCCGCGAATTTCCGATTCGGGGGCGTTTTCCAGCCGAGCGCGCATTTCCCAATAGGCCGCCAAGGGCTCCAACACATGGCCCCGGGTTTGGGGCAACAGGGCAGACAGCCGGTTTTTGTCCCCTTTTTTAAACGCCTGGCCCATCTCCAGGATGACCTCGTCCCCCTTGTTGGGGGCTTGAACTTGGGCGCGGGCATCAGGGCTCCACAAGCCTGTCGTGGCCATGGCACAAAGCAGTGTCAGAATCTGAGTGAATTTCATGGGTCGATTATGGACAAAGCGGAAGTGAAAAGAGCCTTGCGAAAGGCCTTGGTGGAAGAAAGGTTGAACCTGCCTGACCGTCTGGCACGGGCGGAAGCCTTGCAGCGCATCCTGCGCATCTGGCTGTTTGACCGCCCGGAGACCGTCATTGGCGCTTATTGGCCCATCAAGGGCGAGTTTGATCCTTTGCCCGTGTTGCACCGATGGAAAGAGGACGGCGAGCTCCATGGCGAGCCGCAGCGCCGCCAAATTGGTTTGCCCGTGGTCAACAAGTTGCACAAAACCCTGACTTTCCACACCTGGTACCCCGGCTGCGCGATGGAAGAAGACGCCTACGGCATCCCCAAACCCAAAGACACCGAAATCATCGTGCCCACCTTGCTGTTTGTGCCTTGTGTGGGCTATGGCACAGGGGGCTACCGCTTGGGCTACGGCGGTGGTTTTTACGACCGCACACTGGCCACTTTGCAGCCCAAGCCCTTCACCGTGGGGCTGGGCTTCACGCAAGGCTTTGTGGACGACCTCGAGCCCGAAGACCACGACGAGCCGCTGGATGCCATCCTGAACGACAACGGGGTGGTTTGGCCGGTTTGAGGCCGCGCCCGAAACGCCATGGCCCGTCCCAAATCAGCCACCCACGACATCAAGCGCGACGCGATCCTTGACATCGCGGCCCAGTGTTTTGCCCAGCGCAGCTACCCCGCCGCCAGCATGAACGAAATCGCCACGGCGTGTGGCACGTCCAAGGCGCGGCTGTACCACTATTACGAGAGCAAAGAGGCGATTTTGTTTGACCTGCTCGACCGCCACACCCAGCGCTTGCTCGGGGTGATTGCGCAAACCGAAGCCACCGCACAGCGCAAAGACCTGAACGAGCGCGCCACCCTGCATGAGTTGGTGCGGGCTTTTTTGCAAGAGTACGAAACCTCGGCCACCCGACACGCGGCGCTGCTGAACGACACCCAGTTTTTGAGCGATGAACCTGACCCGACCTTGCCCGGTGCCCCTGTGTCGCCGCGCGAGCTGATCTTGAACCGTCAGCGTGACATCGTGGCCGCCATGACCCGGTTCATGAAGCGGGCCTACCCCGAGCGCCTGACCGCCACCAACCAGACCGCCTTGACCATGATGCTGCTGGGCATGATCAACTGGACTTTCACCTGGTTGCGCCCGGGCGGGCCGATCAGTTACGCGGCGTTCGCCGACGAGGTCATTGGCATGCTGGACAAGGGCTTGGGATGAGCCCTGGGATTTACCCATCCGTAACGCATTTCGTTTAGGTAAAATTGTTTATTCGTTGACCGGAGACATTTCAATGACCAAAGCCCCCACCAAAGCCCCCAACAAAGCTTTCGCCAGCCAGGCCGATCTGAGCGAAAAGAAGATCACTTTCGAACAGCTCAGCCCCCACTGCTGGGCCTACACCGCCGAGGGTGACCCGAATTCGGGCGTGATCATCGGTGACCGTTTCATCATGGTCAGCGACGCCACGGCCACGCCTGCCATGGCCCAAGACCTCATCCAGAAGATCCGCACGGTCAGCGACCTGCCCATCAAATACGTGTTGCTGACCCACTACCATGCGGTGCGCGTGCTGGGTGCATACGCCTACGCCGCAGAAGGCGCGACCGAGATCATCGCCAGCGAAGGCACGTTGGGCCTGATCAAAGAGCGTGGCGCACAAGACATGAAAAGCGAGATGGAGCGCTTCCCGCGCCTGTTCCGTGGCGCTGACAGCGTGCCCGGCCTGACCTGGCCCACCATGGTGGTGGGCGGCGGCGACCCCACAAAGAGCGAAGTGCCCGGCAAACTCAGCATCAACTTGGGCGGCGTCGTGGTGCAGATCTGGCACCCGGGCCCAGGCCACACCCGCGGTGACACCATCGCTTGGGTGGAAGAAGAAAAAGTGCTGTTCTCGGGCGACTTGGTCGAGTACGAAGCCGGTGTGTACACGGGCGATGCGCAACTCGAAGAGTGGCCCGCCACGCTGGAAGCCCTGCGCGACCTGAAAGCCGAGTTCATCGTGCCCGGCCGCGGCGAAGCCATGAAGGGCAACGCCAACGTGAACAGGGCGCTCGATTACACCCAGCGTTGGGTCACCACCTTGTTCCAGGCCGGCAAAGAAGCTGTGGCCGCCAAGATGGACCTCAAAGCCGCCATGGCCCACACCCGCCAAAGCATGGACCCGATCTTTGGCCATGTGTTCATTTACGAGCACTGCCTGCCGTTTGACGTGACCCGTGCCTACGACGAGGCCAGCGGCATCAAAAACCCGCGCATCTGGACCGCCGAGCGCGACATGGAGATGTGGAAAGCCCTGCAAAGCTGAACGGGCCGCCCATGCTCAAAATACACTGAACTCACCCAAGGACATACGCTATGGAATGCACAGTGACCTGGACCGGCGCAGCCGGGACCCGCTCGGGCATGGGCTTTTTGGCCGAAACCGGCTCGGGCCACATGGTCGCCATGGACGGCGCCCCGGATGCCGTCAAACCTGAAAACGGGGGCCAAAACCTGGCCCCACGCCCGATGGAAATGCTTTTGGCGGGCACAGGCGGGTGCACGGCTTACGACGTGGTGCTGATTTTGAAGCGCGGACGGCACGATGTGCGCAGCTGCAGCGTCAAGCTCATGAGCGAACGCGCCGAAGTGGATCCCAAAGTCTTCACCAAGATCAACATGCACTTCACAGTCACTGCCAAAGGGGTGCCTGCCAGTGCGGTGGAGCGGGCCATTGCCATGAGCCACGACAAATACTGCTCGGCCAGCATCATGCTGGGCAAAAGCGCCGAAATCACCACCAGTTTTGAGGTGGTGGAAGCGGGCTAATGGGGAGAGATCAAATCCGGTGCGCCACCGTCGTCATGACTTTGGCCGCCAGTTGCATCACCGACTTGACGGGGCCTGGCAGCTCCACAGCCCCGGCTTTCATGGCCATCTGGGCATGGGCGATTTCATCGGCTTTCATCTGCGCCACGATGGCGCGAGAAGTGTTGTCTGCCGCAGGCAACAAATCCATGTGGCTTTGCAGGTGGGCCTCGACTTGGCGCTCGGTTTCCACCACAAACCCCAAGCTCACCTTATCGCCGCCCAGCTTGCCCGCGGCATAACCAATGGCAAAGGCCCCCGCGTACCATAGCGGGTTGAGCAGCGAGGGGCGGCCCTTCAGTTCGTTCAGGCGTTCCTGCGTCCAAGCCAGGTGGTCGGTCTCTTCGCGGCTGGCTTCGGCCAGTTGGGCGCGCAGTGCCGGATTGGTGCACGCCAAAGCCTGACCGGTGTAAAGCGCTTGAGCGCACACCTCGCCCACATGGTTCACGCGCATCAAGGCTGCGGCTTCGCGCCGCTCTGACTCCGTTAACTCAAGTTCCGCAGTTGGGGCCACAGGTGTAGGGCGGCTGGCCCGGGGCTCGGCAAATAAGGTGCGCAAAGCGCTGTCGGCGGCCAAAATCAAAGCGTGGGTGGACATGGAAAGCCTTCAAAGAGGTGATGACTTTAATGGAGCGGGCCACAAGGGGTCTCAGCCGTGAAGCAATACGCTCAATCTTCAGCAGATATTTATTCAAGCAATGCTTTCTAAAAATCTCGTAAATTGTTGAATTGATTGATGAAAATTCGAAAAAAAGAGGTTGTTCGGTCAGCAGGGGCTTGGTTTGTTGCGTCCGTGCAACGAAAAAGACCTTTATTCGTGGAATTTCTTGGAAAAGCCCTCTTGCTCTGGTGCAATAGCTCAACCTTCCGAATTTGGAGGTTGGCTGAGCGTTCAGACAGGTGATTTTCACTTGTTGGATTCGAGGCTCTTTTTTAAACTTTGGAGAAATTTGCAATGAAAAAAACTCTGATTGCTCTGGCTACATTGGCAGCTACCGCTTCTTTCGCACAATCGACCGTGACATTGTCTGGTAACGTCAAAGCTGGTGTTGCACAGACGAAATACTCTGGCTCGACAACTGCAACCAACAACGGTTCAGCCTCTGGTTTGGCTGACGGTTCTTCGCGCTTCATTCTGAGCGGTTCTGAAGACCTGGGCGGTGGCTTGAAAGCCAACTTCCAAGTGGACACACGTTACCGCATGGACGACAACGGTGCTGCTCCTACTTCTAGCCCATTGGCTGGCGGCAACACATTCGTTGGCGTGTCTGGCGGTTTCGGTAACGTCCAAATGGGCAAGCTGGATACCCACTACTGCATGGGCTCTGACAGCCACGGCGTTCGCGCTACAGCATTGCAAGCTTCCAGCTGCGGCATCTTGGGTTTCGTTAACGGCTCTGGCGGCGGTCAAGCCATTGCCAACGCCAGCCGTTCAACCAACGTTGTTCGCTACACTGCTCCTACAATGAGCGGCTTGACTTTGCAAGGCACTTACAGCTTTGCGCAGTCTGGTTCTGAGGGCGTTGTTGGTACAACCAGCGGCGGCAATGCTTCACACATTCAAGCTGTGTACGTTAATGGTCCTTTGACTCTTGGCGCTTCCACATGGCAAGCCAAAGGCGAAGACCAAACAGCTACTGCAGCTCGTACAGGTCAACGTGCTTCTACATTCATGGCCAACTACAACCTGGGTGTTGCAACCGTTGGTTTGACGTATGACCAGTCTGAACTGCGCGCAGCAGCAGCTGGCGTGTCGGCATTCACTGGCACCAAGCGCAACGTGACATCCATCCCAGTCACAGTGCCTATGGGTTCTGGCACCATCTTGTTCACTTACACCAAAGCTGACGACGTGAAAGTGGCTGGCGTGACCACTGCCAATTCGGGCGCAACCTTGGTGTCGGTTGGTTATGACTACGCTTTCTCCAAGCGCACAAGCTTGGGCGTGAGCTACGCCAAGTTGGACAACAAAGCAGCCGCTGCTTACGCTCTTTACACCCAAACAGCTTTGAACGGTACACCTGCCAACGCTGCTGGTACAGATGCTGGTCAGTTCTACTTGGGCCTGCGCCACGCTTTCTAATTTGACGCTGGCGTAAGAGCCAGCTGATAGTTATAAGAAAAAAACCCCACCGTGGTAACACGGTGGGGTTTTTTGTTCCGAGCCGCTAAAACGACCGTTGGAAAAATGAGCCTGTCAGGTGTCAATGTGACTGCCAACGCAAAAGTCCCACGCGGCGTCCACCATGAAAAGCTTCCTGTTGAAGCCATCAAGACAAAAGCGACCGTTGAGTCTGTACCGCCTGCAACATGGCTTGCGCTGTGGGCCGCCGAATGTCGAATCCACCAATCAAATCAGCCCACCGATCCAATGCGCTCAGCATGCCATCCAGCCGTTGTCCGGCCCAACGCACATCCAGCCCGCCAGTCTGAGCCAATTGCATCATATGGCTGCGCTGGACCACAGCCTGAAACTTGACCAACCAGCCCAAACCGGATGGCATGGGTGTCGTGCTGATGCGAGACGTCACCGGATCGTAGAACACCAAAACCTTGGGCCTGGCCCCCTGCGGGGAGCCACCCAACATGACCAGTTTTTGAAGGGTTTGGGTGTCCTCACCTTGTAAAGCTTGGGGCAAATATTCAAAACAATGATCAATATTTCAATCTTTAAAAGTTCCGTCAGCTCACACCACCGCATGACAAGCGATCTTGATGCCATGGAAATCGCGCAGCGCCGGTCGTTCGGCGCGGCAGATGTCGGTGGCTTTGGGGCAGCGGGGATGGAAGGTGCAGCCCGTGGGCGGGTTCAGCGGGTTGGGCACTTCGCCTTGCACAGGCGTGCGGGCGCGGCCCGTATCGTGCATTTTGGGAATCGCGTCCAGCAGCATCTGGGTGTAAGGGTGCTGCGGGTTGGCAAAGAGCGTGTGCTTGTCGGCGAGCTCCACCAGGCGGCCCAAATACATCACGCCCACTTGGTCGCTCACATGGCGCACCACCGCCAGATTGTGGCTGATGAACAAATACGTCAGGCCCCGCTCGCGCTGCAGGTCTTTCATGATGTTGAGCACCTGCGCTTGCACGCTCACATCGAGTGCCGAGGTCGGCTCGTCGCACACCAAAAACTCCGGCGCCGTGGCCAGGGCCCGGGCGATCGAGATGCGTTGGCGTTGGCCGCCTGAGAACTGGTGTGGGTACTTGACCATGTCCAGCGGCGACAAGCCCACCGACTGCAGCAATTCGGCCACGCGGGCCTTGAGCTCTTCGGCGTCGCTGATCAGGTCGTGCTCTTGGAGCGGCTCGCCGATGATGTTGTCCACCGTCCAGCGCGGGTTCAGGCTGGCGTAGGGGTCTTGGAAAATCATTTGGATGCGCTGGCGCATGGCCTTGGCATCGGACGACTTGAAGGCCGCGTGCGCGTCTTGCCCGTCAAAGGTCAAGCCGCCGCGAGTGGGCTCGTACAAACCCACCAGCAAGCGGGCGACGGTGCTTTTGCCGCAGCCGGACTCGCCCACCAGGGCCAAGGTTTTGCCGCGTTCGATCTCAAAACTAACGCCATCCACGGCATTGAGCATCTGGCGGGGTTTGCGCTCGATGACGCGGTTGAGCCAGGGGGCAGAGACATCAAAGGTCTTGGCCAGATCATGCGCGACGACCAGGGGCTGCGGTTTGGCGTTGTTCATGTTCTCGCTCATGCCGCGTTCCCTTCGTGCAGCCAGCAGGCGGCCAGGTTGGCCCCGGCTTGGACCAAATCGGGGCGCTCTTGGCGGCAGCGGTCAAAGGCTTTGGGGCAACGTGGGTTGAAGGCGCAGCCTTTCGGAATGGCATTCAGGCGCGGCATGGCCCCGTCAATTTGGTTCAGGCGTTCGCGGTCACTGTCCATGTCGGGGATGGAGGCCATCAGGCCTGCGGTGTAAGGGTGGGCCGGGTGGTTGATGACCTGGTGCACCGGGCCGATTTCAGCCACACGCCCGGCATACAACACGGCCACGCGGTCACAGGTCTCGGCGATCACGCCCATGTCGTGCGTGATCAACATGACGGCAGCGCCCCGGTCTTTGCAGACTTTTTTGAGCAAACTGATGATCTGCGCCTGAATCGACACATCGAGCGCGGTGGTCGGCTCGTCGGCCACAATCAGTTGCGGCTCCGCGGCCAAAGCCAAAGCGATCACCACGCGTTGACGCATGCCACCTGAAAACTGGTGCGGATAGTGGTCAATGCGCTCTTCAGCTGCCGAAATGCCCGTGTCTTTCAGCAAATCGATGGCGCGTTGCCGGGCCTCCTGGGGCGTCACTGGCAGGTGGGCCAAAATGGTTTCGGTCAGTTGCCTGCCGATGGAGTACAGCGGGTTGAGCGAGGTCAGAGGGTCTTGAAAAATCGCACCGATTTTGCGGCCCCGGATGTGGCGCATCTGGTCGGCGTTGAGGTGGTCAATGCGCTGGCCTTCCAGCAAAATTTGCCCATTGGCCACACGGCCCGGCGGCTCCAAAAGGCCAATGATGGCGGCACCCGTGAGAGACTTGCCCGCGCCTGATTCGCCCACCACACCCAAAATTTCACCGGGTGCGATGTCGAATGAAATATCGTCCAGCGCACGCAGCGTCCCATGGCGGCTGGGGAATTCCACCACCAGGTTTTTGACTTGTAAAAGGCTCATCGCAATCTCGGATTCAGCGCGTCGCGCAACCAGTCACCCAGCAAGTTGACCGACAAGGCGATCAGCACCAGCATCAGCCCGGGAAAGATGGTGATCCACCATTCACCCGAGAACAAATAATCATTGCCCACGCGGATGAGCGTGCCCAAAGAGGGCGAGGTGGGCGGTGCGCCCACGCCCAAAAACGACAAGGTGGCTTCGGTGATGATGGCCGTGGCCACCTGGATGGTGGCCAACACCATGACCGGGCCCATCACATTGGGCAGCACATGTTTGAACATGATGCGCGAGGGCGCCACGCCCGTGACGCGCGCGGCCTGCACGTACTCCTTGTTGCGCTCGACCAAGGTCGTGCCGCGCACGGTGCGGGCGTATTGCACCCAACCTGTGAGCGAAATCGAGATGATCAACACACCAAAGGCCAGCGATTCGTGCGCATTCGGGAACAAAGCACGCCCCACCCCTGCAATCAAAAGCGCCACCAAAATCGCCGGAAAGGAGAGCATCACATCGCACAAGCGCATCAAGAGTGCGTCGAGCCAACCGCCTTTGAAACCCGCCAGCAAGCCCAAGCCCACACCAACGGCCACCGACAAGAACACCGAGGCCAAACCCACCACCAAGGAGATGCGCGAGCCGTAAATCAAGGCCGACAAAATGTCGCGCCCCTGATCGTCCGTGCCCAGCAAGAACTTGGTGGTGCCACCCTCCATCCACGACGGGGGCAAGCGGGCGTCGCTCAGCTCGAGCGTGGCCAGGTCAAAGGGGTTGGTGGGCGCCACCCATCCGGCAAAGACCGAACAAAAAAGACACACGAAGGCGATGGCAGCAGCCACCATCGCCGTCGGCGACTGGCGGAAGCTGTAACCGACGTCGCTGTTCAGCCAGCGTTTCAGTGCATTCATGGATTACTTGATGGAGATGGACTTGAACGGCATGTAGTTGTCACCCCGTTGCACCAGTGTGACCTTTTTGCTGGTGCCCCAGGCCAGTGCCTGTTGGTGCAAAGGCAAGTGGCCGATGTCGGCGTTGTGCAGCTCAAACACTTCTTTGATCATGGCATTGCGCTTGGGCTGATCGGTTTCACTTTGGATTTTGACCGTCAACTCATCCACCTTGGGGTTGCAATAAGCACCCAGGTTGAATTGGCCTGTGCCCTTGTCATCCACACAGCGCATCAAAGCGTTCAGGGCGTTGTGCGCGTCGTAGGTGCTCGGTGTCCAGCCCAGCAAGTAGAAGCTGGTGTCGCGGCGCAAAATTTTCGGGAAATAGGTGCCCTTGGTCTCTGCCTTCAAGTTGATCTTGACGCCTACACGCGCCAAGTTGGCGGCCACGGCTTCGCAGATCTGGCCGTCGTTCACATAACGGTCGTTCGGGCAATTCATGTCCACAGTAAAACCAGTGGGGTAACCTGCTTCGGCCAGCAACTTTTTGGAGGCCTCGGGGTCAAAGGGCAAGCGTTTGTTCAGTTCTTGGCTGTAACCATTGATGCCAGGACCAACCATCAAGGCGCTCGGGTTGGAAGCGCCGCGCATCACGGTGCGTTTGATGCCCTCAATGTCGATGGCCTGGTAGAAGGCCTGGCGCACACGCTTGTCCTTGAAGGGGTTCTTGCCCTTCACGCTGGAGTACAGCAGTTCGTCACGTTTTTGGTCCATGCCCAAAAAGATGGTGCGCAGTTCAGGGGCCACCAAGGCGCGGGTGTTGGCGCCTGCATTGATGCGCGGCACGTCTTGCACAGGCACAGGTTCCATGATGTCGATCTCACCGGACAGCAAAGCCGCGACGCGTGTCGGGTCGTTGGCGATCACAGAGAAAATGACCTCGTCCACATTGCCTTCGATCTTGCCCCAGTAGTTGCCGTTGCGTACAAAGGTGGTGCGGATATTGGGCTGGCGCTCACGCAGGCGGTAGGGGCCTGTGCCATTGGCGCGGAAGGAAGCCGCATTTTCAATGCCCTTGCGGCGATCAACCGGTTTAGTGGCCTGGTTGTCCTCACACCATTTCTTGCTCATGATCAATACCGTGGACAACACGTTGGGCAGGATCGGAAACGGGGCTTTTGTTTCGATCTCGATGGTGTGGCTGTCTACCTTGCGCACTTCCTTGATGTCGTTGGTGTTGCTGCGCATGTCGGAGCCTTCGCCTGCAGCACGGTTGATCGAGAACACCACGTCATCGGCTGTGAACGGCGTGTCATCATGGAAGCGCACGTTCTTGCGCAACTCGAAGCGCCACACGGTGGGCGATGTTTGCTTCCACGAAGAAGCCAGACCGGGTTCAAACTTCAGGTCCTTGCTGACACCCACCAACGATTCATAGACGTTACTGGTCACGCTCAGCTGCAACGACTCATTGAGCGAGTGAGGGTCCATTGACAAGGCATCGCCTTGGTTGGCAATACGCACGGTGGCGGCATTGGCCACGCCCAGCGACATGGCCGAGACCAAGGCCCCGGCCATCAAGGAACGGGAAAGTTTGGAAGTGCGCATGAAATACTCCTGAGGTTGAAAGTGAGAAGTGTTTGAAGGATCAAACCGATGAGCCGACAGGCAAGGCCTGCTCCACCAAACTGGCGTACAGCGCCGCGCCCAAAGGCAAGATTTCGTCGTTGAAGTCGTACCTGCTGTTGTGCAATGGGTGCGGGCCGGGACCATGTGGCAGACCTTGACCAATCCGGATGTAGGCACCGGGAATGGCCTGCAGCATGAAAGAAAAGTCCTCGCCGCCCATGCTGGGCAGCATGTTGCGCCAAACCTTGTCCTCGCCCACCAGCTTAGCCGCCACGTCGCAGGCAAACTGCGCTTCGGGCACGGTGTTCACGGTGGCGGGGTACACGCGCTCGTAAGTCAAGTCGGCTGATGCGCCAAAACCTTGGGCAATGCCGCTGCACAAAGACCGCAGTCGGTCTTCGATCAGGTCTTGCACGCTCTCGCTGTAGGTGCGCACGGTGCCGACCAAAGTGACCTCGCCCGGAATCACGCTCATGGCGCCCGGGTGACCGCCTTGCATCGAGCAAATGCTGACCACCGCTTGGTCAAAGGCCGACAGGTTGCGCGCGACCACGCTTTGCGCCGCGGTGATGATGTGTCCGGCCACCAGCACCGGGTCCACGCCTTGGTGCGGGCGGGCACCATGCCCCCCTTTGCCGCGAATGAAGATCTCGATCCGGTCCACCGCCGCCTGCATGGGGCCGGGGGTGATGCCGATCACGCCCAAAGGCGTTTCGGGCGAGTTGTGCTGGGCATAGACCTGCTCGCAGGGAAAGCGCTCGAACAAGCCGTCTTGCATCATGGCCCGGGCACCTGCATAGCCTTCTTCGCCCGGTTGGAAGATCAACACGGCGGTGCCGTCAAAGCGCCGGGTTTCGGCCAGGTAACGGGAGGCGCCCATCAGCATGGCGGTGTGGCCGTCGTGGCCACAGCCATGCATCAGGCCGGGTTTGGACGATTTCCAGGTGCATTCGTTGAACTCGGTCAGCGGCAGCGCGTCCATGTCGGCACGCAGGCCAATCATTCGGCCGAGGTTGCTGGCCGAGCGGCCTTGGCCGTGCACCAAAGCCACCACGCCGGTTTTGCCGATGCCGGTGTGGATGCTGTCCACGCCACACAGCTTGAGCATTTCGGCCACGCGGCCGGAAGTGTAGACCTCTTCAAAACCCAGCTCGGGGTGGGCGTGCAGGTCGCGCCGAAAAGCCGTGAGCTCAGGATGAAACTGGGCAATGCGCGCAAACGCTGCGCCTCGCCCCAACACCGATTGCAAGGAAGCGCCCATGCTCAATGCCCCCCGGGTTTGCCCACGCGCAGGCGGGGGTCGACCACAAAATAAAGCAAATCCACAATCAGGTTGATGGCCACAAAGATCAAGGCGATCAGGCACAAATAGGCGGCCATCACCGGGATGTCGGCAAACGTCACCGCCTGGATGAACAACAAGCCCATCCCCGGCCACTGGAACACCGTCTCGGTGATGATGGCAAAAGCGATCAAGCCGCCCAACTGCAATCCTGTGATGGTGAGCACCGGCACCAAGGTGTTTTTGAGCGCGTGACCAAAGTGGATGGTGCGGTTGGACAAACCCCGCGCACGGGCGAACTTGATGTAATCGGTGCGCAGCACCTCCAGCATCTCGGCCCGCACCAAGCGCATGATGAGCGTGAGCTGGAAAATCGCGAGCGTCACGGCCGGCAGCATGATGTGATGCCAGCCCTTGGTGGTCATCAAACCACTGGACCACCAGCCCATTTGCACCACCTCGCCCCGGCCAAAACTGGGAAACCAGCCGAGCATGACGGCAAACACCAAAATCAGCAAAATGCCGATCAAGAAGGTGGGCAAAGAGACGCCCAGCAGCGAGACCGTCATGATGAGTTGGCTGGCCCAAGTGCCCCGGCGCAAGGCCGCATACACCCCCATGGGAATGCCAATGACCAAGGCCAGCGTAGCCGCCACCAGTGCCAACTCGAGCGTGGCGGGCAGGCGTTCGGCGATCAGGCGTGACACCTTGGCGCCTTGGCGCAGGCTCAAGCCAAATTCACCTTGCACCGCGTTCAACAAAAAGTGCCAAAACTGCACAAAGAAGGGCTGGTCCAGACCCAGCCCCTCGCGCAATTCCCGGATTTGTTCCGGTGTGGCGTCTTGGCCCAACAAGAACACCACCGGGTCACCCACATACTGAAAGAGCAAAAACGCGATGAAGGCGACCGTGACCATGACGACCACGGCCTGGATCAGCCGCTGCAAGATGAAAGCGAACATCAATTGACCTTGATCAGCGTCCAGTCGAGGCGGTTATCAGGGCGGTGCACCAAGTCGATGTTTTTCTTCATGGCCCAGGGGATCACCTGGTTGTGCAGCGGAATGTGCGCCACGGTGTCGTTTTGCAGCTGCAGACCTTCGGTCAGCAAACGGTTACGCACCGGCAAATCGGTTTCGGTTTTGACACGGTCCACGATATAGTCCATGCGGGTGTTGCTGTAGCGGCCCACGTTGTAATTGCCGTCACCGCCGGTGCCGACGGACCTCGTCAGGGACTGCAGGCTGTACAAGCCGTCAAACGTAGGAACGCCCCAACCCAGCATGTAGATGCTGGCTTCGTAGCGCTGAATCATGGGAAAGTAAGTGACCAAAGGCAGGGTGCGCAAGCGGGCTTTCACGCCCACTTTGGCCCACATGGCGGTGATGGCCTGGCAGATCTCTTCGTCATTGATGTAGCGGTTGTTGGGGCAAGCAAAGTCCACCTCAAAGCCTTGCGGGTAACCGGCTTCGGCCAACAGTTTTTTGGACGCATCTTGGGAATACGGGAATCGGGTGTCCACTGCCTTGGTCCAGCCGTTGACCTGCGGGGCCACCAAAGCACCCGTGTTTTGCGACAAGCCGCGCATGGTCACACGGTGAATGGTTTCCATGTCAATCGCCTGGTACAACGCTTTGCGCACCTTGACGTCTTTCAGGGGGTTTTTGCCCTTGACGCTGGAGCCAGGCAGTTCATCACGGTGCTGGTCCATGCCTAAAAAGATGGTGCGGTTTTCAATGCCGTCCACCACTTTCAAGTTGGCATTGCTGCGCATGCGGCCCAAGTCTTGTGGGCTGGGGTCAAGCACAAAGTCGATCTCGCCCGACAACAAGGCGGCTGCACGGGTGGCCTCGTTTTTGATCGGGGTGTAAATCACCTCGGTCACGTTGGTGGCGGCATCGGACCAGCCCCACCAGTTGGGGTTTTTCACCAGCACCAGTTTTTGGTCGGGCTGCCACTCTTTGACCATGAAAGCGCCGCTGCCCATGGCGTTGCGGTGGGCAAAGTTTTCGTCCTTGGTCTTGATGTCTTTGGGCTCCATCGATTTGTTTTTCTCGGACCAGGCCTTGCTCATGATGCGCAACTCGGTCAGCTGGTTGAGCAGCACAGGATTGGGGCCGCTCAGGATGATGTCCACCGTGTTGGCATCGACCTTGACGATTCGGCTAAAACCTTGGGTATACACGTTGAAGTTGGATGTTTTGGCACGGGCGCGGTCCAAAGAAAACACCACGTCGTCGGCTGTCAGGGCCGAGCCATCACTGAACTTGACGCCTTTGCGCAAATTGAAGCGGTATTGCGTGGGCGACATTTCCCGCCAAGATGTGGCCAACTTGGGTTCGATTTTGAAGGTTTGGCTGTTGTAGTAGACCAAAGAGTCAAAAATGGCCGCATGCACGCCATTGCCCAAAGCGTTGTTTTGCGAGTGGATGTCCAGTGTGGGAATGTCGCTGGCGCTGGTCCATTTGAAGGGCTTGGCCTGCACCGCGGCAGTGCCCATGAGACCGGCCACAGTCAGGGACAGCACCAAAGCGGTGGTACGCATGGACAAATTCAGATCTTTTTTCATAAAGTCACCCCAAGTCGCTGGTTAAGAATCAAAGAAGAATACTATGCAACATTCAAGCCCGTCTCAGGGAGAGGGAAATCCCCTGAAATGCCTGTCGCGCACAAGACTGGTGCAATCAATCCAGCCGGATGTCGCCGTACCAAGCACGCACCTGGCTGCGGGTGTTGTCCGAATCGGTCATGACGGCAATCGCCACCAAGGCACCCGGGGCTTCCCCGTAAGCCCTCTCAAAATCTGCCCGCAGATTGCGTCGGTATTGCCGCCATTGCTTCACTTGCTGAGGGCCAGACTCCACCACCAATTTGCGCACGCGGTCAGTGCGCGGGTGGACAATGACCGATTCCACCGCTTGGTGGTTGGACCAAACATACATCAAGGTGGCATAAGGCATGGGCTCCCCAGTGATGGCCTCGGTCAGGTCGCTGAGCATGGCGTTCTTGGCAGAAAAACGGCTGCGATCGCCCTCAAAAGCCAAAATCAAACGCACAGGCGAGTCCCCCTGGTTGATCTCAGCCATGTTGGCGCCCTCGAGCAGATTCTCCACTTGCCACTCAAACTGCAAGCGCCCCAGCCGTTCAGCAGGCACATTCAAGCGCTGACGCAACATGCTGGCCGACGATTGGGCATCGGCTTGCAAGACTTGCCGTTGGCCCTGCTTTTCAAGCTTGAATGCGGTGCGCAATTTGCCCGGCAAGGCCACGGCTTCCCACTTCGCTTTGTCTTGGGGGGTGAACAACAAGGTGCCTTGCGCTGGCATGGAGACCACTTGGGCTGGCGGCGTGCCCAGACCGGCGCAACCTGCCAAAGTCACTGAAACCACGCTCCCCAAGCAGGCTCTTGCCCATGACCCAGCGAAAACCATGAATGACCTTTCAGTAAGGATGCAAGACAATTTGACCAAACCAACAATTTTTTTGATTTTGATCCATTTAGTGATTCATCCCTTCTGGAAGCCCTTTTATGCGTGATCGCCGTCTTTTGTTGCAATCCCTGACCATGTGCGCTCTGCCCATGTCATGGGCACACGCACAAGTCACTTTCCCATCCAAAGCCCTGCGCATCGTGGTGCCGTTTGGCGCCGGGGGCGTGGCCGACTTGACGGCCCGCGCGGTGGCCCAAAAGCTCTCCGAAAACTGGGGCCAAGCCGTAGTCGTTGACAACCGACCCGGCGCAGGCGGCATTGTCGCGGGCGAATTGGTGGCCAAATCGGCACCCGATGGGCACACGCTGCTGCTCATGTCCAACGGCACAGCCGTGAGTGCAGGTCTGTTCAAGTCGTTGCCCTTCAATCCGCGCACCGACTTTGCGCCGATTTCTCTGCTGGGCCTGTTTGACATCGCCATCGTCGTCCCGGAATCTTCACCCCACAAAACCTTGGCCGATTGGGTGAGCTTTGGCCGCGCCCACCCCGGACAACTGAACATCGGCACCATCAACATCGGCAGCACCCAGCACTTGGCAGGCGAGTTGTTCAGGTCTCAGGCCAACTTGGTGGCTCAAATCATCCCTTACAACGGCACGCCGGCCGTCATCAACGCCTTGCGCGGCGGTCAAATCGATGCGGCCGTGGAAATTTTGGGTCCTCTGAAACCCCAAATCAGTGCCAAAGCCGTTCGGCTGCTGGGGGTCATGGGCGCGTCCCGCCCCAAAGACCTGCCCCAAGTGCCCGTGGTGCGCGAACTGCCGGGCCTGAGCAACTTTGATGTGTCGTCCTGGAACGCGTTGGCCGCGCCTGGCAAAACGCCCAAAGCCGTGGTGGACCGGTTGAGCGCCGACGTGGCCAAGGTGTTGGCAGAACCTGAGATGGTGCAGCGGCTGGCGGGGTTCAACGTGCAAGCCAAGGCCAGCACGCCGGCACAGCTGGCGCAATGGCTGGACGCCGACATCCAACGTTGGAGCGACGTCATCCAGAAGGCGGGCATCCCTCAGCAATGAGACGGCGGCATCTGGTATTGCGCGCACAAGGCCAAAAACGCGGGCAGTGCCGGGTCGATGCCCGTTTCTTGCTGCAGCAACTCGGCCACGCGTGGGGCCATGCGGGCGGCCAAGCGGGCATCCAAAAACAAAACCCGCCAGCGGCGCGCCAGCATGTCTTCGACCGTGATGGCCCATTCCGACTGCGCCGAGTAACGCACCATGGCCGCCGTCAAGCCCAGGCCCAGGTTCTCGTCTGCGCCTGGCGCACCGGCCACTTTGGCCGCTTGCGCGCCAAAAAGGTGCAAGCCGGGGGCGTCGCGCAAACTCACAGGCGGGGTCCTGGGCGGGGGGGCGCCAAACAGCATGTGGCGCTCGGTGTGGGCATCGCGCTGGGGCGCAGGCAAATCCCCCGCGTCCACCAAGGCGGCCATCACCTCTTGGGCCATGTTGCGGTAAGTGGTCCATTTGCCGCCGGTCACCGTGACAAAGCCTGACGCTTCTCGGGCAATCAGGTGTTCGCGCGACATTTTCGCCGTCCCGCCTGACGGGCTGGTCGCCACCAAGGGCCGCAAACCCACCCAGACGCTTTTCACATCTTGCGCCCGCAAGCGAACACCGAAAGCCTGCTCGGTCTCGTTCAACAAAAAAGCCAACTCTTCGGCCATGGGGCGTGGCTCCAGCGGGGCGTCCTCGCGCGGCGTGTCGGTGGTGCCAATCACGGTGGCCCCCAACCACGGCACCGCAAACAGCACCCGTCCGTCTGAGGTGCGCGGCACCAGCACCGCCTCTTGGAGGGGCAGCAAAGCCCGGTCCACCACCCAGTGCACGCCTTGGCTGGGTTTAACCAGGCCATGCCCGATTTTTGTGGGCTCGCCAGCCGCATGGCTTTCGGATGAAGGCGTCTCTTTGTGCAAGGCCAGTTGCCGCATCGCGTCCACCCACACCCCGGTGGCGTTGACCACGCAGTCGGCATGCAGCGTCGCAAGTTGAGCGCTCATGGCATCTTGCAAACTGACTTGCCAACCACGGCCATGCTGAACCAAACCCACCACCCGCACATGGTTGCGCACACGCGCCCCAGACTCATGAGCGGTTTGCGCCAGCGCCAGCGCCAAGCGGGCGTCTTCAAACTGGCCATCCCAAAAGCGCACGCCAGCCACCGTTGCGGGCAGCACCGGGCCTGACCCTTTCAAAGCCTGCAAGCTCAGGGCTTGGGTCGGTCCCAAACTCAGTCGGCCGGCCAGCCATTGGTAAAGCTTGAGGCCGATGAGGGTCAACGCCCAAAACCCCCATCGCCGCTCCTGAACCACAAAGGGCAAGGGCTGCGCCAAATGCGGCGCCAAGCCAAGCACAATCGCCCGCTCGCGCAGCGCCTCGCGCACCAGCTGGATGCGCCCTTGCGCCAAATAACGCACCCCGCCATGCAGCAGCTTGGTCGAGCGTGACGAGGTGCCACTGGCGAAATCACGCGCCTCCACCAGCACCACGCTGCGCCCCTCCAGCGCCGCCTGAACCGCCACACCCAAGCCGGTGGCACCGCCACCGATCACCAGCACATCGCATGTGACGGGGGTCCAGTCTGAAAGCTCAGGTCGAATCGTCATGGGAGGTACAACACTCAGTGGCCTTATAGTGGCTAGTGAACAGTCTAGCGCCCCCTAGGAACTTGTGATGACACCCTCCACTCATTTGCTGGCACTCGACCAAGGCACCTCCAGCTCCAGAGCCATCGTGTTTGACGACCGCGGCCACATCGTAGGGACCGCACAGCAAGAATTTGCGCAAATTTTCCCGCAACCGGGCTGGGTCGAACACGACCCCATGGCCATCTGGCACAGCCAGCGCGACACGGCGCAACAGGTGCTGGCCCAATGCGGCCTCAGGCCATCCGACATTCGCGGCGTGGGCATCACCAACCAGCGCGAAACCACCGTGTTGTGGAACCGCCGCACCGGACTGCCGCTGCACAACGCCATCGTCTGGCAAGACCGCCGCACCGAAACGCTGTGCCAGCAATGGCGTGACCAAGGCGTCGAACCGATGGTTCAGCAACGCACCGGTTTGCGCTTGGACCCTTATTTTTCTGCCACCAAACTGCGTTGGCTGCTGGACCACATTCCGGGTGCACGCGCACAAGCCCAGGCGGGGGAGCTGGCTTTTGGCACAGTGGACACCTGGTTGATTTGGCAACTCACGGGCGGTCAAAGACACGTCACCGACATCAGCAACGCCAGCCGCACCCTGCTGCTCAACATCCACACAGGCCAGTGGGACGACGAACTGCTGGCCTTGTTTGATATCCCCCGCGCGGTCCTGCCCCAGGTGCAAGCCTCGGTGTCTGAATTTGGTTGTGTGCAAAACGGCCTGCTGGGGCCCGCAGACGCACTGGGCAAGAATGGCCCCACCATCGGCGGCGTGGCGGGCGACCAGCAATCGGCGCTGCTCGGCCAAGCGGGCTTGCAAGCGGGCGATGTCAAAAACACCTACGGCACGGGCTGCTTCATGCTCATGCACACCGGGCCGGATGCGCTGCACAGCGACAGTGGCCTGATCACCACCTGTGTGGCCAAGTTACAAGCGCAGGGCCCCATCCATTACGCGCTCGAGGGCAGCGTGTTCATCGGCGGTGCGGTGGTGCAATGGCTGCGCGATGGCCTCCAAGCCATCACCCACAGCCACGAGGTGGAAGCGCTGGCCGCCAGCGTGCACAGCAGCGACGGCGTGGTGCTGGTGCCCGCCTTTGCCGGCTTGGGCGCGCCCTATTGGCTGCCCCACGCGCGCGGCAGCATCCAGGGCCTGACGCGTGGCAGCACGGTGGCACACGTTGCCCGCGCCGCGCTCGAGAGCATCGCGTTGCAAAGCACGGTGCTGCTGCAAGCCATGCAACAAGACGCACGGCAGTTGGCACAACTGCAAGTGCGCGCCTTGCGCGTGGACGGGGGGGCCTGCGCCAACAACTTGCTCATGCAACTGCAAGCGGACCTGATGGGCTTGCCCGT
>NZ_CAMBNZ010000044.1 GCF_945869175.1 Limnohabitans sp. Rim8 | reverse complement strand
GTGCAACGACCGACAGCGTTTCGATTGTGAACAAGTCGACGGTGACCACCACCGGATTGGCACTCGATGTCTTTGGTGGCAGTGACGTCACCTCAACAGGCTATGAGTCGGTCAGCATCAACACAGGCGCAGCCTCCGGTGGTGCACGTCAGGACATTGGTACGCTGACCATCACACCGGACAGCACCAGTGCAGACGTCTCTTTGACGCTGACAGGTGCCAACAACATCGACATCAACAGCGTCTCCACCACATCGACAGCGCTTTTGACCATCGATGCTTCCGGCCTGGCGGCCCAAGCCACGGGCACTGTCACCTTTGACTTGGCGACAACGGCTCAGGGCACTGGCGGTAAAGCAAGCATCACAGGTTCTGCAGGCGATGATTCGATCATCATCGGAAACTTTGCCTCCACCGTCATGGGTGGCGCAGGCAAGGACACGCTGACCGGTGGTACCACTGCAGACAATCTGCAAGGCGGTGACGGCAGCGACACCCTCTCGGATGGCGGTGGCAATGACACCCTCATGGGCGGCGCTGGCAACGACACCATCACCCTGTCGGGCACGTCGGTGAACGTGGATGGCGGTGAGGGTGACGATACGGTCAATGCCGATGCGACCCTGACTTCGGGTGACGTTGTGAACGGTGGGGCCGGAAACGACACACTGGCTTTGGATGCAGCCGTTACTGCAGAGACATCGCAAGGCGTGACCAATTTCGAATTCTTGCGTGCCGACACGGCGCTGGCCCAGGACATGGTTCAGTTCACGACCAATGCAGGTTTTACCCGCTTGGTCAGCAACGTGGCAGGCAACGTGACGTTCACTAACGTCGCAACTACCACCAACGAACTGCGCGCCATCTCCACGGATGCCAACACCTTGACCTTTGACCGTCTGCTGGACAACTCAAGCAATGCCGTGACGATCGGTACCTTCACCGATGCCGATACAACCATAGCGACCCTGGTGGCCAATGACGAGGAAACCATCAACATTGTTGCAGGTGGTGCCACAACTGCGGGTCGTACGTTTGAGATCACTGCTTTGACGGACGCCGATCTGGTGACCTTGAATGTATCGGGTGCGACGAACTTCAGCACATCCATCGGAGTAACATCTACAAAGCTTGCCACGGTTAACGCATCGACGAACACCGGCACAGTCACCATCAGTGCGACAAACGCGACCTCCGCTGTGACAATGACGGGCTCAGCAATTGCTGTCAATATATTGACTGGCGGCACAGGTGCCGACGTCATTACTGGCGGCAGTGCTGCGGATAACCTGACTGGCGGCTCCAATGCCGACACCATCAGCGGGGGTTCGGGTGCAGACACGATCAATGGCGGTACAGGCAGCGACAACCTGACGGGTGGTGAAGGGATTGACAGCATCACGGGTGGTGTTGGCAACGACACCATTGACTTGACTGAGACGACAGCGGTCAGTGACCGATTGGTGCTGGCGGATACCGCTGCCAACAACGGCACCGATGCCATCGTTGGTTTTGCAGCCGGCGCTGCTGGTGACGTTTTAGTGATCGATGAATTCTTGAATGCGGTGGCCATGAATGCGAAGTTGACTGCCAACCCAGAAGACCCTACCCTGGTGGATGCGGACGTGAATTTGTTGGTGGACATTGTGGACGGGGAAGACATCACCACAGCCGCTGGCTTGACCGCTGCGTTGGCGGGTGGCGGTGAATATGCCGACATTGACATGACGAACGGCACCAAAGCCGTGTTTGTGACTGCTGCCAACAGCGATGCTGGGACACAGTATGTTTTCTATGCCACTGCGGCGGCTGGTGTCATCACAGCCACTTTGGTGGGCACTGTTTCTGGTGTGGACATCGACAACCTGGTTGCAGCCAACTTCAACATCTGATGACCCAAAGTCCAAGTCGAAAGACAAGGACTTGAAGTCAATCCATCAACCCCACCCCTCAAAAGGGGGTGGGGTTATTTCATGGGCGATCAGCTTCACGCCTTGGCGTGAAAAACTTCATATAGGAGTCGTGTACAATCATCTCCTATATGAACTTCTTGATCCGCGTTCCCTTGAACACTTCGCCTGAGCAGCACGCCCGTTTGTGCGAGCTGCGGGCCGTGTTTGCGCGGGTATGCAACGAGCTGGCGCCGCAGGTGCAGCAGTCCCGGGTGTGGAACCGGGTGGCGCTGCACCATTTGCATTACCGCAGTTTACGGGCCCAGTTCCCGGAGTTGGGGTCGCAGATGGTGTGCAACGCCATTTATGCGGTGTCCAAGATGTCGCGCCTGATTTACCAGGCGGCGGCCAGCCCCTACAACGTGTCGCGCATGCCGGGCAAGCCGCTGCCTTTGCTCAAGTTTGCCGACAGTTGCCCGGTGTACTTTGACCGGCACACCCTGAGCATCAAGCCCGGCCAGTTGTCCTTGTTCACCATGGATGGGCGCATGCGCTTTGAGTTGCAGCTGGATGCGGACAAGCTGGCCTTGTTTGAGCAGGCCAAATTGCGCGAGGTTGTTTTAAATGAGCGTTTGGACAAGACGTTCGAGTTGTCTTTTTTCCTGGTGTCGGCCGATTCACCCGATGCGCTCGAGGGTGCGGAAAGCGATGTGTCCAATGAGGCTATGGGCGATGCAGCGACTACGCCAGAGTCTTCCATTCCTGAATATGTGTCTTTAGAGGTGGCCCCCACATGAAACTGGATTCTTCTGTGTCCGAGTTGCGCCTGGCGTTGCTCGATTTCAAGCCGGCCTGGCGTTCGGCCATGGTCATGAGTACGGTGGTAGCCCTGCTTGGCTTTACCTCGACGGTGTACATGCTGGAGGTCTATGAACGTGTGGTCAACAGCCGCAGTGTGAACACGTTGCTGATGCTGACGGTGGTGGCCTTTGGCGCTTATGCGGTGATGGAGCTTTTGGAGAAGATCCGTTCGCGCTTGCTCTGGAGTGTGGGCATTCGGTTCGAGATGAAGTTGTCAGACCGGATTTATGGCGCGATGTTTGATGGTTTGCTGAAAAAGCAAATGGGCGGCGCCGCCATGCAGGTGCAAAACGATTTCAGGACGGTGCGCGAGTTTTTCAACAACCCGGCCTTGAGCGCGATGTTTGAGGTGCCGATGGCCCTGGTGGCGGTGTTTTTGCTGTTCTTGATCAACCCCTTGCTTGGTTGGGCGGGCGTGGTCGGCGCACTGGCCCAGACCTTGGTGGCGTGGCTGATTCAGCAGTCTTCGCGCAAACCCTTGCTGGAGGCGCAGCGCCGCTCGCAAGAAGCGCAGGTGTATGCCGATGCGTCGCTGCGCAACACCCAGGTGATGGAGTCGATGGGCATGATGCCCGCCGTGTTGGGCCAGTGGCAAAAGAAGCAAGACGCCTTTTTGGCGTTTCAGGCGCAGGCCTCGGAGTTGGCGGGTGGCCTCAATGCGGTGTCCAAGTTGCTGCAGCAGTTGATGGGTTCGGTCATGCTGGGCCTGGGTGCCTGGATGTTGCTGGAAGGCAAATTGAATGGCGGCGACGCCATGCTGATCATTGGCTCTGTTTTGGTGGGCCGCATGTTGGCACCCCTGACCCAGGTGGTGCAGCAGTGGAGCGCGCTGGTGAGCGTTCTGGCCGCATGGTCGCGCTTGGACAACATGCTGGCGCAGATTCCGGCCCGCACCGAGAACATGGCACTGCCAGCGCCCAAGGGCGAGTTGGTGGTGGATGGCCTGGTGGCCGCGCCACCGGGTTCGCAGCAGCCGGTTCTGCGAGGTGTGCAGTTTGGTTTGCCGCCCGGCTGTGTGTTGGGTGTGGTGGGGCCTTCGGCTTCAGGCAAAACGTCCTTGGCGCGTTTGTTGGTGGGCGTGTGGACGCCTTTGGCTGGCAAAGTCAGGCTCGATGGTGCCGATGTGCACATCTGGAACAAAGAAGAGTTGGGGCCTTATCTGGGTTATTTGCCGCAGGGCGTCGAGTTGATCGAGGGCACGCTGGCCGAGAACATTGGGCGCTTTGGCGAGCTGGACATGGGCCGTGTGGAAGAGGCCACCCGCCTGGTGGGTTTGCACGAGTTTGTGATGTCTTTGCCGCAAGGCTACCAAACGTCTGTTGGCCGCGATGGCGGGGTCTTGTCGGGCGGTCAGCGTCAGCGTGTGGCTTTGGCGCGGGCGCTGTATGGCAACCCGGTGTTGGTGGTGTTGGACGAGCCTAACTCGAGCCTGGACGAGGCGGGGGACGCGGCTTTGTCTCAGGCGATTTTGACCATGAAGTCGCGCGGCACCACGTTTGTGGTGATCACTCACCGCACCAGCGTGTTGTCGGTCACCGACCGTTTGTTGGTCCTGCGCGACGGGGCGCAGCAGTTGTATGGCCCAACCGCCGAGGTGTTGCAAAAGCTGATGCCGGCGGCGACCCCAGCGGCAACCCCAGCCGCGTCTGCGGGTGCAGCACCGGCTGTGGCTCAGGTTTCACCCAGCGCGTGAGGGAAAAATGATGAACCCGAAAAATTCTGCGCAACCGCGCGGCTTGTCTGAAGTGCTGTGGACGTTTCGCCGCGAGTTTCTGGTGGTGGGCGTGTTCAGCTTGGTGGTGAACCTGTTGATGCTGACGCCCACGATCTACATGCTCCAGGTGTTTGACCGCGTGATGATGAGCCAAAGTTACATGACGCTGGTTGTGGTGTCTTTGTTGGCTTTGTTCTTGTTTGGCGCGATGGCGTTTGCCGAGTGGGCCCGCTCCATCTTGCTGGTGCGCACAGGCGTCAAGCTCGACCAGGCGCTGAGCCAGCGGGTGTTCAAGGCGAGCTTTTTGTCCTACTTGAACCCGGCAGAAACCGCGCCCTCCAAGGCGTTTGGCGACTTGACGGTGCTGCGCCAGTTCATGACGGGCAATGGCGTGTTCGCTTTCTTTGATGTGCCGTGGATTCCGATTTATCTGGCGGTGCTGTTCATGCTGCACCCTTGGCTGGGCGCGGTCGCCTCGTTGTTTGCGGTGGTGCAGGCTTTGATTGCCTGGCAAGGCCATGCGGCCACGCAAAAGGCGCAGTTGGTCACGGCCTTGGCGCAGGCCGATGCCCAGAACTTTTTGCAGTCGAAGTTGCGCAACGTCGAGGTTCTGAGCGCCATGGGCATGCAGGGCAGTTTGTACCAGCGCTGGAAAGCCAAGCAGCACAAGGCCTTGGTGATGTCGGGCACTTCTCAGAATAAAACTGGCTCGGTGACGGCCGTCAGCAAGTTTGTGCGGTACGCCCAGCAGTCCATGAGTTTGGCGGTGGGGGCTTGGTTGGTCACCCGGGGGGAAATCAGCCCCGGTGCCATGATCGCGGGCAATGTGCTGATGACCCGTGCGCTGGCCCCGATTGATTTGTTGGTGGGCACTTGGCCGCAATTTTTGACCAGCAAAGACGCTTATGGCCGCTTGCAAAAATTGTTGGGTTTTCAGCATGCGGGCCGCGAAAAAACAATGATCCAAGCACCTTTGGGCAATCTGAAGATTGAACAGTTGGTGGTGAAGGTCGTCGGGCGTGACAAGCCGGTGCTCGATGGCGTGAGCTTCATGGCTTTGCCAGGCACGGTCACGGTGGTGTTGGGGCCTTCGGGCTGCGGCAAATCGACCTTGGCCCGCAGCATGTTGGGCATTTGGCCCGGCCACGAAGGGCGCATTTTGCTGGACGAGCAGCCCATTGGGCAGTGGACACGCGAGAGCTTGGGCCAGCATGTGGGTTATTTGCCCCAAGACATTGAACTGTTTGACGGCACGATTGCCGAGAACATCGCCCGCATTGGCGAGGTCGATTCTGACCAGGTGATCGAAGCCGCAGAAGCAGCCGGTTTGCACCAGATGATCTTGCGATTCCCCCAGGGTTACGACTCGCGTGTGGGGCAGGGTGGTTCGTTCTTGTCGGGCGGACAGCGTCAGCGCATTGGTTTGGCACGGGCTTTGTATGGCAAGCCGATGCTGGTGGTGCTGGATGAACCCAACGCCAACCTGGACGATGAGGGCGAGGCCGCTTTGATGAAAGCGGTGCAACTGATCAAGGCCCAGGGCAAGACGGTGGTGTTGATCAGTCACCGTCCCGGTGTGATCCAGGTGGCCGACCGTTTGGTGATTTTGCAAGACGGCAAATTGGTGGCCAGTGGCCCGCGAGATGGCGTGTTGGAAGCTTTGAAGAAACAAAAAGAAAGCGCTGCCGCTGCAGCGTTGCCCGCGGCCTGAGGCAGCGGCTTGGAACAACGGATGGAGGACTGAAATGTCAAACCCAAAAATGTCGGCAATGAGTCAATTGAATGTGGAAGACGCGCGCGTCAAGGCCGGTGGTGACGAGGGGGCCTTGCTGGTTTCCGCGGACACGCGTGGCATTGCCCGAAAAGCCCTGTGGGTCTTGGGCCTGGGCTTGGGCGGCTTTTTCTTGTGGGCCGCTTTGGCGCCGCTGGACGAAGGTGTGCCAACGCCTGGCATGGTGACCATCGACACCAAGCGAAAGGCCATCCAGCATTTGACGGGCGGTATCGTCAAGGAAGTGTTGGTGGGCGAGGGCGATGTGGTCAAGGAAGGCCAAATTTTGATGCGCTTGGATGAGGCGGTGCCGAAGGCGAACTTCGAGTCGATCCGGCAACGTTATTTGGGCTTGAGTGCCATGCAAAGCCGCCTGAAGGCAGAACAGGCCAATGCTGCGGGTGTGGCGTTTCAAAAAGAGGTGCTGGAGGCTGCGGCGGCCGACCCTGTTTTCGCCCAGCAGGTGAACAACCAGCGCCAGTTGTTCGATTCGCGCCGTCAGGCTTTGCAGTCTGACTTGCAGGTGTTCCAAGAGTCGATAGAGGGTTTGAAAGCGCAGCGTGAAGCGTCCCAAAATGTGCTGGTGCAGCGTCAGCAGCAGCTCGCGCTCTTTAAAGAGGAGCTGAGCAACATCCGTGATTTGGTGAAAGACGGCTATGCCCCACGCAACCGCCAGATGGAGTTGGAACGCATGGTGGCCGATGTGCAGGCGAGCATGGCCGATCTGACGGGCACTGCGATTCGCGTCACACGCGCCATGGCCGAGACCACGCAGCGGTCCCTGTCTCGACAAGCGGAGTACCGCAAAGAGGTGGAGTCGCAAATGGCCGATGTGTCTCGCGAGGTGCAAGCCGATGCCGAGAAATTTGCCGCTCAAAAAGCCGATTTGCAGCGTGTGGACATCCGCTCACTGTCTGCCGGCCAAGTGGTGGGCCTGTCGGTGCAGTCGGTGGGTGCCGTGGTGCAACCCGGCCAGCGCTTGATGGAGATCGTGCCTGAGCAGCAGGCACTGCTGCTGGAGACGCGCATTGCGCCCCATTTGATCGACAAGGTGCATGCAGGCCTTCAGGCCGACATCCGCTTCAACGCGTTTGCCCACTCGCCACAGCTGGTGGTGCAGGGCAAGGTGTTGTCGGTGTCGGGCGATTTGTTGACCGACCCCCAGAATCCGCAAATTGCTTACTTTTTGGCGCGACTGGAAGTGACGCCTGAAGGTTTGAAGACCTTGGGATCGCGCCAAATGCAGGCCGGTATGCCCGCCGAAGTGGTGATCAAGACGGGTGAGCGCTCGATGCTGACGTATTTGCTCAGCCCGCTGACCAAGCGCATGGCTGGCTCGATGAAGGAAGAGTGATGAAGTCCCGCTTTCGTAAAACCTGCATGGCTTTGGCCGCTGGCCTGGTCACCTCCCTGGCTGGGGCGTCGGCTCACAGCATGAACTTGCTGGAGGCGTACCAGCTTGCCTTGGATCAGGATGCGACGATCCGTGCCTCGCGTGCCAGTTTGGCCGCTGGCCGTGAGCGTTTACCCCAAGCGCGTGCGCAGCTGATGCCTTCGGTGCAGGCCAACTTCAGCCGAAACACCAACGATCTGGACACCACAGCGCCCAATTTTCTGGGCCAGGACGTCACGACCAACAACCAATACAAGAGCTTTGGTAACACCTTGTCGCTGCGCCAGCCCTTGTTCAGTTTGCAGCGCTACTTTCAATACGAGCAAGCCAAAGACCAAGTGGCCGATGCCGAGGCCATGCACCAGCGCGATTTGCAAGAGCTGATCGTGCGGGTGGGCGGTGCTTACATGGAGGCCTTGTTGACCGAGGACCAACTGAAGTTGGTGTTGGCGCAAAAGCAGCAATACACCGCTTTGCTCGATGCCTCCCAAAAGGCGCTGAAAGCGGGCACGGGCACGCGCACCGACATTGACGACGCCCAAGCCCGTTTGGACATGTCGTTGGCCGCTGAGCTGGAGGCGACTCAAAACAAAGACTTCACGCGCAGGCAGCTTCAAATTTTGGTGAACCAGCCCGTGGGCGCTTTGTCTGTTTTGAATTTGCAGGCGTTTGCCAGCTTGCCTGCTGAACTGCCTCCTTTGGAGGCTTGGCTGGCGCAAGCGCAGTCGGGTGGCCCTGAGGTGTTGGCTTTGCAGGCCCGGCTTGCAGCCGCTGAGAAAGAAATCTCCAAAGCGAAAGCTGCCCATGCACCTGTGCTGGATGGCATTGCGCAGTGGAGCGACAGCGGCAACGAGAACGTGACGCGCCAGAACTCGCGTTTTGTCACCAAGTCGGTGGGCATTCAGTTGGTGGTGCCGATTTACCAGGGCGGCTATGTGAGCTCGCAGGTGCGCCAAGCGGTGGCCGACAAAACCCGATTTGAAGAAGCTTTGGAGGCCACGCGGCGTGATTTGAATTTGCGTGTGCACAAGGAGTACCGCGGCGTCACCGAGGGTGTCCTCAAGGTGCGTGCGCTGGAACAGGTGGTGCGCTCAGCCGAGCAGTTGGTGCTGTCGACCAACAAGTCCAAATTGGCCGGTGTGCGGACCATGCTCGATATTTTGAATGCCTAGCAGCAGCTGGCGCAGGCCAAACGAGATTTGGTGCAGGCGCGGTATTTGTATTTGATGGCGCGTTTGCGCTTGGCTGCTTTGGTGGGCAAGCCGCCCTTGGAGGCGATCACCGAGGTGGCCCAAGCGTTCCAGCCCTGAGACTTGTGGCGCAGAGGGTTTTTTATAGGTGCTGTCAGACTTGCCCGTGCAACAGGTGCTGCACGGTTTGAGCAAAGCCCGCCCCCCGCTCCTGGGCGGTGATGTAACGCGGCGGGTGCTTCAGCTGGGCCTCAAAGCGCCGGATGTTGGCCACGCCCACGCTGTGCGCAAAGTGCTCGAACATGACCTGGTCGTTGGTGGAGTCCCCCACATAGACCCAGCGGTCCATCTCGGCATTCAGGTCGCGCCCCCAAAGTTGCTCCACGATCCATTGCGCTCCTGTGAGTTTGCTGTGCCCACCGAACCAGGCGTTGATGTGGATGCTGCTGACGGTGGCGGTCATGCCTGCTTCTTGCAGCGTGCGCACCACTTGATCGATGGCCTCAGGTGCAAGGTGCGTGAATTCGCTGTGGTCGATGGCGATGTCGGTTTCACGGCCTGAGCTGTCTTGCGAACGCTTGGCGCCGGGAATGGTTTGTTCGATGTGGGCCAGCACCTGCTGCATGCGGTCAAAGTTGACGGCGCGTGTCACGGCATTTTGGTGGTAGAGCTTGCGCAGCCCTTGGCCATGCGGGTGCACCAGCGCCACGGCGCCGTTTTCGGCCACGATGGCGTCCACCGGCCAGCGTTGCGCAAAGGGCTCGCTCCAGCCCACAGGCCGCCCGGTAACGGCCACCACATGCAAGCCCGCAGCTTGGAGGTTAGCCAGCGCCTGCCAAGCATCGGGGGTGATCGCCCCGTTGGTGGTCAAGGTGTCGTCGATGTCGGTGAACACACCGATTAGGCCGTGAGGCGGACACCATTGTGAAAGCGGTCGCATCTCTTGAATTGGGGTTGAATTGGGGTCAGATCCCGATTCTTTTTGCCGCTTCAACCGGCCGAGCCCAGCGCCAAACCCGCGTGCTCGCGCAGCGGGTGGAAGTGGATTTTGGGAAAGCGTTCTTGCGCCAGACGCACGTCGTAAGGTGAGGTGCACAAATAGGCCAACGTGCCTGCGGCGTCGAGCGACATGCGCTGGGGGTAGGCGTTGGTGAATTCGCGCAGCTCGGCTGGGGTGTCGGCGGTGATCCAGCGGGCGCCGGTGTACTGGCAGCCTTCCAGGCGCACATCGCAGTCGTATTCGGCTTTGAGGCGGTGTTGCACCACTTCAAACTGCAGCTGACCCACTGCGCCCAGCAGCATGGGGCCGCCGATTTCGGGTTTGAAGACCTGGATCGCACCTTCTTCACCCAGTTGGTCGAGGCCGGTTTGCAGCTGTTTGGTGCGCAGCGGGTTCTTCAAGATCACGGTCATGAAGAGTTCGGGGGCGAAGAAGGGCAGACCGGTGAATTGCAAATTCGCGCCATCGGTGATGGTGTCGCCCAACTGCACGCCGCCGTGGGTGGTGAAGCCGATGATGTCGCCCGCATAGGCTTCGTCCACCGCTTCGCGCCGTTGCGAGAGGAAGGTCACCACGCTGGTGGGGCGCAGTTCTTTGGCGGTGCGTTGGACTTTGAGCTTCATGCCCGGGGTGTATTTGCCTGAAGCCATCCGCACAAAGGCGATGCGGTCGCGGTGGTTGGCGTCCATATTGGCCTGCACCTTGAACACCACGCCGGAAAATGCGCTGTCTTCGGGCTGAATTTCTTTGACCACGGGCTGTTTGTTGACCAGCAGGTTGCTGGTGCGGGGCTTGGGCGCGGGGGCCAGATCGACCAGGGCGTCCAGCACCTCCATCACACCGAAGTTGTTCACGCCGGAGCCGAAGAACACGGGTGTTTGTTGGCCCGCCAGGAAGGCTGCTTCGTCGAACGTGGGCGATGCGCCGGTGGCCAGTTCCATGCTGTCCATGGCGGTTTGCCACTCCAGACCAAAGCGCTCGGCCAGTTGGGCTTGTTCGGTCAGCGCAATGGTTTCAAAGTCTTGCGGCAAGCGTTCGCTGCCGGAGTCGAACACCGTCATCGCTTGCGTGCGCAAGTTGATGATGCCGCCAAACGATTTGCCCTGACCGACAGGCCAAGTCATGGGCACGCAGGGCATGCCCAGCTCGCGCTCGACTTCGTCCAGGATGTCGAGGGGGTCGCGCACTTCGCGGTCCATCTTGTTGACGAAGGTGATGATGGGCGTGTCGCGCTGACGGCAGACCTCGATCAGGCGGCGGGTTTGCGCTTCCACGCCGTTGGCCGCGTCAATCACCATCAGGGCCGAATCCACCGCAGTGAGCACGCGGTAGGTGTCTTCAGAGAAGTCTTTGTGGCCGGGGGTGTCGAGCAGGTTGATGACGTGTTCGCGGTACAGCATTTGCATCACGGACGAGGCCACCGAGATGCCGCGCTGCTTTTCGATTTCCATCCAGTCGCTGGTGGCGTGGCGCGAAGCCTTGCGGGCCTTGACCGAGCCGGCGATCTGGATCGCGCCCGAAAACAGCAAGAGCTTTTCGGTCAGCGTGGTTTTACCGGCGTCGGGGTGGGAAATGATGGCAAACGTCCGGCGGCGCCGGGTTTCGTGGGCGTAGGTCACAAGGGGTCCTGAAATCGTGCGGTCGGCCAAGGGCCATCGTGCTGGCCAGGCCCGGTCGGGCTGGCGAAAGTACTGATTTTACCGGGCCCATTGCACCCAGGCCCCGACCCCGATCGCGTTGTTCAAGGCTGTGTCAGCGTTTGGCCACGGGGCATTTGGCGTCGTCGTCCCAAGGCAGGGGGTGGACTTCATCTTCATGGCAGTCTGGCGCACCGGCTTCGCAGCGCTTGCGCAGTTCTTTGAACTCCAGCCGCAGCTCCACCCGACGGCTTTTTTCGGGTTGGTTCAAGATGGCCGAGTTGAAGGAGGACCCGCCGACAAAAAACTGCTCGCGGATCGCCTGACGGTCTTCTGGGTTGAGGGCATCGGCCGCTTTGTTGTCGAGCAGTACGCACAGCACGCGCTGGGAACGCGCCAAGCTCAGGTTGAGGTTGTACAGGTAAGAGCCCTCGGGGCTGGCATAGCCTTCCAATACAAAGCGTTTGAGCCAGTTTTGGCATTCGGGCGTGCGTGCGATTTGCAGCATGTGGGGCACAAAGCCACGCAAATAGCCCACCCGTTCGGGTTCCAGCTCGTTGCTGTCTTTGGGAAATTCGGCGAGGGCGCCAAGCTCCAAGGTTTGGCCGCGCAGGGTCACGCCGGGGTAGGGCGTTTGCTGGGTGATCTGATGAATGCCGTCCAGGCAAGTCGAGATCGCGGTATCGCGCTGGGCCCGGCCTTCGTCCATTTTGCGCAGGCCTTGCGTGACGCTGAGCAGGGCCACGGCCATGGCCACTAAAAACAGCACCATGAGCGCAGTCATGAGGTCAGAAAACGAGATCCAGAAAGGTTTTTCTGCCTCGTCGCGGTGCCTTTTGAGGGGCGTTCTTCGGGCGCCGAGCATCCGGGGTCAGCGCTGCGTTGAACCGGTGGCGGTGGCCCGCAACTGGTTCAAAATCTTGTAGGACAGCGCGGCTTGCATCTCGGTGGCCAGCGTCAGGCGTTCCACCGAGGAGGTGCCGCCTTGAGGAGTGAACAAGGTGTCGAGTGCTTGCTGCAGTTCTTCGACTTGGCGGTAACGACCGGTGAGGACTGACTTTTCGATCCAGGTGAACACCATGGCCAAAGTGATGGCCAAGGCCGACACCAAAAAGGCGTGGCCCACGGTTTGCACCAGCTGGCTCAGCTCGGTCTGCACGCGTTCGGGGTTGGATACATCAAAACCCACCAAACCCGCGATCAGGCCGGTGAAGGTGCCAATGATGCCCACCCCGGTCAGGATGCCGGGGATGTGTTTGTAGAAGTTCGATTGCAAAGGCGTGTCGACCAAGGCTTGCTCGGTGAAGTACAGGTCGGCATGGCTGCTGGCTTGCCATTTGCCGGAAATGCTGGCGGCCGACGATTCGAGTTGTTGCAGCGATTCGAGGGCTTGGCTGTATTCGCGCCAGACCTGGGCCAGTTGGGGATCGTTTTGGGCCAGTTGCTCAATGTTGGACAGGTCCAATCGCCCCCCGCTGGAGCCCATGTGCCCAAAAAAGGCCCGTGACAAGTGGCTGACACGCTGGCGCGCCGCGCCCAAAGGCCCGGCGTCGGCGGCTTGCCATTGTGGCTGGAGCGTGCTGGCGTATTGCTGCCAAGCGTGCTGCAGGGCGGGTGAACCCATCACCTCGTTTTTGAGTTGGGCCAGATCGATGGGCTGAGAGAGGCTTTGGGTGGTGAGGACCAACAGCTGCGCGTGGACCCGATGTAGATCGGTTTTGAGCTTCAATGCGGGGCCGATGAAGCGGCGTGCGTAATCCAGCGCAATCAGGCCGATCACGGCGGCCACCAAGCACAAATGCCAGTAGTCGGTGAAAAAGGGCATCAGTGGGGGCATCAATGGGGGCATGTGTGGGGCAGTGTGCAGGGCATGTGGCCAGTCTAGCAAATGCCCGGCCATCAACCCTGCAACTGGGAAGATCTTGTGGGCGGATACCAATCCGTACAAAAGACTCCTATAGAATCCACATTTCCGAGGAGCGTTGCAGCGCCCCCTGGCTTTGAACAAAGCCGGCAGCGGGGCGTGAGGCTCGGAACACTTCATCAGCAACGACGCTCATCCACACGACGTGCGGTGAGCCTGTCCCTTTCATTCAGTGACTCACCCATGCCTGTGGTTCATTCACATTGCTTGGAGCTTTTCTCATGAATGCACGTATGCCTTCCACCGTCAACGCAGACTGCGTGATTGCCGACATCGGCCTGGCCGATTGGGGCCGCAAAGAAATCAAAATCGCCGAGACCGAAATGCCCGGTCTGATGGCCATCCGCGAAGAATTCAATCAAGCCCAGCCCCTGAAGGGCGCGCGCATCACCGGCTCGCTGCACATGACCATCCAGACGGCGGTGCTGATCGAAACCTTGCAAGCCTTGGGCGCCGATGTGCGTTGGGCTTCTTGCAATATCTTTTCGACCCAAGACCACGCCGCGGCCGCCATTGCCGCCAAGGGCACGCCCGTGTTCGCCATCAAGGGCGAAACCCTGGCCGACTACTGGGATTACACCCACCGCATTTTTGAATTCGGCGCAGCGGGTACCGAAGGCGAAGGTCCCAACATGATTTTGGACGACGGCGGCGACGCCACGCTGCTCATGCACTTGGGCAAGCGTGCCGAAACCGACGCTTCCTTGATCGCCCACCCCACCAGCGAAGAAGAGATCTGCCTGTTCAACGCCATCAAGGCCAAGCTGGCTGTGGACCCGACCTGGTACAGCCGCAAGGGCGCGCACATCATTGGCGTGACCGAAGAGACCACCACCGGCGTGCTGCGCTTGAACGAAATGGCCGCCAAGGGCAGCCTGATGTTCCGCGCCATCAATGTGAACGACTCGGTGACCAAAAGCAAATTTGACAACCTGTACGGCTGCCGCGAATCGCTGGTGGACTCCATCAAGCGCGCCACCGACGTGATGATCGCCGGCAAAGTGGCGGTGGTTGCCGGTTATGGTGACGTGGGCAAAGGCTCGGCCCAAGCCCTGCGCGCCTTGAGCGCCCAGGTGTGGGTGACCGAGATCGACCCGATCAACGCCTTGCAGGCCGCGATGGAAGGCTTCAAGGTCGTGACCATGGAATACGCCGCCGACAAGTGCGACATTTTTGTGTCGGCCACCGGTAACAAGAACGTGATCCGCTACGAGCACATGGCCGCCATGAAAGACGAGGCCATCGTCTGCAACATCGGTCACTTTGACAACGAAATCGACGTGGTTTCGCTGGAAAAACTGCAGTGGGACGAAATCAAGCCTCAGGTCGACCACATCATCTTCCCCGACGGCAAGAAGATCACTTTGTTGGCCAAAGGCCGCTTGGTGAACCTGGGCTGCGCCACCGGCCACCCCAGCTTTGTGATGTCGTCGTCGTTTGCCAACCAGACCATCGCCCAGATCGAGCTGTTCACCAAACAAGACCAGTACGAGTCCGGCAAAGTCTATGTGTTGCCCAAGCACCTCGATGAGAAGGTCGCGCGTTTGCACCTGAAGAAAGTTGGCGCGATGTTGACCGAACTCAGCGACGAGCAAGCGTCTTACATTGGTGTGTCCAAAAACGGCCCGTACAAAGCCGACACTTACCGTTATTGAAACCCACCTGATGCGCATTGACCAACTTCTCGTCGAACGTGGCTTGGCCGCTTCTCGCTCTCAAGCCCAGCGCCTGATTGCGGGGGGCGTGAAGTGGCAGCAGCCCGACGGCATTTGGCGCACCGTCGTCAAAAACCGCGACGAGGTGCCCGAGAGTGCCGCCTTGGAGTTACTCGACGACGCCGAGTCGCGCTATGTGTCTCGCGGTGGCTTGAAGCTCGAAGGCGCTTTGAAGGCCACGGGTGTGCAGGTCGAGGGTTTGCGCTGTCTGGATGTGGGCCAAAGCACCGGCGGTTTCACCGACTGCCTTCTGCAGCACGGCGCGGCCGAGGTGGTGGGCGTGGATGTGGGCCACGCCCAAGTCCATTCGCGCATCAGCCAAGACGAGCGGGTGGTCTGCATCGAAGGCGTGAACGCCCGCGAGTTGGTGCCGGGCGACGAGCGCATTCCCGATGCGCTGGAAGGCTTTGACTTGCTGGTGGGCGATGTGTCTTTCATCTCGCTCACGCTGGTGCTGCCGGGCGTGGTGCACTTGCTCAAGCCCACGGGCCAGTTGCTCATGCTGGTGAAACCCCAGTTCGAGCTGCAGCCGGGCCAAGTGGGCAAGGGCGGCATCGTGAAAGACGACACGCATTTTCCCTTCATCGAAAACCGCGTACGCACCGCTTTGACGGATTTGGGCATGCAGGTCACTGCTTGGCTGGACAGCCCGATCGAGGGGGGTGACGGCAACCACGAATTTTTTGTGCACGCCTGCTGGCCGGACCCGGCGGCTGTATGGCCCGCACGCGAAGCCGCGCGCGTGGCGCACGAGGCCGATCTGGCCGCCAAGGCTTATGCCAAGGCCAACGACTATTGAATCTTGGAAGGTGTTGTGATGTCTGGTTTGAAACTGCCCATCAGTCTGGAGTTTTTTCCGCCCAAAACCCCTGAGGGTGCCGAGAAATTGCGCGCCGTTCGCGAAAAACTTTACGCACTCAAGCCCGAGTTTTGCTCGGTCACTTACGGTGCAGGCGGCTCAACGCAAGAGGGCACGTTCTCAACCGTGAGCGCGATCCTGAGTGAGGGTGTGGCAGCCGCCTCTCACTTCTCGTGTATCGGTGCAACCAAGGCAACTGTGCGCGAAGAGCTGGCGACACTCCAAGCCATGGGCGTCAAACGCCTGGTGGCTTTGCGCGGCGATTTGCCCAGCGGCTATGGCGCCGGTGGCGAGTTCCACTACGCCAGCGATCTGGTGGCCTTCATCCGCGCAGAGACCGGTGACGACTTCCACATCGAAGTGGCGGCCTACCCCGAGATCCACCCGCAAGCCAAATCGCCTGAGTCTGACTTGCAGGCCTTTGCCACCAAGGTGAAAGCCGGTGCCAATTCGGCCATCACCCAATATTTCTACAACAGCGACGCGTATTTCCGCTTTGTGGACGACGTGTACAAATTGGGTGTGGATGTGCCCGTGGTGCCGGGCATCATGCCCATCAGCAGCTCATCCCAGTTGCTGCGTTTTTCGGATGCCTGTGGCGCAGAAATCCCGCGCTGGATTCGCCTTCGCCTGCAGGGTTACGGCGATGACATCGCATCCATCAAGGCCTTTGGGCTGGATGTGGTGTCGGACTTGTGTGAGCAGCTCATCAACGGCGGCGTGCCGGGGATTCATTTTTACACGATGAACCAGAGCGCAGCGACCTCTGAAATTGTCGAGCGATTGAAGTAAGCCAAGCCCATCACTCCCGCTGCGAAGGGCTTCAACGCTCATCAAAGCTCACCACCACCCTGTCGCTGGTGGGGCGGGCCTGGCAAGACAGGATGAAGCCTTGCGCCACTTCGGGTTTTTCGAGGGTGAAGTTTTTTTCCATCTCGGTCGTGCCCTCCATCACCTTACAGCGGCAGGTGCAGCAAACCCCGGCTTTGCAGGAGTAGGGCAGGTCCATGCCCAGCGACAGGGCGATGTCGAGGATTTTTTCGTGGCGACGCATCGGCATGTGGTAGGGCTTGCCGTCCAGCACCACCGTGAGCTGAACTTCGCCTGCTTTATCACCAGCGCTGTTGGATGCCAGCACCCGCTCATCGGGTTTGCCCAGCACCGCTTGGGCCCGTGCTTCGGGCGTGAGTGCGTCCAAGGTGGGTGAGCTGAAGCGTTCGCTGTGGATGCGTTCGGCCTTGACACCTGCCGTCAACAGGGCTTGTTCTGTGGCCTCGATCATGGCTTGCGGACCACACACAAACACCTCGTCCATGCTTTCCACGGGCAAAAAGGCGTCGATGAGGGCTTGCACTTTGGTGGCGTCGATGCGGCCTTCGAGCAGCGGCACTTCTTGTGCTTGGCGCGAGAGGATGTGAATCAGCGTCAGGCGCGAGGGGTAACGGTCTTTCAAGTCTTGCAGCGCTTCATTGAACATGACGCTGTCCATGCGGCGGTTGCCATAAACCAAGGTGAATTTGCTGTCGGGTTGCTCTTCGAGGGTGCTCGACAAAATAGACAGGATGGGCGTGATGCCCGAGCCTGCGGCAAAGCCCACGCGGTGGATGGCGCGTGGCCGCTGCACCACAAAGCGACCATCGGGTGGCATCACGCGCAGGGTGTGGCCCGCTTGCAGTTGTGTCGCGGCCCAGTTGGAAAAGACACCGCCCTGGACCGGCCGGATGCCCACTTCGAGCACGCCTTGCTTGTGCAGTTGGCTGCGGGCCGAGCTGATGGAATAGCTGCGGCGGACATCGGTGCCGCCAATGTCGGCGCGCAAGGTCAAAAACTGGCCGGGCTGGAAGTCAAAGCTGCTGCGCAGGTCGGCAGGCACGCTCAGCGCGATTGCTACAGCACCGGCCGATTCTGGCGTGATGCGGGCAATTTGGAGTTCATGGAATCTGGGAGCAGACATGGCTTGGCGCTGAGGCGGCGGGTGGCGGCTCAGTAGGGTTTGAAGTAATCGAAGGGCTCCATGCAAGACAGGCACCGGTAAAGGGCTTTGCAGGCGGTGGAGCCGAAATGGGAGGTCTCAGTGGTGTTGGCCGAGCCGCATTGTGGGCAGTTCACCACTTCGGGCTTGGCACTCCGGGCCGCAAATTGCACCACGCTCGCCGCGCCCGAGGGTGTGCTGGCGCAGGTGTGTGGCGGGGCAATGCCGTAGGCGCGCAGCTTGTCTTTGGCCGTGTCGGTCATCCAGTCGGTGGTCCACGCCGGGGCCAATTGAGTGACCACTCGGCCTTGCAGTCCGTGGGCTTGCAGCAGAGCTTTCACATCGTCTTCAATTTGACCCATGGCGGGACAGCCGCTGTAAGTGGGGTGATGACCACCTCCAGTCCTGCGGCGCCTGAACGGACATCGCGCAAGATGCCCAGCTCGCTCAGTGTGACGACCGGGATTTCAGGGTCGGTCAGCTGCTCGAGCAGTGCCCAGGCGTGGGCCACATCGGCCGTGCGTGGGGGCAAAGAGGAGAGCGCGGACGAGGAGGGCGAAGCAGTCGAGGCCATTGGGGTGAGTCACCAGGTGGCTTGAGGGTGCGCGCGGGCCAGGCTTTGCATCTCGGCCAAAACAAAACCCAGGTGTTCTGAATGCACGCCTTGTTTGCCGGTGGGCACAAAGCCGCCATCGGCCGGGCGCTGGAGCGTGGCTTCTTGCAGTGCGGTGTCCACGATCTGGTTCCAATGGGCTTGCAGGGTCGCCATGTCGATGCCGGTGCCATTGGCCAGCGCCGCAGCCTCTTGGGAACTGGAACTCCAGAACTCTTGTGTGTAGGGCATGAATTGGTCAAGCGCCGCTTGTGCCTTGGCGTGTGACGCATCGGTGCCGTCGCCCAGGCGCACCAACCAGTCGCGCGAGTGGCGCAGGTGGTAGCGCACTTCTTTGAGGGATTTGGCGGCAATGGCGGCCAGTTGCGAGTCTTTGGACTGCTGCAGTCGGTCCCACACCAACACCATCAGGCTGCTGTACAAAAAATTGCGCACGATGGTGCTGGCAAAGTCGCGGTCGCCCTGAGATGTGGCGGCCATCAAAGGCATGTGCGGCAATTCGCACAGCGTGTAGTTCTTGAAGTCGGGCACGTCGCGGAAGTAGGCCAGCGTGTCTTCGGTCGCGCCACCGCCTTGCAGTGCGGCCGTGTGTTGGTAGAGCATGCGGGCTTGACCGATCAGGTCCAGGCTGTTGTTGGACAGCGCGATGTCTTCTTCGAGGATGGGGCCATGGCCGCACCATTCGGCGTTGCGCTGGCCCAAGATCAGCGCGTTGTCTGCCAGCTGTAAAAGGTATTCAGTGGGTGCGTTCATGGTCGGCGCTCACATGTGGCCGACTTCGTCGGGGATCACGTAGAAGGTCGGGTGGCGGTACACCTTGTCGCTGGCTGGATCGAAGAACTCGGGCTTGTCATTGGGTTCGCTGGCCGAAATGCTGGCCGAGGGCACGACCCAGATGCTCACGCCTTCTTGGCGGCGGGTGTACACATCGCGCGCCATTTGCAGGGCGTGCTCGGAGTCCGACGCATGCAGGCTGCCGCAGTGCTTGTGCTCCAAGCCTTGCTTAGAGCGCACGAACACTTCCCACAGGGGCCATTCTTTCAATGCGGCGGTATTGGCAGGGGTGTTCACGCGGCCTCCTTCATTGCGCGAGTTTGTTGTTTGCGGGCGTGGGCCAGCGCGGCCTCGCGCACCCAGGCACCGTCGTTCCAGGCCTTGACGCGTGCGCCCAAGCGCTCTTTGTTGCAAGGCCCATTGCCGTTCACGGTGGCCCAGAACTCGTCCCAGTCGATTTGGCCGTAGTCATGGGCTTGACGCTCTTTGTTCCACTTCAAATCGGGGTCAGGCAGGGTCACGCCCAGCACCTTGGCTTGGGGCACGGTGGCATCGACAAACTTCTGGCGCAGGTCGTCGTTGCTGATGCGTTTGATGCCCCAGCGCATGCCCTGCGCGCTGTTGGGGCTGTCGGCGTCAGGCGGGCCAAACATGGCCAGGCATTTCCACCACCAGCGGTTCACGGCATCTTGCACCATGGCTTTTTGCTCGGCCGTGCCTTGCATCATGACCAGCAGGGCTTCGTAGCCCTGCCGCTGGTGAAAGCTTTCTTCCTTGCACACGCGCACCATGGCGCGGGCATAAGGTCCATACGAGCATCGGCACAGGGGCACTTGGTTCATGATGGCCGCGCCATCGACCAGCCAGCCGACCACACCGACATCGGCCCAATTGAGCGTGGGGTAGTTGAAGATGGAGCTGTATTTGGCTTTACCGGTGTGCAAGGCGTCCAGCATCTGGTCGCGGCTGGTGCCCAAGGTTTCGGCAGCGCTGTACAGGTACAAGCCGTGGCCGCCTTCGTCTTGCACTTTGGCGATCAAAATCGTTTTACGCTTCAAGCTGGGGGCCCGGCTGATCCAATTGGCTTCGGGCAGCATGCCCACGATCTCACTGTGCGCGTGCTGGCTGATCTGGCGCACCAGGGTCTTGCGGTAAGCCTCGGGCATCCATTCGCGGGGCTCGATGCGGCCGTCGGCGTCGATGCGTGCATCAAATTGGGCTTGCAAAGCAGCGTCTTGCGCGCTCAGGGTTCGGGGCACGGCCTTCAGGCTGGCCGGCTTGGGGTCGTCAGATGTCTCCGGGACGCTGAAAGATTGGGTGTACATGGCGGGTCTCCTGCGCCCAACAAGATGGAATGATCTTGGCGCAGATGCCAGTATACCCATTAACCGACCGTACGGTCGGTTAATTTGATTGGCCGATGCTCAGCTTTCCCTGAGCCTTCATCACCCCTCAAGACGACTCCACGGCCCAGTTTTTGCCGGACCCGCGCGCCAGAGCCGGCCCCACCATGTCCAAAGCCGTGCGGATCTGGTCTTTCAGGGTGAAGGGTGGGTTGATGACGAACATGCCGCTGGCGACCAGTCCGCCTTCGTCGCCAGGACCCCGCCCAATCGCCAGCGTGGCGTTGAGCCAGGGCTTTTGCGACTGGTTGGACAAGGTGCGCAGGCGTTTGGGCAAGTCGTGTGCTTCAGGGCGCGGGATGATCGGGTACCAGACCAGGTAAGTGCCCGTTGAGAAACGCTTGAGGTATTCCTGAACCACGTTGGCCACTTTGGCGTAATCGGATTTGATTTCGTAACTCGGGTCGATCAGCACCATGGCCCGCTTGGAGCCGGTGGCCGAAGGCGGCGGGGGCAGCAGTTTTTTGAGCGCCTCAAAGCCGTCTTCACGGCTGACGGTGACCGTGCGCCCGGCTTCGAGTTGGGCGATGTTCGACGTCAAAGATTTGCTGTCGGTAGGGTGCAGTTCAAACAGCCGCAGTCGGTCACGCGAGGCGTGGCGCATGAGTTGGTGCATCAAAAACGGCGAGCCGGGGTAAATTTTGGCTTGCCCATTGGGGTTGAAGCTGGCGATTTGTTCCAGATAATCTTGCACCGGCTCGGGCAAGACTTCCATTTTTTCTGCGGCCTCCAGCAGCTTGAACAGGCCATCTTCGGCTTCGGCCCCTTTTTGGGAGTAATCGCCGTCAAGTCGGTACAAGCCGGCCCCGGCATGGGTGTCAATCAGGGTGATACCGGCCTCTTTTTGCATGAGGTGGCGCATGGTGGCGAGCAAGGTGATGTGTTTGAGCACATCGGCATGGTTGCCTGCGTGGAAAGCGTGTCGGTAACTGAACATTCACTGATGGTAACCAATATCCCCGCAAGTCCTTGATTTTTCGTATAATAGAAGGCTTCGCAGCGATTCAGTGGTCCCGCGGCGAAGACGCCAAGCGTCGCAAGACTCAGGCAAATTCCCACCTAAGAGGCTCCCAAAAGAGGAGCACCGACCGTGGAAAAGGACCCGCCAAACCTTTCTTTTAAATAGAAAACTCATGACAACTACGTTCAGCGCCAAACCCGCTGAGGTCGTGCACGAGTGGTTTGTGATTGACGCGACCGACAAGGTCCTCGGACGAGTAGCCAGCGAAGTTGCTCTCCGTTTGCGCGGCAAACACAAGGCCATTTACACGCCTCACGTCGACACCGGTGATTTCATCGTCATCATCAATGCTGCCCA
>NZ_CAMBNZ010000043.1 GCF_945869175.1 Limnohabitans sp. Rim8 | reverse complement strand
TGGCCCACGTCGATTTGGAGCGTGATGCCAATGTGGCGCTGCGCCATGACGGGGGCAAAAAAGGCTTTGGCCACTTCGAGCAGGGTTTGCCCGGCGCGTTGCTGCGTCGCCTCGCTGCGGCCACGGCCCATGCGCACATTCAGGTACACAAATGCGTAATCGCCAGTCCCCCCTGCTTGGCGCCCAGCTGCGCCGCCATCGGCTACCGCGTAATGCGGCGCAGGGTAGGCCAGGACTCGCGTACCGCCCGTGGGAAAGACCTGTTTGTTCTCTTCGTCTTTCACGGTGAGCATGGCATCTGCCATCTGTCGGCACAGGGTGGTCATATTGACCTCACTGTCGAGCTGACCGGTGTAGAGGATCACGAGATGGGGCATATCGACCTCACAACATTCAAAGACGGGTGCTGATGGCGGTGTAGCCCTCAGCACGGCTGGCCACTGCCGGCGGTACTTTGGCGCCGTCCTGCGGTGTGACTTCAAAAATCGCGTTGAGTTGCCCCGTGCCGCTGGCCCCAAAGTAGGGGGTCACCATGTCCACCGCACCTTCGTAGCCGGTCCAACCCAAAGCGCCCATCAGCATGGCGGTGTCGTGCATGAAGCCTTCGCCGTGGCCTTTGCTCGCGTACTCGGGCAGCATCTCGCAAAACGCTTTCCACTCGCGGTTGCCCCACATCTGCAAGACCTGCTTGTCAAGCTGCTCCAGAAAAGGGCTCCAAATCTTGTGTGCAAATTCCGGCGCCAAACCGTTTTGTGCAAAACGGTGTGAGAGCGAGCCGCTGGCCAGAAACGCCACTTTGCCGTCGTAATGCTTTTCAACCGCCTCGCGCATGGCCCATCCCAAGCGGGCACTGTCGTTGAGGTAATGCACCATGCACAAGGCCGAGACCGAGACCACCTTGAAGTGCTGATCGTCGTTCATGTAGCGCAGGGGCACCAGCGTGCCGTACTCGGGGTCGAGTGTGGTGTTGTCGTGTGCCAGTGTTTCCACGCCTTGCGCGTTCGCCACTTGGGCGAGCAGATGCCCCAGTTCGGGGTTGCCCGGTGACTCAAACGCCATGTGGTGAATGAAGTGCGGCAGCTCGTTGCTGGTGTAGCTGCCCTTGAAGTGCGGCGCGCAATTGATGTGGTAATTCGCGTTGACCAGCCAGTGGGTGTCAAACACCACCAGCGTGTCCACACCCAGGGCGCGGCAGCGCCGACTGATCTCTTTGTGGCCATCGATGGCGCTTTGGCGCGTGCCAAAGCGGGGGCCTGGAATCTCACTCAGGTACATGCTGGGCACGTGGGTGATTTTGGCGGCCAATGCGAGCTTACCCATGGCGTTTGCCTTTGAAGTTGTCGAGTTGTTGCATGGTCAAACCCCCCAATGCGGAATATGGTGGCCGCCCAGGCTGACCGCCACGTTTTTGGGCTCACAAAACACTTCGTAGCTCCAGGTGCCCCCTTCGCGGCCAGTGCCGCTGGCCTTGGTGCCACCAAAAGGTTGTCTCAGGTCGCGCACATTCTGGCTGTTGACGAAACACATGCCCGCCTCTACCGCAGCGGCCACGCGGTGCGCTTTGCCCAGGTTTTCGGTCCAGACATAGCTCGACAGGCCATATTCAATGTCATTGGCTTTTTCAATGGCGTCGGCCTCGTCCTTGAAGGGGATCAAGCAGGCCACGGGACCGAATATTTCTTCTTGCGCAATGCGCATGCGGTTGTCGACGTCGGCAAAAACGGTGGGCCAGACGAAGTTGCCGTTTTGCACATGGGCAGGCAAGTTGGCTGCATAGCCCGGCCGGTCCAGACCACCACACAACATCGTTGCACCCTCCTTGGGGCCGAGTTCGATGTAGCTGCGCACCTTGGCCAGATGGGCTTGGCTGATCATGGGGCCGACGATGGTTTTTTCATCCAGCGGGTCGCCCACGGTGATGCGTTTGGCACGCTCGGCAAATTGGGCGGCAAAGTCGGCGTAAATGCTTTGTTGCACCAGGATGCGGCTGCCTGCGGTGCAGCGCTCGCCGTTGTTGCTGAAAATCATGAAGATGGCGGCATCCAGCGCACGGTCCAGGTCGGCGTCTTCAAAAATCACAAAGGGGCTCTTGCCACCAAGCTCCATGCTGAACTTCTTGAGGCCCGCGCTTTGCACGATGCGGTTGCCGGTGACGGTGGAGCCGGTGAAGCTGATGGCCCGCACATCGCGGTGCGAGACCAAGGGCTCGCCCGCTTCTTTGCCGTAGCCGTGCACCAGGTTGAGCACGCCAGCGGGCACACCGGCTTCGAGCGCCAGCTCGCCCAAACGCGCAGCGCTCATGGGTGAAAGTTCGCTCATCTTCAGCACGGCGGTGTTGCCAAAGGCCAGACAGGGCGCGACCTTCCAGGTAGCGGTCATGAAGGGCACGTTCCAGGGGCTAATCAGCGCGCACACGCCCACCGGGTGGAACAGCGTGTAGTTCAGGTGCGTGGGCGTGGGGTAGGTGTGGCCGTCCACGCGGGTGCACATCTCGGCAAAGTAATGGAAGTTGTCGGCCGCACGCGGCACCAATTGCTTGCCGGTCTGGCTGATGGTCTGGCCGCAGTCCCGGGTCTCGGTTGCCGCAATCTCGGGCACGTGCTGGGTGATCAGGTCACCCAGCTTGCGCATGATTTTCGCGCGTTCGGTCGCGGGTGTAGCGGCCCATTGGGGGAAAGCGGCTTTGGCGGCTGCGACGGCTGCGTTGACTTGCGCCTCACCACCCAAAGCGACTTCGGCCAGCACCTCTTGGGTGGCGGGGTTGACGGATTCAAAGTAGTCGCTGCCCGCGACGCTTTGGCCATTGATCAGGTGGTCGATTTTCATGGGTTGGCTTTCACGATGGTATTGGTCAATGCGCCGATGCCTTCAATTTCGGTGACGATCACATCGCCGGGTTGGCAATCGACGATGCCGTCGGGCGTGCCGGTCAAGATCAGATCGCCGGGCTTGAGCGTCATGAAGCTGCTGAAGTACTCGATCAGCGTAGGCACATCAAAAATCATGTCAGCAGTGCTGCCGCTTTGCGTGACTTTTCCGTTCACCTTGGTTTGAAGCTTGAGGGCCATGGGGTTGGGCACATCCGCGGCGTCCACCAGCCAGGGGCCGATCGGCGTGCAGGTGTCGCGGTTTTTCACGCGCAGGTTGGGGCGGTACCAGTTTTCCAGGTAGTCGCGGATGGCGTAGTCGTTGGCCACGGTGTAACCGGCGATGAAGTCATACGCATCGGATTTCTTCACGCGGCGGGCGGTGCGGCCCACCACCACGGCCAACTCGCACTCGTAGTGCATGTACTTCACGTTGGCGGGGCGCTTCGTGAAGGCCTTGTGGCCGATCAGCGAGGCTTCTCCTTTCATGAAAGCCAGCGGCTCTTTGGGCGCCTTGAAGGCGAGCTCCTTGGCGTGGTCGGCGTAATTCAAGCCCAACGCGATCACCGTACGCGCTTGCGACACCGGTTGGAGCGGCGGCAGCCAGACGACATCGTCCAAAGCGACAAGGCAGCCCTTGTGCGGGCCTTGGGTGATGCGCAAACGACCGTCGTCTTCAACGGCTTGCTGGATGGCGCCGGACCAGGCGATGCGTGCGTGTTTCATGCCTGAGCCTTCACTTGGGTGGTCACCGTGTCGAACCCGGGCGCAGAAATCTCGACCCGATCCCCCGCTTTAGCGCGTGGTCTTGTGCCATCGGGCATGCAATCGGTCCCAACCATCAGCACATCGCCGGACTGCAAGGTCATGAATTCGTCCACATCGGCCAGCAGTGTGGGCAAGTCGCGCATCAGATCGCTGAGTTGAACGGTTTGCACCACCTTCCCATTGACCCGCACTTGAAGCTGCAAGGCAGCCCAATCCTGCACCTGACCGGGCGTCACCTGCTGCGGTAATGCCAGAAAACCATCGCGGCAGCGAAACTTGACCGGCGGGCGGTAATAACTCGCATGCGGCACAGACCAGTCGCCCAGCAACACAGCGGCTGCGACCTGGCCGTCCTCTCCAATCACCAGGCCCAGCGTTGCGCCGATGTCGACTTCGGTCACACCATCTTGCAGCAACAGGTCTTGCCCAGCAGGACTGAAGGTGTTGGCGGTCTTGACGTAGAGCACGGGCGCTTGCGGCGCAGCTTTGTGCGGGTCTTGCGTCATGCGTGGAGACCACAGGTCCCATTCGCGACGGAAGTTGAGCAACGTGCCATACACCGTGCCGTTTGGCTGCCATGTCGGGGTCCAGGGGGTCATCGTTCTTCTTCCTCGGCCAGCTCTTCTGGCGTTTCAATTTCGGGCGTTTCGAGTGCGATCACCTCGTCGAGCAGGGCATAAAGTTGGCCCAGCTTGGCCTTGCCCAGTTGTTGCTCCATCCAGCTGTAGTGCGCCTCGATGGTCTGCGACAGCGCCTGCACCTTCTCCAGGCCCAGCGCGGTCGCGCGCACCACGGTGCGGCGGGCGTCTTGCGGACAACGCGCGCGCTCGATCAAGCCATCACGCTCCATGCGCGAGAGCACGCCGGTCAAACTGGGCCCAAGCAAATAAGCATCCCGGGCGACGCGGCCGGTTTCCGTGCCCGCCGGGTCATGGGCTTGCTCGCCCAGCACACGCAGCACGCGCCACTGCTGGTCAGACAGGCCATGCTCGCGCAGACTCGGGCGGGTATGGGCCATCACGGCCTCACGGGCTTGGAGCAGCAGGCGAGGCAAATTGCGGTGAACGAAGGCGGTGGATGGGCTCATTTATTTAACATGTTAAATGAATGAGCACCTCTTTTCATCCGGGTTTGTACTGAGGGGCAGGGGATACCTCCTGCATTTGAGTGCAGACGATGTGCTTTTCTTTAAGATGCGCCTGTCTCCCTTTGAATGGCTTCAGCCTGCACCCCATGTCCATCCATACCTTGCTGTCCAGCCTGCGCGCACCAATTGTCCAAGCGCCCATGGCGGGCGCTCAAAACCACCGCCTTTGCTTGGCCGTTTCCGAAGCCGGTGGTTTGGGCTCATTGCCCGCCGCCATGCTCAGCTCGCAAGACCTGCAAACGGAACTGATGGCCTTGAAGGCGGGGACCCATGCGCCTTACAACGTCAACTTTTTTTGCCACACCCCGCCCTTGCCTGACCCAGCGCGAGATGCCCGTTGGCAGCAGACCTTGGCCCCGTATTACCGCGAACTGGGTCTGGATGCGGACAGCATCCCATCGGGCCCAGGGCGTGTGCCCTTCAACCATGACAGCGCCGATGTGCTGGAGGCCTTCAAGCCCGCAGTGGTCAGTTTTCACTTCGGCTTGCCCACACCCGATTTGCTGGCACGGGTGAAGGGCTGGGGCAGTTGGGTCATGTCGTCTGCCACCACGGTGCAAGAGGCGTTGTGGCTGCAAGCGCAAGGTGTGGACGCCATCATCGCCCAAGGCCTGGAAGCCGGTGGGCACCGGGGCATGTTCCTGACCGATGACCTGAGCACCCAAATCGGCACCTTCGCACTGTTGCCCCAAATCGTGAATGTGGTGCGTGTGCCCGTGATCGCAGCAGGCGGCATCGCAACGACTCAGGGCGTTGCGGCGGCCAGGCAGATGGGCGCATCTGGCGTTCAAATCGGTACAGCCTATTTGTGCAGCCACGAGGCCACCACCAGCGCTTTGCACCGAGCAGCGCTGCAATCGCCTGCGGCGCAGCACACGGCCCTCACCAACCTGTTCAGCGGTCGCCCGGCACGTGGCATCGTCAACCGCGTCATGCGCGAATTGGGCGCCCTGAGTCAGCAGGCGCCTGCTTTTCCGTTGGCCACCGCCGGCATCGCGCCCTTGCGGGCCGCAGCAGAGGCGCAAGGCCTGAGCGATTTCACGCCCCTGTGGTCGGGTCAAAACGCAGCCAGCGTCCAAAACATCAGCGCCACCGACATCACACGGGACTTCATCAGCGCATGGCAAGCAGCCGATTGAAAATTTGTGGGCCTGCATGCACCGAACGGGACAGGGCCAAAGGCACAATCCCTCCATGGCCAAAGACAAATCGATATTCACCTGCACCGAGTGCGGTGGCACCAGCGCCCGCTGGATGGGCAAATGCCCCAGCTGCAACGCTTGGAACACCCTGATCGAAGGCTCGGCCGAGCCCGCTGGTGGCAAAAATCGCTTTGGCTCGGTGCACGCCTCACTGGCGCCCACTTCGGAGGTCTTGCCGCTGGCGCAAATCGAAGCGGCAGACTTTGAACGCCATCCCACCGGCATCGACGAACTCGACCGCGTGCTGGGTGGCGGCATGGTCGAAGGTGGGGTGGTGCTGATCGGTGGCGATCCGGGCATCGGCAAATCCACTTTGTTGTTACAAGCGGTAGATGCATTGCAACGCAGCGGCATGAGCACTTTGTATGTGACAGGCGAAGAAAGCGGGGCACAAGTGGCCATGCGTTCGCGCAGGCTGGGCCTGCCCGACTCGCAAGTGCCGGTGCTCCCCGAGATCCAGCTTGAAAAAATATTACACACCTTGCAGGCGCGCCAACCGGGCATCGCCATCATCGACTCGATCCAGACTGTGTATTCGGACCAACTGACCAGCGCCCCGGGCTCGGTGGCGCAAGTCCGGGAATGCGCCGCGCACCTCACGCGCACCGCCAAATCGACCGGCACCACCATCGTGCTGGTGGGCCATGTGACCAAAGAAGGGGCCTTGGCCGGGCCCCGCGTGCTGGAGCACATGGTGGACACGGTGCTGTACTTTGAAGGCGACACCCACTCGAACTTTCGGCTGATCCGTGCCATCAAGAACCGCTTTGGAGCGGTGAACGAAATTGGCGTATTTGCCATGACGGAAAAGGGCCTCAAAGGGGTAAGCAACCCGAGCGCCATCTTTTTGAGCCAACACGCTGAGCCGGTTCCTGGCAGCTGCGTCATGGTCACTTTAGAGGGCACACGGCCTTTGTTGGTGGAAATACAGGCGCTGGTGGACAGCGGTGGTCCCAGCCCACGGCGTCTGTCCGTGGGTCTGGACCGGGACCGGCTGGCCATGCTGCTGGCGGTGTTGCACCGCCATGCGGGTGTGGCCTGCATGGACCAGGACGTGTTTGTCAACGCGGTGGGCGGCGTGCGCATCAGCGAGCCGGCCGCTGACTTGGCCGTGATGCTGGCGATCACCAGCAGCCTGCGCGGCAAAGCCCTGCCCAAAGGCTTCATTGCCTTTGGCGAGGTGGGCCTGGCAGGCGAAGTGCGCCCGGCCCCCCGCGGTCAAGACCGATTGAAAGAAGCGGCCAAGCTGGGCTTCAAAGTGGCGGTGGTCCCCAAGGCCAATGCGCCCAAGAAGCACGACAAGTCGTTTGAGGGCTTGACCATCTACCCGGTCGAGCGCATCGAAGAGGCCATGCAGGTCGTGCGGGGACTGGACTGAGCCCTGGGCAGTCAAGGCACAATCGGCCCCCATGAATTTCAACAAAATACTGGCCCCTCTGGTCATTGTGGGTTTCACTGTCGGTGCCTGGCAAGCCTTTCAATGGGCAGGCATTGCCTTGGCGGCAGGCGGCGTGGTGATGTGGATCTTGCTGCACTTCACCCGCATGGTGACCATTTTGAAAAAGGCCGCCAACCGGCCCATTGGCCATGTGGCCAGCGCCGTGATGCTCAACGCCAGGCTGCAAAAAGGGGCCACCTTGATGCATGTGATTGCGATGACACGGTCTTTGGGGTTGCTGTTGAGTGAAAAAGACACCCAACCCGAGGTCTATACCTGGACGGACACCAGCCAATCGGTGGTGACCTGTACTTTTGTAGGCGGCAAGTTGACCGAATGGGCACTGGTACGCCCCGAAGTGCCAAACCCTTAAAATCTTCCCCATCCTGCCAATTGCAGCTTCTTTAAAGGACACTTTCATGAGCGTTGTCATCCCTTCCATGTCCGACCGCGACGGCAAAATCTGGATGGACGGCCAGATGGTCGATTGGCGCGATGCCAAGATCCATGTGCTCAGCCACACCTTGCACTACGGCTGTGGTGCCTTCGAAGGCGTGCGCGCTTACAAAACAGAGCAAGGCACGGCCATCTTTCGCCTCCAAGAGCACACCGAACGCCTGTTCAACAGCGCCAAGATCTTGCGCATGGCCATCCCTTTCTCGCAAGCGCAGGTCAATGAGGCCCAGCGCGATGTGGTGCGCGAAAACCATCTGGAAAGCGGTTACATCCGCCCCTTGACCTGGATTGGCGACAAAAAGTTGGGCGTCAGCCCCAAGGGCAACACCATCCACCTGATGGTGGCCGCCTGGACCTGGGGCGCGTATCTGGGCGAAGAAGGCTTGAAGCGCGGCATCCGCGTGAAGACCTCCAGCTACACCCGCCACCACGTCAACATCACCATGACACAAGCCAAGGCGGTGAGCAACTACACCAACTCCATCTTGGCCAACATGGAAGTGACCGACGAAGGTTACGACGAAGCCCTGTTGCTGGACACCTCGGGCTTTGTGTCTGAAGGCGCTGGTGAAAACATCTTTGTGGTGAAAAATGGCGTGATTTACACGCCCGACTTGTCGGCTGGCGCCTTGAACGGCATCACCCGCAACACCGTTTTCCACATCGCCAAGGACTTGGGCCTGGAGATCGTTCAAAAGCGTATCACGCGCGACGAGGTTTACATCGCCGACGAAGCCTTCTTCACCGGTACGGCCGCTGAAGTCACCCCCATTCGCGAACTTGACCGCATCGAGTTGGGCAAAGACGGCTATGTGGGCAGCCGTGGCCCCATCACCGAAAAGATCCAATCGGCGTTCTTTGACATTGTCAATGGACGCAACCCTAAATACGCACACTGGCTGACCTTGGTTTGAGGAACACACCCCCATGAACACCCAAGCTGTCGAACTGCTGGCAACCGACCTGAACCCCCAAGGCGGTGTGTTTTGCCCCAGCCCCAAAGCCGATATGAAACTGTGGAACAGCCACCCCAAGGTGTATCTGGACGTGGCCAAAAATGGCCACGCCAAGTGTCCTTATTGCGGCACGGTTTACCAATTGAAAGCCGGGGAGGTGGTGGGTCACCACCACTGAACAAACACGGGCCCGGCAACGGGCTCGTGGTTTTTCAACCCCAGCCACGCCCATGATCGCCCCCGCCAACAGCCCCAGTCTTTGCATTGGCATCCTGACGCTGAATGAAGAAAATCGGATCGTTCAGTGCATCCGAAGCGCACATTTCGCAGACCAGATCCTGGTCATCGACAGCGGCAGCCATGACCAAACACAGGCTCTGGCCCTCGAAGCTGGCGCCGATGTGCACAACTACCCTGACTGGCAAGGCTTTGCCGAACAGCGCAACCGCCTGCTCATGCATTGCCGGTGTGATTTCATCTTTTTTCTGGACGCCGATGAAGAAATCACACCCGCACTCGAGAAAGAAATACGGCAAGCAGTGCAGGCTGGCGACGATGTGATTTGGGAAGTGATGTGGGATCAGGTCGCGTATGGCCGGGCTCTGAGCCTGATGAAAACCACAGGCGGTGTGCAACGCATGTTCCGAAGCGCCAGCATTGACCGATTTGAAGGGGTGGTGCACGAAGGCGCCACCATGAAAGCGGGCCCATTGCCTGTGCGCACGTTCAAGGCGCGCTTGTTGCACCATTCGCGCGAAACCATTTACGGCAGCATCCAAAAGTTGGCCCAGTACGCGCAACTGGGTGCAGCCAAACGGGCCCAAAAGGGCAAGACCGGAGGGATTTTGCGCGGTTTCGCCTCCGGATTGGCCAGCTTCATTCAACTCTACATTTTCAGACGCGGTTTTCTGTGTGGGCCGGAGGGTTTTCTTTACTGCCTTTTTGTGGCCTTGGAAGCCTTCTTCCGATACGCCATGCTGCGCTATGACCGCGCGCACCTGCACAAGATCGTCAAGCGCTGATGCCACCCCAGTCTGCGGCACCCTCGCAAGTGGATGGCAACAAAGGACACGCCATGGAACTTGTCACCTTGTGCTTGACCATTGGAAAGCGCCCAGACCTGCTAAAAAGAACTTTAGACAGCCTGCTTGCAAGCGTTGAATTCAAGCAAATCATCGCGATCAACGATTTCCGGGATGACGCCACGAATGAGATGTTCAAGCGACTTTGCCCACAGGGACAACTGATCAGCCCCGATCACCAACTTGGCCACCACAAAGCGGTTGACCACATGTATCGGCTCATCTCAACACCCTATGTCTTTCATTGCGAAGATGACTGGGTGTTCGACGAAACGATCGATCTGCACAGCGCCATGCTGCTGCTTGAGGCCAATGCGAACATCAGCCAAGTGTGTCTGCGCAAAGTGGCCGACTTTCACATGCCAGAGGATGCCCGTGCGCAGATCCTAGACTGCGAAGAAAATGGCCACCACTACCACCGATTGGACAAACTGCATGCCCAATGGCACGGCTTCACATTCAACCCCCACTTGGCCAAATTGGATGTTTGGAAACAATTGGGCGGATTCGCGCCATTTAAAAAAGAACGCCACATTTCCAGGCACATCCGGTCCCAAGGTGGCTTCACGGCTTACATGTTTCCGGGCTGCTGCGAACACATTGGCGAACGCCAAAGTGTGAGCCCCAGTGCCGCCAACCCGACAGGCTTGCGCTTATGGCGCAAAAAACTCAAACGGTTTTTCATGTGATTCGCATGTAGAAAATTTTACGGTCATGGGATGACACGCCATTTTTTTGAACTGACACTGCTGGCTGCATTGGGGCTTTCATCGCTCTACAGCAAAGCCATTGGACTGGCTTGGGTGCTGCTCATTCTGGCCGGGACATGGGAATGGGTACAAAACCACAGGGGTCTTCGCCCCAACGCCAGTGAGACCTTGCTCAAGGCTTGGCTGTGGATCACACTGGCCGCATTGCTGGCCAAGACCATCCCCATGGTGTATTGGACAGACCCCTGGGGTGAGCGACATGGTGAACTTCGTCTGTTCCTGGGTGCCTTGGCTCTCTATGCACTGGCCAGATGGCAAGGTTTGAAGCGAGAGGCACTGTCCAGCATCGCCTACGCTTTGTCCATCAGCAGTGCGGCTGGCTTGATCTGGGTTGTCATGTACGGACGGGAGAACCTGTCCACACACCCCATTCCCTGGGCAGGTTCAATAGCCATGACCAGCGCAGTCTTGCTGGCTTTGTCACTCAAGACAGACTTTGCAGTGAAGCACAGGCGCATCTGGTTCACAGGTGGTCTGTTGGCGGTGATGGCCGTGCTGTCCAGTCAAAGCCGTGGTGCATTCGGCATTGTTCTTTGGTGGATTGTGGTCTGCGTTCACCACTTCGTGGCCAAGCGAAAGTATGCAAAGACGACCCCGCCCATCACAGGCCAAGCGTTCACACGTCGGGCTTTGATCGTCATCGCATGGTTGGTGGGTTTGGCACTGATGAGTCAGAGCCCTGTATTCCAGCGTCCTTTGGAATCCATCAGGCAGGCTTCCCATGAAATATCGGTATCTCAGCAATCTGTCGAAAAAGGCGCGAACAGCTCGGTGGGTGCCCGAATTTATTTATGGCAACAAAGTTGGACGGCCATCCAAATGTCGCCCTGGATCGGATATGGCCATGACGGCCGCAAAGAGAAATTGGCCGAATGGGCAGAAATGTCAGGCTCGACCACCATCAAACATCTTGGCCATGTCCACAACGAATACCTGAACCAGCTGCTGGACCATGGCTTACCCGGGCTGCTCAGTCAAATGTTCTACATCGTCGGTCTGGTTGGGTTGAGCTGGAAGCTGCACAAGCACCATCAAACCGCATCGGCCCTTGCCGTGGCCGGCATCTGTTTCGTGCACATGAGCTGCAGCATGTCGAACGTGAATTTTGCACACAACCAATACACCACTTCGCTGTCGGTGCTGATCAGCATCAGCCTTTGGATGAGCACCCTGCGACCGCGTTGAATTTTGGCTCAAGCGAGCTTGGGTATCACGTTTCGCTGGCGCCCATTTGAGGCGCGACGAGCGGGTGCACCCGCGCCGCCAGTGCCACCAACACCAACACAGGCAAGCCCAACCAAGCCGTGGCAGTGAAAAAACTGGCGTAGCCATGGGCATCGACAAAATCGCCCGAAAAGCCTGCAATGAACTTGGGCAGCAGCAGCATCATGGAGCTGAGCAAGGCGTATTGGGTGGCCGAATAGCTGATGTTGGTGAGCGAGGACAAATAGGCAATGAACGCGGCAGTCGCAATGCCGCTGGCCAGGTTGTCGGCCGAGATGACCCAGACCAGGGCCTGCACATCGTGCCCCAAACCGCTGAGCCAGACAAACAGCAAATTGCTGGCGGCACTGAGCACAGCGCCCAGCATGAGCACGCGCATGACGCCCCATCGCGCGGACATCACCCCCCCAACAAACGCACCCACCAAGGTCATGATCACGCCATACACCTTGGTCACGCTGGCCACTTCGGTCTTGGTGAAACCCATGTCCACATAAAACGGGTTGGCCATGATGCCCATCACCACATCGCTGATGCGGTAAACAGCGATCAAGGCCAGCAACAGCACCGCCTGCCAGCGGTAACGCCGCCAAAAATCAACAAAGGGCTCGACCACCGCGCCCTGGAGCCACTCAGCCACGTTGCGCGCAGGCGCAAAGGGCGCAGGCACCGGCTCGGGCGAGGCCAGCACCACCCACATGCCCGGCAGCATGCTCAGCGCCATGACCAGGTAAGCCACTTGCCAAGCCGACTGGGCATACCCTGTCGCCTGCTCGCCTTGCGCCCAGGCAGCGATCCACAACACGCCCGCCCCGGCCCAGATCATGGCCAGGCGGTAGCCTGTTTGGTAGCTGGCCGCCAAAGCCGCTTGGGCGTTGACCTCGGCCGATTCGATGCGGTAGGCGTCCAAAGCAATGTCCTGCGTGGCCGAGGCCACCGCCACGGCCAGCGCACAGGCCACCAAAGGGCCCAGCAGTTGAGAAGGATCGTTCAGGGCCATGCCCACCAACCCACCCGCAATGACGAGCTGCGACAACAACAACCAACTGCGTCTGCGGCCCAAATGACGCGTGAGCAAAGGAATCGGCATGCGGTCAACCAAAGGGGCCCACATCCATTTCACGCCATACGCCAAACCGACCCAGCTGAGGTAACCGATGGTGCTGCGGTCAATCCCCGCCTCGCGCAAACGGAAGCTGAGCGTGCCCAGCACCAACAACAAGGGCAGCCCTGCAGCAAAGCCCAAGGCCAGCATGCGCAGGCTGGCCGGTTGAACATACAGGCGCAGGGCATCGCGCCAAGATGGCACCGGACTTGGCACTGGCGCATCGGCAGGGCTTGAAGGAGTGGTGTGATTGGCCATACCCTCATTATCGACGGAGGACCGCAGGTCACATCCAACTCGAAGTGCCCCCATTCGATATCATTGACCCACCATGTGCTTGATTTGCAACTTCAAAACCTCTCCTGTTGGCCCGGAGTCCGGCGCCATCTCAACGCCGCGTTGGCAAGCGCGACGCGCTTTCCTGCTGGCTGCAGGTGCGACAGCGGCAACCGGCGCTTTGGCGCAAGTGGAGGTGGGTTCATCTTCAAGTTTGCGCAAACTGGTACCTGCTGAAACGCTGGAAAACTCGGCACGTCAGCAGTACACACAGGTGCTGGCCGAAGCCAGAGCCAAGGGTGCCTTGGCACAAGATGACCATCCTCAGCTGCAGCGTTTGCACGCCATTGCGCAAAGACTCATTCCCCACACCGCGCCTTGGAACCCACGCTCGAGAGACTGGAAGTGGCAAGTCAACCTGATTGGCAGCAAACAGGTCAACGCCTGGTGCATGCCAGGTGGAAAAATTGCTTTTTACACCGGCATCTTGGACCAGCTGAAGCTGAACGACGACGAAGTGGCCATGATCATGGGGCACGAGATGGCACACGCCCTGCGAGAACATGCCCGCGAGCGATTGGCCAAAAGCCAAGCCACCAACATCGGCCTGTCGATTGCATCGCAACTTCTGGGTTTGGGCCAACTGGGGGACGTGGCCGCCAACTTGGGCACCCAACTGCTCACGCTCAAATACAGCCGCGATGACGAAACCGAATCGGATTTGGTGGGGCTTGAAATTGCTTCGCGCGGTGGCTACAAACCCGAAGCCAGCGTGAGCCTTTGGCAAAAAATGCAAGCGGCCAGCGGCAATGGCAGTCCCTCGTTTTTGTCGACACACCCCAGTGGTGCCAACCGCATCGAAGAACTTCAAGCCAATCTGCCGAAGGTTCAACACCTGTACGAAAAAGCGCGACGGGGTTGAGCCGTTGATCGGCTGATCTTGATGCCATGCCCAGCTGGGTCAGCCACTGGCCCAGTCACTTGTCCCGAACATACGGATTACTCTGCCGCTCACGACCAAACGTACTCTCGGGTCCATGGCCAGGAATGAAGACAGTGTCGTGTCCCATGGGCCACAAGCGCTGGGTGATGCTGGCGATCAAGTCGTCGTGGTTGCCTTGCGGAAAGTCGGTGCGTCCAATGCTGCCAGCAAACAGCACATCGCCCACAAAAGCACGCTTGATCTCTGGCGAATAAAACACCACATGGCCAGGCGTGTGGCCAGGGCAATGGCGAACTTGCAAGGTGTGCGCCCCCAGCGAAACGGTGTCGCCATCGGCCAACCAACGTGTGGGATGAAAAACCCGTGCCGGTGGAAAGCCATAAGCCGCCGCGGCCTGAGGCAAACCATCGATCCAGAACTGATCTGCCGGATGGGGCCCGATGATGGGCAAACCACCCATTTGTTCGGCCAAGTCGGCCGTGCCCGAAGCGTGGTCCAAATGGCCATGGGTGATCCATATCTGCTCGAGCTTCAAGCCATTTCGCCGCACCACGTCCAAGATCAAATCCAGGTCACCGCCCGGGTCCACAACGGCGGCCTGACGACTTTGATCGTCCCAAATGAGCGAACAATTTTGTTCAAAGGGCGTGACAGGAATGGTTTGGTATTGAAGCATGTGGGAATTATAGAAAAGGCAACGTCGAATCGGACAGCCTTCACCGTCTGTGTGCCTTGGGCCACAAACCTTTGTGCACAAATCTTTTACCTTCGTCCATCTGAGTAGGTTGATCCGAACCACCAACACCGCCCTGCTTGTCCTCGTCGGTCTGTTCATCACCGCTTGCGCGGGGATGACACAGCAAGAAAAAAAACCGCCATGGGTGCGGGCGTCGGGGCTGTCGGTGGCGCCATCCTGACCGGCGGCAGCACGACGGGCACATTGGGCGGCGCCGCAGTGGGCGGTGTGATTGGCCATGAAATCAAGAAATAGGCGGACGCCATGATTGAAACACTGGCCGTTGTCTTGGTGCTGTTGTGGCTGTTGGGCCTTGTCTCGTCCTACACCATGGGCGGCTTGATCCACGTCTTGCTGGTTGTGGCCATCGTGGTGATCTTGGTGCGTGTGATCCAAGGACGCCGTCTCTGACAAAAGGGGGGCCTACATTTCATTTTTCGTGTGCCAGATCAACCGTTGGCGCAGGAAGAGGGTCATGATGGTAGATTATTTTGGCTATTTTTTAGCCTGTCGTCGTCGGATGCTTTGCATGGTTTGGGCCATCACCCCTTGCGACACGAGCAATACCCAACAGGGCGCCCAAGTTTTTTTGGCATAAGTGCTTTCTGTTGAATCCGTTGACGATGAAGGTCGTATCCATCTTCCATCCAAGCGCAGCCCATGACCGTGCGTTGATGCACACAGACACTGCTATTTCGCTGATCGAGCAAGGTGTACAGTCAGATCAGTCAGCGCCATTGAAATTCGGTTATTGCGCTGCAACGATTGCCCTTTTGCAACCCATCTCTCCCGGCTACCTGACCAAACAGGAAAGCATTGCGGTGTTGGGCGTGGACGACTTGCTCATCCGCTCCCTGCTCGACAAAAACCAGTTCCATGACCCGATGGATGAGGCCCTGAATTTGGGCATTTCATCGGCCACTTGGCCATTGTTTGGATTGCTTTGGCCTTCGGGTCAGCGCCTGGCCGAACGCATGGCCCTTCGGCCCGTGACCCGTGAGCGCATTTTGGAAATTGGCTGCGGATTGGCTCTGTCCAGTTTGATTGCGCACCGACGCGGTGCCAACGTCACGGCCAGTGACTGTCACCCGCTCACACATGCTTTTTTAGATGAAAACACCCGTCTGAACGGCTTGCCTCCGATGGACTATCGCCATGGTTTATGGGGCATCGCCGCCTTGCGCGAAGACGGCTTACCTGTGCTGACATCGGCCCAAGACGCCAGTGTGAGCGGGCTGTTTGAGTTGATTGTGGGCAGCGACATTCTCTATGAGCGCGACGACGAAGGCACTCTGGCCCACTTCATTGACGCCCATGCGGCAAAGACTTCAGAAATCTGGGTGGTAGACCCCAACCGGGGGAACCGCGCGGCGTTTCACAAACACATGGCACGTGTGGGCTTTTCCATGCATGAAAAAATTCTGGACCAACTGGCTCACAATGACCAAGCCGCTTACAAAGGCCGCATGCTCACCTACACACGCGGCTGAGCGCGAGACGCCAAACGGTCAGAGCAAACCTTCATACACGATGGTCACGGGCGCGTGGTCCGAAAACTTTTCTCCCTTGTAAATGTGCTCCGTGCGGGCCTTTTCGGCCACAGCGGGTGTGGCCAAGTGGTAGTCCAAACGCCACCCCACATTGTTGGTATAGGCTTGGCCCCGGTTGCTCCACCAGGTGTAGCAATCGTCGGTGGTTTCGGGTCTCAAGTGGCGATACACATCCACCATGCCGCCTTCTGTCGTCAGCTGGGTCATCCAGGCGCGTTCTTCCGGTAAAAAACCGCTGTTCTTGAGGTTTCCTTTCCAGTTCTTGAGGTCCGCCTGTTGGTGGGCAATGTTCACGTCGCTGCAGACAATGAAGTCGCGCTCGGCCTTGAGCGCCATGAGGTGCGGGTACATCTTGTTCAGAAAACGGAATTTGGCCTCTTGTCTCTCTGGGCCTGACGAACCACTGGGAAAGTAAACGCTGATGATCGACATTTTGCGCGCAGGCGTATCGAAACGCGTTTCCAAATAACGGCCTTCGGCGTCGAACTCGCCGCCATCAAAACCCACCACCACATCGCTGGGTTCGTGGCGGGTGTAGACACCCACACCCGAGTAACCTTTCTTTTCGGCAAAGTGAAAGTGGCCCTTTAAGCCAGCGAGTTCTTCGAACTTGCCCTCCACATCTGGGGCTTGTGCTTTGACCTCTTGCACGCAAATACAATCAGGCTTTTCTTGCGCCAGCCAAGCTGCGACCCCTTTGGTCGTCGCCGAACGGATGCCGTTGAGGTTGAGGCTGGTGAGTTTGAACAAGGATTTCTCCATGGTGACAGGCAAGGCAAGCAGCGCCGAGATGCAGGCGCTCGCTCAGGAATTTGTGCAGTTTGCGGTCGATTCAGGCGTCCTGCGCTTTGGCGAATTCAAGACCAAAGCTGGCCGCATGAGCCCTTACTTTTTCAACGCCGGGCTGTTTGACGATGGAGCCAAGCTCAGCCGACTTGCACAATTCTATGCAAAAGCCCTGTTGGCCAGTAGCATCGAATTCGACATGATCTTTGGCCCCGCCTACAAGGGCATCCCTTTGGGCGCGGCCGTGGCCATCGAGTTGGCTCGACTGGGCAAGAATGTGCCGTTCGCCTACAACCGGAAAGAAGCCAAGGACCATGGTGAAGGCGGATCTCTGGTGGGCGCGCCGCTCAAGGGACGCGTGCTGATCGTGGACGACGTGATGAGCGCGGGCACTGCTGCTCGCGAGTCGATTGCACTCATCGAAGCGGCAGGGGCCACACCCCATGCGATGGCCATTGCTCTGGACCGCCAGGAAATGGCCACCGAAAAACAAGCCGACGGTTCGGTCTTGGACGTGCCGCACAGTGCTGTTCAATATGTACGCCATACGCTGGGCATGAGCGTGTGCTGCATCGCCCAACTGTCAGACCTGCTGGCTTATTTATCCGCCCAGACCGGCAATGAAGTGGGCATGCACTTACCCAAAGTCCAAGCATACAGAGACCGCTACGGAGTTTGAAGCGCTATATCTCTAAGGTGGTTTTGAGCGCCACAGAGACTCGCTGTGCCAAAGCGTTATTGGCTTGTTATCATCGCCCTCCCATGCATCAATATCCCAACCGTGATTTTTAGGGCTTTTTCAGTGGCCGCCTGCTTGTTGCTGGCCGCCTCACTCACCTTTGCAGCCCCTGAAGACGCACAGGTGCCGATGGACAAGCGTGCCAACGAAACAGTTAACCTGATCATGCTGGGTGACCAGGTCAAAACCACGGTCGGCGAAAAAACCAACCAGATGTTGGGCAAAGCCATGACGCTTCTCGGCGTTCCCTACAAACGCGGTGGGTCTTCGTCCGATACTGGCTTTGATTGCAGCGGTTTTGTGCGTCACATTTACGAAACCTCTGTGGGGCGATTGTTACCGCGTCGCGCCGACGAACAAGCCAAATCAACTGAAAAGATTGATCGCAATGAGCTCAATCCTGGCGATTTGGTTTTCTTCAACACCATGCGCCGAACTTTCAGCCATGTGGGCATTTACATTGGAGATGGCAAATTCATCCATGCCCCCAGCGCAGGAAAGGCGGTGCGGGTGGATGACCTGCGAGCAGCTTATTGGACCAAACGCTTCACAGGTGCACGTCGGGTTCAAGAGACGCTAACGTCAGACCCCACAACACCTTGACCGGGGTGTTCACAACAAAGAAGCCACCATGAAGGAGGCAACGTTGCGTTTGGTGCGGCTGGCGAGGATCGAACCCACGACCCTTGGCCTCTGCTTTGCTTCGGAGATCCCGACCTCTGTTGTCCCAGAGTTTTTATAGGCGTCCATTGTTTAGCATCTATCGACTCATCTCTCTAGCGCTATGAATTTCAATCACATATCTCTAAAATACTTGTTATTTTTAACCCTGATATTTATTGGTTTTAATCAACACCTTTTCAATGCAAATTGGCGGTGGGATGACTCACAAATACTTCTACACGCCTATAACACCAGTATATTTGATAATTTTACAAACCCAGAAATTTGGAGAAAATTTTCATCAAATAATTTAACCCCTTGGTTAATTTTAAGCTTTAAAATTGATTATTTAATATTTGGATTGAATCCTCTTGGTTTTTACTGCCATCATTTATTATCGTTGGTATTTTTATCTTATTTAATGATTCATCTGTCCAATGAATTGACAAATCATTTCAAATCAGGATTTTTATGTTTTATTTTATTTATATCTGGTGCCCCGCTCTATGCAGTGACCGAGCAGTTAATGACAAGGCATTATATTGAGGGTATGATTTTTTGCCTGCTCTCAATCATATTCAGCATCAAATTTACCAATACCAAAGAAAACAAGTTCATTGTATATTCTTTATTTTTTTATGTAATAGCAACCTTATGCAAAGAAATTTACGTCCCACTCATTGTTATTTTAATTTTAATTTACTGGAACAATAAAACATTAAATTATAAAATTTTTCTTTCTCATTTTACAGTAGGGTTGGCTTATACAGCTTGGCGTCTGTACATGCTACCATCTGCAATTGGAGGTTACTCTACTGGAAACCCCAGCAATGGCATTGATTTTGAAAAGTATTTCAGCGGATATTTAAAAATACCTGAACTCATTTTTGGGGAATTATGGCAAATTCCTTCATTTGCGATTTTATTATTATCCATTATTTATCTATTTAAAAAACCGTCGCGCATCATTTTTATTTCGGTCACTTTGATTTCATTACTTCTGCCACTCGCCCCCTTAATGAATCACCCAGGAATCAATTATCCCGACAGATATTTATTTGCTTTTTGGGCTTTTGCAAGCTTATTTATAACCGTATCAATATTTAACTTCTTGGTATTTTTTAAAAAAAATATCGGCAAAATTATTTTCATGATTTTTTGTCTGCTAACACTTCCATTGTCAGCCAAGCAGTCACATAAATTTAGAGCTGATACCATTTTAATTGGACAAGAATTTGATGCCCACGCTAAATTCATCATAGAAAATAAAAGCATGGTCAACCTATTTCCTAGTAAAACTGTACTTGATTCAGGTTGGTTTATTGCTGGACTATTTGATTTAAAAAGCAATATTTTAAAAAGTGAAAATAATATTAAAATAATTATTGATGGATTTTTCATCAACGATATCAAGGATCAATTCTGGATTTATAGTCTAGAGTGTCAATGTATTGAAGACAAATCTTTTGACCTTGTAAATATCAAAAAGAGATTTGAAAGTTCTTTACGTCCGGATGAACCGCTATTCATAAATTTAAAAATATCAAAGGCTCCTGATCGGGTTGATTGGTATTTCGGGCCCTACTCAGTTGGATCGTATGAAATACTGCTTCCGGAAAGTTACGGAGTAATTAAGTTTAGAAGACAAGGGTCTTTAAATATTCAAATTGATCCCCATAAAGACATGAATATCATTCTCAAGTATACTGACCCCACAGGATGGTCTACTTACTCTCCCTTATTAAAAGCTGGTACAGTCACACCTAATTTAAATTGGAAAAGATAATTTATGTTGATTTCAATCATTATTCCAGTTTTCAATGAATCTGAAAATCTTCCTTTTTTACACAATAGGCTGATTTCAACATTGAAAAAAATATCGCATCCCTACGAATTGATTTACATCAATGATGGCAGCAGTGATTCTTCTTTCGTGGTATTGAAAGAACTCCTTATTCCTGAAATGAAAATCATAGATTTCTCTAGGAATTTTGGTAAAGAGGCGGCATTGAGCGCCGGACTTGTGCATGCATTTGGTGATGTAGTGATTCCTATTGATGCAGACTTACAGCACCCACCTGAACTTATTGAAGAAATGGTTTATGTTCATTTAAAAGGTTGGGACGTTGTTTTTGCTTCTAGAATAGACCGTAAAAATGATGGTTTTTTAAGAGGTAAATTAACCAATTACTTTTATAAAATAAATGACTCAATGACTGAACACCCTCTGCCATTGAATTCAGGAGATTTTAGATTGATGAGCCGCAAAGTTGTTGATGCTATCAACTCACTTCCTGAAAAAAATAGATTCATGAAGGGCATTTACAGCTGGGTCGGCTTCAAAACAGTCAATATTTCATATGAAGTTGCCCCTAGGCTTAAGGGTGCAACTTCATTTACTTTAATGAGTTTATATAAACTAGCAATTAATGGTCTATTCAATTTTACCACCCTACCTTTAAAAATTTGGACATATATAGGCCTATCTGTTGCTTCATTTTCTTTTTTGTATTCAATTTTAATTTTAATCAAAACACTTGTTTTCGGCGTTGACACCCCTGGATATGCATCTACCATAATTGCCGTATTGTTTATGGGTGGTATTCAATTAATTGGCATTGGAGTTTTGGGCGAGTATATTTCACTTATATTCACCGAAACCAAACAACGCCCAGCTTATATTATCAGAGAATTTATCAATAATAATAATGATTAAATTAAGTATATCTAAATTTTTCTTGGTTGGTATTTTTAACACAAGTTTAAATTTTTTATTTATTTACATTCTCACTGGATTGGCTGGAATTAATGTTATTATCTCATCCTCTTCGTCTTTCCTATTGGTTAATTTAATATCTTATTTTATTAATTCTTTTTTTGTTTTCGATCAAGCACTTAAAATTCATCTTTACTTTAGATTTTTGATCGCCTCTCTTTTTAGTTTCGTCATCACCTTGGCAGTTAATTCCTTTTTTTATATTCTTGATTTCCATTATTTAGTGGCGACTTTTTTTTGCATTTTCATTATTCCTTTTTTCACATTTTTTACACATCAAAAGTGGACTTGGAAACAATAATTCATTTCTTACGCAAATACTTTGGTGAAGAATGCGAAAGCAACAGCGGGACCGCAACATTGAGTCGGTCAAAGTGTCGTCCTCCCAAAGCAGCAGACTAATGCTGTTGTCAAAACGAAAGAGGCGCAAAGAAGTTAGGCGCGCCTCAATCAAGTGATCGGAAGACCTTGCAAGCCACGATGTTCAAGGTCCAACTCAAGCGAACCTCAGAGGGGCGCGACATCCTAATCACGGCCGCAGTGAACTCAGTTCAGGGATAGACAACGGATGATTCCATTTCTGAACCGTCAATTTGATTGTCGGCTTGGTGAGTTTTTCCACATATTAAATAGATTTTTGTATTTTGTAATCACCATACTATCAAAAATCACAGATTTATGGCAAAATTACCTTATCAATTTTTATAAATCAAATCGCCTGGCTTAGAGTCATCATGGGAAAAATTACTGGCACCAACAACGGTGAACGATTTGACGGCACAAAGGCTG
>NZ_CAMBNZ010000042.1 GCF_945869175.1 Limnohabitans sp. Rim8 | reverse complement strand
TTGAACCGCATGATTTTGGACAGCTTGCTGCCCGAATTTGGCCTCTTGCATGCGAGCGAAACTGAACGCCAGCACCTCAACCGCGTCTGGCACCGGCTGCAGGCCTGGCCCGACAGTGTGGCGGGGCTCAACCGTTTGAAGCGCCGCTTCACCCTCACCACCTTGTCGAATGGCAACATCGGATTGCTCACGAACATGGCCAAGCGGGCCGGCTTGCCTTGGGACTGCGTGCTGAGCGCAGAGGTATTTCGCGCCTACAAACCCGACCCGGCCACCTACCTGGGCGTGGCCAAGGTGTTCAACCTGGCCCCAGAGCAGGTCATGCTGGTGGCCGCACACCACGAGGACTTGGCAGGCGCTCGTGCTTGCGGTTTGCGCAGCGCCTACATCGAACGCCCTTTGGAGTTTGGCGCAGGCCACCCCAAAGATGTCTCGCCCCGTGCGGGCAATGACCTTCATGCGTTTGATTTGAATGCCCTGGCCGATCAACTCGGTTGCTGAAGCCCTCGCCGGCCCATTGAGGCCACCGCCACACCCCTTCTCCGACTCAACCGCGCAAGAGTTTTTCTTCGGCCACCGCCAATGTTTGTGACTTGCCCGACAACACCAGCGTATCGCCCGATGAAAACTCGGTGTCGTCGGTGACTTTTTCAGTCTGGCCATTGGCCCGGCGCAAATTCACCACGCGCACGCCAATGGCGTGAAACGCCAAGTCTTTTACTTGTTTGCCCAACCAGGGCGAAGCCTGAGGCAGACCCACCGTGGTCAAACGCTCGTGCTCGATTTCGTCCAGTGTGTCGTCATCCGCGCCATGAAAATACCCGCGCAACAGGTTGTATCGGGCATCGCGTTGGTCTTGCACGATACGGATCACGCGCCGCATGGGCACACCCACCAGCGCCAGCGCATGGCTGGCCAGCATCAGCGAGCCTTCCAGGGCCTCGGGCACCACTTCAGTGGCGCCAGCGAGCTGCAATTTTTCCAAGTCCAAATCGTCTTTTGTGCGCACGATCACCGGCACTTGGGGCGCATGACTGTGGGTGTGGTCCAACACCTTCATGGCAGCAGGCACATCCAGGTAAGTGATGACCACGGCACTCGCGCGGGCCAGGCCTGCAGCCATGAGCGCCTGCAAGCGCCCGGCATCGCCAAACACCACCGAATCACCGGCTGCAGCCGCCTGCCGAACCCGGTCAGGGTCCAAATCCAGCGCCATGTAGGGGATGTTTTCCTTTTCGAGCATCCGTGCCAGGTTTTGGCCACAACGCCCATAGCCGCAAATGATGACGTGTTTGGATGTGTTGATCGACTTGCGGGCAATGGTGGTCATCTGCAAAGACTGTTGTAACCACTCGTTGGCCACCACTTTGAGCACGATGCGGTCGCTGTGCATGATGATGAAAGGCGTGGCCATCATGGACAGCACCATGCTGGCCAACACGGGGTTGAGCAAAGCGGGGGGGATGATCTGGCTTTGCGCACCCAAGGTGAGCAACACAAAGCCGAACTCACCGGCTTGCGCCAAGTACAAACCCGTGCGCAGCGCCACCCCATGGCTGGCGCCAGTCATCTTGGCCAATGCCGCCACCAACACCAACTTGAACAACACCGGCAAGGTCGTGAGCAGCAACACCAGTGCCCAGCGGTCCACCACAATGTGCCAGTCCAGCATCATGCCAATGGTGATAAAGAACAGGCCCAGCAACACGTCGTGGAAAGGCCGAATGTCCAGTTCCACCTGGTGCTTGTACTCGGTCTCTGAGATCAGCATGCCCGCCACAAAAGCACCCAGTGCCAAACTCAGGCCAGCCATTTCTGTGATCCAAGACAGCCCCAGCGTGACCAACAGCAAGTTCAGCACAAACAACTCTTCGCTTTTGCGTCGCGCCACCAAAGTCAACCACCAGCGCATGACCCTTTGGCCACCCGTCATCAACACCGTGATCAACACCGTGGCCTTGGCGGCTGCCAGCAGCAAGGAAGAAAACATCTCTTCGGCTGGCGCACTCAAGGCCGGGATCATCACAATCAGCGGCACGACCGCCAAATCTTGGAACAACAACACACCGACCACGCGCTTGCCATGCTCGGACTCCAACTCCAATCGGTCGGCCACCAGTTTGATCACGATCGCCGTGCTGCTCATGGCCATGGCGCTGGACAAAGCCAAAGCGGTTTGCCACTCCATCTTCCAAAGCGTGGGGGCCAAAGTGGCCACGAACAAGGAAAACACGGTCACGATGACAAGGGTCAACACCACCTGCAACAACCCCAGACCGAAGACATGCTTGCGCATGGAGCGCAACTTGGGCAAGTTGAATTCCAGCCCAATCACAAACATCAAGAACACCACGCCAAACTCGGCCAGATGTTTCACGCCTGCTGAGTTTTGTGCCAGCGCCATGGCATTGGGGCCAATCACCACGCCGACCGCCAAATAACCCAACATAGGCGGCAACTTGAGCATGCGGCAGCCGACCACGCCCAGCACGGCAGCCAACAAATACAACAAGGTCAATTCCAAAGCGCCCATGCCTGGATGTTAACAAGCACGGATGACGCAACTGACCCTGGTGCGGCGGCTTGCAAGGGTTTGTCAAAGGCGCCATGCAAGCGCCCGATAAAATGGCGCCATGCCCGTCAATTCCACCCACACCCTTCAGCTTGCACGCGAGACCTTGGCCATTGAAGCGGCCGCCTTGCTGCAAGCCCAAAGCCGTCTGGACGACCGGTTTGTTAAAGCCGTGGATTTGGTGCTGGGCATACAGGGCCGAGTCGTCGTGACGGGAATGGGCAAAAGTGGACACATCGGCAACAAAATTGCCGCCACCTTGGCCTCGACGGGCACCCCGGCCATGTTTGTGCATCCTGGCGAAGCCAGCCATGGCGATCTGGGCATGATCCAGGCCATCGACGTGGTGATGGCCATCTCCAACAGCGGTGAGAGCGACGAGCTGGTGGCGATCTTGCCGGTCCTCAAACGCCTGGGTGTGCCCTTGCTGGCCATGACAGGCGGGCTGACTTCTTCACTGGCACGCCATGCCGACATCGTGCTCGATTGCTCGGTTGACAAAGAAGCCTGCCCCCTGAACTTGGCCCCTACCGCCAGCACCACGGTGCAATTGGCCATGGGCGACGCCTTGGCGGTGGCCCTGCTGGATGCCCGGGGCTTCAAACCCGAAGACTTTGCCCGCTCCCACCCCGGTGGTGCTCTGGGTCGCCGCCTGCTGACCCATGTGGCCGACGTGATGCGCCAAGGCGATGCCGTGCCCCAGGTTAGCCCCGACGCCGAGTTCACCGCCCTCATGCGCGAAATGAGCAGCAAAGGCTTGGGGGCCACATCTGTCACCGATGCCGCGGGTCGCGTGCTGGGCGTGTTCACTGACGGTGACTTGCGCCGCCTGATTGAAAAAGGCGCTGATTTGCGCAGCCTGAAAGCCTGCGATGTGATGCATACCAACCCGCACACCATCCATGTGGGCGCTTTGGCCGTTGAAGCGGCGGAGATGATGGAGCAACGCCGCATCACCAGCATTTTGGTGGTCGACGATGCAGGGCTGCTGTGCGGCGCCTTGAACACCAACGACCTGATGCGAGCCAAGGTGATTTGACATGCCAACATTGACCCCCGCTTTGATTTTCCCCCCCGAGTTGCTGTTGCAAGCCCAAGGCATCCGCGTGGTGTTCTTCGATGTGGATGGGGTGCTCACCGACGGGGGGCTGTATTTTTCCGAGTCCGGCGAAGCGCTCAAGCGTTTCCACTCGCTCGACGGGCAAGGCCTGAAGTTGCTGCAACAGGTGGGGATCACCCCTGTGGTCATCACGGGGCGCGACTCGCCCGCACTGCGACTGCGCCTCCAAGCCCTGGGCATCACCCATGCGCGTTTTGGCACAGAAGACAAGCGTCCAGCCGCTGAGGAATTTTTAGCCACTCTGGGGCTCGACTGGTCCCAAGCGGCCGCCATGGGCGATGACTGGCCCGACTTGCCTGTCATGCAACGAGCGGCCTTGGCTTGCTCGCCAGCGAACGGTCATGCCCAAGTCAAAGCCTTGGCCCACCACATCACCACCGAGCGCGGTGGCGAAGGTGCAGTACGCGCTTTGTGCGATCTGTTGTTGGTGGCCTCTGGCCATTACGCCACTTTGTTGGCACAAGTCGGCGACCATGCCCACACCGGACCTTCTGAATGAAACTGCGCCGACTCTTGGATGCCTTGAGCCTGTATCTGCCTTTGATCGTTGTGGCCATGCTGGCATCGGGCAGCTGGTGGTTGGTCCGAAGCATCCCCGCCCTGAGCAGCCCTGAAGCCAACAAGCCCGTTCGCCAAGAACCGGATTACCGTCTGAGCGATTTTTCTGTCAAGTCTTTTAACGCCACGGGGCAAATGACGCGGGAAATCACAGGCAAGAAAGCGCAGCACTTCCCCGCGACAGAGAACCTTCAAATCGAAGAAATCCGCATCTTTGCTCAAAATGACAATGGCAGCCGCATGAGCGCACAGGCCCTGCAGGGCGTTGCAAGCGACGATGGCACCCAGGTCACGCTGGTCGGTCAGGCACAGACCATCCAGCATGCACAAGAAAACCGCCCGCAAATTGAACTGCGCGGAGAGCGGTTGGTGGCCTTGCCCGATGAAGACCGTGTGCTTTCCGACGACCCCGTCCACATCACCCGTGGCCGCGATGTGTTCACTGCCAACACCATGAACTTCAACAGCAACACAGGGGAATACGTGCTGCAAGGTCGTGTTCGCGGCACCTTGATGCCCACAACCACAAAACCCTGAGGGGCTGTGGTCGATGGCCAGAAACAACAAAGCCCTGCTGACAGGGCTTTGCTTTAAAGCGAACGCCGTTCACCCAGAACGGTTGATCATGCGTCAGTAACCGTTACCACCGCCATAACCACCGCCGCCGCCTTCACGGCGTCCACCACCGCGGGGCCCAGCGCCGTAAGGGCTTCGGAAACCACCACCGCCGCCTTCGCCACCACTTTCACGGCGACCACCGCCACCTTCGCGGCCACCGCCATAGCCGCCACCGCCTTCACGGCCACCGCCATAGCCACCGCCGCCGCCTTCACGGCCACCACCATAACCACCGCCGCCGCCTTCGCGACCGCCACCAAAGCCGCCGCCTTCACGGCGACCACCACCATAGCCGCCACCGCCACCAAAGCCACCCCCACCTGTGCGGGGGGGACGTGCTTCCATGGGGCGGGCTTCGTTGACCACCACGTTGCGGCCGCCCAGAGGCTGGCCATTCATGCCGTTGATCGCCGCTTGCGCTTCGCTATCGCTGCCCATTTCCACAAAGCCGAAGCCTTTGGAGCGGCCCGTATCACGTTCCATCATGACTTTGGCGCTGGTCACAGCACCGAATTCACCGAAGGCTTGTTCCAGATCGCCGTCGCGAACCGAGTAAGGCAGGTTGCCGACATAAAGTTTGTTGCCCATAAAAGGGACTCCTCAAAACACTGAAATAAAAGCGATGGAGCTCCGATAACGCATTCGTCAAACCTGAAAACTTCGGAAAGAAAGCGAAACTGATCTGGTCACCGCAAACAAGACTTTGCTGTTAATTACAGCAAAGTGAAAATATTATGATCGATAAAACAAAATAAAACGCAAGGGATAATCCCTGAAAACCACTGCAAAAGGGCCTTGGAGCCCCAATCTGTTGTTTTACCAACTCACTTCACGATCGGGTGCGGCGCTGATTTTGTGAACACTCAAGTCGGCGCCATCAAACTCTTCTTCTGGGCTAAGTTTCAAACCCAAAGTCAGTTTGAGCACGCCGTAAACGACCACCCCGCCCAACAAAGCCCAAGTCACGCCCAAACCCGTGCCGATCAATTGCGCAGTCAAATTGACGCCGCCCAGGCCACCCAGGCTTTGTGCGCCAAAAATACCCGCGGCGATACCGCCCCAAGCGCCACACACGCCATGCAATGGCCAAACGCCAAGCACATCGTCGATCTTCCATTTGTTTTGGGTCAGGGTGAACATGATCACAAACAGGCCACCAGCCACAGCACCGACCACCAACGCACCAAATGGGTGCATCAGGTCAGAGCCCGCACAAACCGCCACCAGACCGGCCAAAGGGCCGTTGTGCACGAAACCCGGGTCATTTTTGCCCAGCACCAAAGCGACCAGCGTGCCGCCTACCATGGCCATCAGCGAATTGACGGCCACCAGACCCGAAATTTTGTCGAGGGTCTGGGCACTCATCACGTTAAAGCCGAACCAGCCCACGATCAAAATCCAAGAACCCAGAGCCAAAAACGGAATGCTGGAGGGCGGGTGGGCCGAAACCTCACCGTTTTTGCGGTAGCGGTTATAACGCGCGCCCAACAAAACCACCGCGGGCAAAGCGATCCAGCCGCCCATGGCATGCACCACGACGGAGCCCGCAAAGTCATGGAACTCATCACCTGTGACCGCCTTGATCCAGGCTTGCACGCCAAAGTGCTGGTTCCAGGCAATGCCTTCAAAAAAGGGATAAATGAAACCCACAATCACCGCAGTGGCAATGAGCTGGGGCCAGAACTTGGCGCGCTCGGCAATGCCGCCCGAGACGATGGCAGGGATGGCGGCGGCAAAGGTCAGCAAGAAGAAGAACTTGACCAAGTCGTAGCCGTTTTTGGCGGCCAATTGCTCGGCCCCCACAAAGAAGGTCGTGCCATAGGCCACGCTGTAGCCGACCACAAAATACACCACCGTGGAGACCGAAAAGTCGACCAAAATTTTGACCAGCGCGTTGACTTGGTTCTTTTTACGAACCGTACCCAGCTCCAAAAAAGCAAAACCGGCGTGCATGGCCAGCACCATGATGCCGCCCAACAATATAAATAGCGCGTCCGCGCCCTGTTTCAGTGCTTCCATGAAGTTCTCTTGGTGATTTTTGATTTAAGTTGGTGCATAAAGGGCCGGAAAACCCTGCGCGCACCAAACGAAAGCAAGAAATAAGCCCAAATTGATGCACATCAACAAACCGCCTCAAAACGGTCACGTAAGATGCATTCACTTTGAACTCCGAACTGCCCGTTCCCCATGGATGCATTCCTCGTCTCTACCGGCATCGTGGCTTTGGCCGAAATGGGCGACAAAACCCAACTTTTGTCGCTGGTGCTTGCGGCCCGCTTTCGCAAACCCTGGCCCATCGTGTTGGGCATTTTGGTGGCCACACTGGCCAACCACGGATTGGCCGGCGCCTTGGGCAGTTGGGTCACCACGGTGGTGGGCCCCGATGTGCTGCGATGGCTGCTGGGGGCTTCCTTCATGGCCATGGCCGCGTGGATGCTGATCCCCGACAAACTGGACGACGAATCAGGAAACGAAGCCCCCCGCATGGGCGTTTTCCTGACCACCGTGGTGGCCTTCTTTCTGGCCGAGATGGGTGACAAAACCCAAATCGCCACCGTGATGCTGGCCGCGCAATACAACGCTTGGTTAGCCGTGGTGGCAGGCACCACCTTGGGCATGATGTTGGCCAACGCCCCTGTGGTGTGGTTCGGCGACGCCATCACCCAACGCGTGCCATTGCGCTGGGTGCACCGGATCTCGGCCGGCGTCTTTGCCGTGCTCGGCGCAGTGGCGCTGCTGGGCTGGGGCTGATTTATACTCCCATGGCGCCGATTTGCTCCAGCTTGCGGGCGCAGGAATTCAATGGATTCCAAAATGCAGCTAAAGAGGTCGAGTCCAACCCGGTATCGCTTCTTGAGCGTTATCGGGTTTTTTCATTTTCGCCATGCGCTTGATTGCCACGCCACAGTCGATGACCTTTGAAGCCGCCTTGCCTTTGCAAAGCGGCGCCACCATCCGTGCGTACTCCCTCAGCTACGAAACCTACGGCACGCTCAACGCCGACAAGTCCAACGCGGTGCTGATTTGCCACGCGCTCAACGCCTCGCACCATGTGGCGGGGGTCTACACCGACCAACCCAACAATGTAGGCTGGTGGGACAACATGATTGGCCCGGGCAAACCGCTGGACACCGATCGCTTTTTCGTCATTGGCGTGAACAACCTGGGTTCTTGCTTTGGCTCCACCGGCCCCATGCATGTGAACCCCGACACCGGCCATGTGTACGGCGCCGACTTTCCTGTGGTCACTGTCGAAGACTGGGTCAACGCCCAGGCGCGTTTGCTGGACGCTTTGGGCATTGTCCAACTGGCCGCCGTGATGGGCGGAAGCTTGGGCGGGATGCAAGCGCTCTCGTGGACATTGCAATACCCCGAGCGCGTGCAACACGCCGTGGTGGTGGCCAGCGCACCCAACCTGAACGCCGAAAACATCGCCTTCAATGAAGTGGCCCGCCGCGCCATCGTGACCGACCCGGATTTCCACAACGGCCATTTTTACGAGCACGGCGTGGTGCCCAAACGCGGTCTGCGCATCGCCCGAATGATCGGCCACATCACCTACCTCAGCGACGACGTGATGAACGAGAAGTTCGGCCGTGAGTTGCGCAACGCGGTCAACAGCGCCACAGGCTACAAATACTCCACACAAGACGTGGAGTTCCAGATTGAAAGCTACTTGCGCTACCAAGGCGACAAGTTCAGCGAATACTTTGACGCCAACACCTATTTGCTGATCACCCGGGCCCTCGATTACTTCGACCCGGCCCAAGCTTTTGGCGGCGACTTGTCCAAAGCCCTAGAGCGTGCGGCCTGCAAATTTTTGCTGGTGAGCTTCACCACCGACTGGCGTTTTTCGCCTGCACGCAGCCGCGAAATGGTCAAAGGCCTGATCGACAACCGCCGCGACGTGAGTTATGCCGAGATCGATGCACCCCACGGCCACGATGCCTTTTTGCTCGACGATGCACGCTACCTGAACCTTGTGCGTGCCTACTTTGACAAGATCGCGCAAAGCCTCACACCCGCGATTGGAGGTGCCGCATGAGCGACCCCTTGATCTTGCAAGCGATCGCCCGCTTGGTGCCACAAGGCGCACGCGTGCTGGATTTGGGCTGCGGGGATGGCGCCTTGTTGGCGCACCTGCAAGAGCACAAGGGCTGCACGGGCTACGGTGTGGAACTCGACGACACCAATGTGCTGGCCTGCGCGCAGCGCGGCGTGAACGTGCTGCAGCTGAACCTGGACCAGGGCCTGAAAGTCTTTGCAGACCAATCTTTTGATGTGGTGTTGCAAATCGACACCCTTCAACACCTGCGCAATGCCGAGGTGATGCTGCGCGAGACCGCGCGCGTGGGCAAGATCGGCATTGTGGCCTTTCCCAACTTCGGACACTGGTTCAACCGCCTGAGTGTGCTGCGTGGCCGCATGCCCGTGACCAAACGCCTGCCCTACCAGTGGTACGACACGCCCAACATCCGTGTGGGCACCTTTGCCGACTTCGGTGACCTGGCCCATAAAAACCAGTTGCAGGTATTAGACGCTTTTGGCCTGCAAAATGGCCAGGAAGTGCGCACATTACCCAACCTGATGGCCGGCACGGCCGTTTACAAACTGCAGCGCCGCTGACATGTCCTCCGCGCCCGGCAACCAGGCCACTGGCGCCCACAGCCCATGGCTGATCGCCAACGTGCTGGCGCAAATCTCATTTGGCCTTCTGGCCATGACCTTGTGCCTGCCGTCCATGCAGGAGTGGGGCACTGTCTTCGCTACCCACCAAGCCGATGTGCAGCTGACCTTCAGCGGCTATGTGGTGGCCTACGGTGCCTTGCAACTGGTCTACGGTCCACTGTCTGACCGGCATGGTCGCCAACCCATCTTGATGCTGGGTCTGGTCGTGGCGGGGCTGGCCTCCGTCATGGCTGCGCTGGCCACCGACATCGCCACACTCACCGCTGCCCGGGTGCTGCAAGGCGCGGGCAGCGCGGCCAGCATGGTGGTCGGTCGCTCCATGGTGCAAGACCTGTTCAGAGGGCCGCATCGCACCCGTGTCATGGCCTACATCGGCATGGCGCTGGGCCTGTGCCCGCCACTGGCCACACTGGTTGGCGGACAGATCCATGTGCGCTTTGGCTGGCAAGCCAACTTTGTGCTGCTGGCTGTGTTGGCTGTGCTGCTCTTGGTGGCCGCTTGACTGGGCTTGCCGCGTTTGACCCCCTCCGCGCCCGCTGCTGGGCACTGGCTGCGGGCCATGCTCAGCGCCTACGCCCGTTTGCTGCGCGAGCCGCGCTTTTTGCTGTATGCGGCCATCCTCGCGGCCACCACCGCCACGTTTTACGCTTTCCTTGCGGGGGCCCCCATCGTGCTCAAGGGCTACGGCATCGGGCCGGACGGCATTGGCTGGTTCATCATGGCCGTGCCCGTGTCGTACATTCTGGGCAACTTCATGACCTCCAGGCTGATTCAGCAAGCGGGCGAATCGCGTGTGATGGTTTGGGGGCAGTCCCTGACGCTGGGCGGTTTGGTCGTGATGCTGGCATTGGGCTTGGGGGGTGTGCAATCGGCTCTGGCTGTGGCTTTGCCGCTGCTCTTGCTGGGTTTTGGCCACGGCTTGCTGAACCCGCCTGCGCTGGCCGGCACCGTGGGTGTGCTGCCCGCACTGGCCGGCTCGGCCGCTGCGGTGGCCGGCCTGATGCAACAACTGACCGGGGCCGCCGGGGGTTATCTGGTGGGTCTGGTGCCGCATCACGGCGCGGTCAACCTGGGCTGGGTGATGTTGGCCTTTGCCCTGACCGGTGTGGCGGCACAGTTTTTCCTGCGCAGGCGCTGAACGCGCTGTTGCAAGTGAACCATCGGGGCCATTGGCTGTTTCGTACCGCCGTTTTCAAACTTCGGCGTGCATCAGGTCTCCAGTTCAACTGGAGGCATTGCGGAAATACACGCCTTCAAACCGCCTTGCAATGGCTGCATGGCCCGCGCGGTTGGGGTGAAGGCCATCACCGGCTTCGCCCAAAGTGCTGTCGCCGTTGAACTGGCTGCGCAAGCGTCCGGTTTTGTCGTCCGTCAAAGCGGCATCCACGTCGGCATAGTCATCGAACAAAGTGCCCTGGCGCACTTGCTGGTTGAACGCTCGTCTGCGGGCATCTTGCTCAGCGCCGCCATGCCCAGGCCGGGTGCTGCCCAAGGCAGAGGGAACCGTGGCACCGATCACCCGCAAGCCTTTGGCTTGCATTTGTGCGACAGCGTCGCGCATGGCCTGAACGACCGTGGCCACCTCGGCCTGGCCGTTGTCGCTGAAGTCGTTGATGCCTTGCAACCACATCACGGTTTGGACGCCCGACAGGCTCAGGACATCTCGGTTGATCCTTTCGGCAGCCGCAGGGCCTCCGCGCCAAGGCCCCAGCGATGGCGAAGGCCCTGCCACCTGGTTGCCGCCAATGCCCGCGTTGACCACCGCCATCTGACGGTGACCTGCAGCCCACACACGGCGTTGCATCACATCGGTCCATCGGTCATGGCCATTGAGTGTGGTGGCTGTGCCGTCTGTCAATGAATCCCCGAAAGCCACCACCGCGTGGACCGACTCGGGCAGCCAAGCATCGAGGGCATCGATGAAAAAAGTGGAGGTGGTGGTGTGCGGAAATCGGGTTTCAGAGGCATCGGCTGCGGCCAGTGGGTCACCCGGCTGAGACACATAGGATGTCGCCATGGATTTCGCATGCCAGGTGATGGGGCCACTGGCCTCTGGCAAAAAGGCACTGAAAGCCAAGGCGCGACCGTCCATCCAAGCCAAGGCGTGATCGCTCAGCCAAGGCAAGTCCACCGCCGGCGTCCACAGGGTCTGACCAGCGCCAATGTCCATGTCGGGCAAGGCCACGCGGGTGTCAGGCCAACACGCGCCGCCCCCCGCATGCAGCGCCAAGCGAATGCCCCGCAGCGCCAAGGGTCGATCACCAAAGGCATGGCTGATGCGAAGCCGAAATCGTTGAGACCACACAGCGGGCCGGATGACCATGCGCAAGGATTGGTTTTGCAATCCCAAAAGGGGATCGGGAATGGCCGTGGTGAGGTCCGGTTGGGCAATGACCGAGCCTGTGGGGTAAGCCCCCTGGGCCGAAGCCGCCCAACAGCTGACCCAATGGCATGGCGAAGCCATGCCCCCGTGGGCATTCACCCCCACAGTCCCAACCAGCGGCGCGCCCGGTCGACGATGGGCTTGTCCAACATGCGGCCATCCAACAGGATGGCGCCCAAGCCCTGCGCCCTGGCGGCTCCATCGACCGCCAGAACACGTTGGGCCCAGGCGAGCTCTTGTTCGCTGGGCGAAAACCCCCGATTGACCACCGGCACTTGGCGCGGGTGGATGCACACCGAGCCGGTGAAGCCCATGGCTCGGGCCGAGTCGACAGCCCGCGCAAAAGACACCATGTCGTCCACTTCAGCGATGCTGGCCGCCAGACCCCAGCTCTGCAGGCCATAGGCATGCGCGCAGGTCAGCACCTGTTGTGCCGGCCAGGTCAAAGCCGCGGGATCGGCAGGCACCCCCAAGGCGCCCGCATAGTCTTCTGAACCAAAGCCCAAAGCACACAAAGCGCTGTGACTGGCGATGCTGGCAGCGGCCAAGACACCACGCGGCGTTTCAATCAGGGCCGCAATGGGTGGCGCCTGTTCACCGCTCGAACAGGCCAAGGCATGGGCCAGCGCTTGCACCTGATCCCCAGATTCCACCTTGGGCAGCATGATGGCCGACAGGGCATCCACGGGCATGCCCCGAAGGTCCTCTTGCCACAGTGCGGGATCGCTGTTGACGCGCAACACCACCTGCGCCCCCCGCGCGGCCAATTGACGCACTGCGGCCTGGGCCATCGGCCTGGCCGCTGCTTTGCGTTCTGGCGGTATGGCGTCTTCCAGGTCGATCACCAAGGCGTCAGCGCCTCTTTCTGTGGCTTTGGCCAACAGGTGGTCTGCGGTCGCTGGCAAAAACAGCAAAGAGCGCAAAGGTTTCAACGGCATTCCATCGCTCCCAGGGTTTTCAATGATTGGCGTTCTTGAGGGTTCGCACCGAGTTCTGTCAACAGTTCCTCGGTGTGTTGCCCGCGCAGGGGCGCTGCCCGGCGAATGCTGCCCGGCGTCCCTTGCAGTCTGGGCGTGACCTGGTGCATGACCGTGGGCTCCGCACCATCGCCGGCATCGCATTGAATATAGACCCCGCGCTGCACCACATGCGCGTCTTGGATCAATTGAGGTGAGGCATAAATGGGCCCCACCGTCACACCATGCTGGCGAAAGTGTTTCAAGCAATCGTCTTGACTGCGCTGCAGCATGAATTGCGCCACCATGGCATCGAGTTCTTCGTCATGGGCCAAGCGGGCCGCGTTGCTTGAAAAGCGCGGATCAAAAAACAAATCGGACTTTCCAATGGCCTCAAAAACACGCTTGGCCATGGTGTCTGTGGAGCCCGACATGGACACCCATAGGCCATCCTTGCATCGGTAACTGCCGCGCGGCGATGCGATTTTTTGTCCCGGTTCAGGGTCCACGCCAGTCGCTGAGAAATTGCTCACATCGGGGCCCATGATCGCCAGCATGGGCTCGAGCAAAGACAAATCAATGACCTGACCTTGACCACCGCGCACTTCCACTTCGCGCAGCGCGGCCAAGGTGGCAAAGGCCCCCGTCAAACCCGCGACCATGTCGGCCAAGGCCATGTTGGGCAATTGGGGCGCACCACCGGCGCTGCGGTGTTTGTGGGCAAAGCCGCTGAAGCCCTCGATCAAACTGCCAAAGCCTGGCAACTCGCGGTAAGGGCCTGTTTGCCCCCAACCCGACAAACGCACAATGACAAGGCCCGGGTTGTCCGCGTGCAATTGCTCTGGGCTCAGGCCCATGTTTTCCAAGGTGCCGGGCTTGAAACTCTCCACCAAGACCTGTGCTGTGGCAATCAAGCGTTTGAGCCACGGCATCGCCTGAGCATGGCGCAGGTTCAAAGCCAGGCTGCGCTTGTTGCGGGCATAAGTGCGCCACCATCCGTCGTAGCCATCGGGATGATCCGCATGGGGCTCTCGCCATTCACGCAAGGTGTCCCCGGCGCCAGCGGACTCGACTTTGATGACATCGGCGCCAAAGTCCCCCAGTTGCAAGGTGAGCATGTTCCCGGCCACCAGACGCGACAAGTCCACCACGCGTATGCCCTGCAAAGGGCCTGTGGCTTGATTTTGCAGCGCCTCCATGGGAAGGTGTTGGCCAGCGCTCATTCTTGTTTCAAATCCAGCTGACGCACCAAGGGGCTCCAGGTGTCTGCTTCTTTGCGCAACAAATCGTTGAAGGCCGACATAGACACCTTGAGCGGATCGGTTTCAACAGCGGCAAAGCGTTGCGCCACATCGGGGTTGGCGAGCACCTTGGCCGTGGCTGTGGCAATTTTGTCGACCACTTCCTTGGGGGTTCCTTTGGGGGCAAACAAACCACCAATGGCGGCCACCTGCACACCAGGAATGCCCGCCTCACTCAGGGTGGGCACGTCTGGCAATGAGCCCTCTCGGGCCAGGTCGGTGGTGGCCAAGGCACGCAACTTGCCGCTTCGGATCAAGGGCATCGAGGCCGTCAAGGAATCCGTGGCGAACAGGACCTGACCCCCCATCAAATCGGTCAATGCGGCACCACTGCCTTTGTAGGGGACATGGGTGGCCTGAACGCCTGCCTTGCGCAACACCAACTCGCTGCCCAAATGCGTCATGGTGCCAATCCCTGCCGAAGCAAAGCTCTGCGGCTTGGCCCGCACGGTCTGGATCAGCTCGTTCATCGTCTTGGGTGCAGCCGGGGTGTTGGCCACCAAGACCGCAAACGGGGCGCGCATCACAGGCGCCACAGGCACAAAGTCCGAGAGGCTGTATTTCGCATTGGCATTCATCACCGGCACCACAAACAAACCTGCGGTCGATGTGAACAACAAGGTGTAACCGTCAGGCGCCGCACGCACCACGGACTGGTGGCCAATGATGCCGGACGCGCCCACGCGGTTTTCGACCACCACGTTTTGACCCAACAGCGGGCCCATATAGCCCGCCAACAAACGGGCGGTCACGTCACTGCCCGAGCCCGCCCCTTGGGTCACGACCAAAGTGATGGGCTTGCTGGGGTAAGTGTCTGCGAGAGCGGTTGCGCCCCCGAAAACGGTCAAAACCAGGGCTCCCCAATACCGACCCATAGACTGAAGCATGCGTGTCTCCTTGTTAAAGTGGTGTCAAATCATAGCCAATTATTGTTTGCTACAGCAAATATTTCAATGACAAACAAACCCAAGACCATCAGTGCGGCGGCGCTCAAGCGGCATGCGCCTGAAACCTTGATCACCTTTCGCGTTTCCGTGCTGTCGCACCTGCTGGCCAGGGTTGTGGAAAGCTCAGTGGGTCGTGAATTGGGCCTGTCCAGCAGGCAATGGCGACTCTTGGTGATCCTCAACCGCTTGGGGCCGAGCACCTCGGGGCAGGTGGCCGCAGCCACGCACTTGGACCACAGCCAGGTCAGCCGGGCCAGCTACGAACTGGCAGAAAAAGGTTTGATCGCCATGGACACCGACACCGTGGATCGCCGCCGCCAGCTTTTGTCGGCGACTGCGGCGGGGATCGCATTGCTCAGGCAAGGCATTGTGGGATCGATGGCCAGGCAAGATCGCTTGCGAGCGACATTGAGCGACGCAGATTACGAGGCGTTTGGCCGTGTATTGGCCGTGCTCTCAGACGAAGCACACGCCATGCTGGAAGAGGGTCGAAAGCCTCAATAAGCCCGAAATTTCAAGCCGATGAGCGCGCAGCTTGCAAGGCCTCACGCAACACTTTCAAATCGCCAATGTGATTGGCCAGCAGCAAGATCAGGCGGGCATTGAGCGCTTCGCTTTGTTCGTCGCTCAGGCCGTTGTGGGCGTCGATCAGCTGCTCATAGAACTCGTCGCCAGGCGAAAAGTCGCGAAAGAAGCGTCGCCCCGCTTCATGAAAATTCGGTTCGGTTTTCAAAGTGCTGTTCATGTCGATGGCGGTATCGCTGTGGGTGGTGATTCAAATTTGGCCCATGTGGCCACCGAGGGCGCGGGTCAATGCGGCTTGCAGCTGGGCCGTGTCCAGCTGACGCCAGCGGGCAACCACATGCTGATCGGGCCGCAGCAAATAGGTGGTGCCGGCTTGGGCGTCGTAGCGCTTGGCCATCCAGCCTTGCGCGTCCACCAGCACTTGGAAGCCGGGCACTTGCAAAAGCTGTTGGGACACGATCAGGCTGTCCACCGGCACAGCGCCTTGCTTGAGGCTTTGCAGCGCGACCAGGGTCTGGACATCGGGGGCAGCATCGACAAACAACAAAGCTGCAAAGCCGCGCCCCACTTGGTCCAGCAGCCAAGCCTCTTGCCCGTTCACCTGCACGGGGGCATCGTCCATGGGTGCGCCGGGCACCATCTGGCCGGCAAAGGTGTCGCCATCGGGCGTGTTGAGCACCGATTCGGTCAGAAAAGAGGGCATGGACAAGCGCCCTGAGTTCACCAACTTGCGCGCAAACGGGTGATGTTTGGCCAGCGCCAGCACTTGGTTGCGGAAGGTCTTGCTGGTGCGGCTTTTGGGCGTGATGAAGTCGGTCGAGCGCGTCGAGTTCATGATGTTTTCATCGGCAGCAAACTGGCGGTCGTGCGCGTAGGTGTCCAGCAAGCTGTCGCTGGCTTGGCCTTGGATCACCAGCGCCAACTTCCACATCAAATCGTCCGCATCCTGAAAACCCGAATTGGCCCCGCGCGCACCGAAAGGCGAGACCTGGTGCGCCGCATCGCCCACAAACAGCACGCGGCCGTGGCGGAAGTCGGTCATGCGGCGGCACTGGAAGGTGTAGATGCTGACCCACTCCAGCTCAAAAGGCCGCTCATCGCCCAGCATGGCCTTCAGGCGGGGGATGACTTTTTCGGGCTTTTTTTCTTCCTCGGGGTCAGCGTCCCAGCCCAACTGAAAGTCAATGCGCCAGACGTTGTTGCTTTGCTTGTGTAGCAACACGCTTTGATTGGGGTGGAACGGCGGGTCGAACCAGAACCAGCGCTCTGCGGGGTAGTCGGCCTTCATGATCACGTCGGCGATCAAAAACCGGTCCTGGAACACACGGCCTTCGATGTCCAGCCCCAAGTGGCGGCGAATCGGGCTGCGCGCGCCATCGGCGACCACCAGCCAGTCGGCTTCGATGCCGAATATGCCATCGGGCGTTTCGACCGTCAGCGTGGCGTGGTCGTCGTGGGGGGTGACGGCGGTGACTTTGTGCTGCCAGCGGATGTCGGCGCCCAACTCGAGCGCTCTGGCGATCAGCATCTCTTCCACATGGTATTGCTGCAAGTTGATCATGCCGGGGCGCTTGTGGCCGGCGTCGGGCACCAGGTTGAACTGATAAACCTCGCCCTCTTCGAGAAAAGTGCGCCCAATGTTCCAACTCACACCCTGATCGCAGGCCTCATCGGCAATGCCCAAACGGTCCAGGATTTCAAGCGAACGCTTGGCATAGCAAACCGCCCGTGAGCCCACCGAGACGGTTTTGTCGTCGTCAAGCACCAGAACCTGAAGGCCTTGCAGCCGGGCATCAATGGCCGCAGCCAAACCCACCGGGCCCGCGCCAATCACGATCAAAGGCTTGCGTTGCGCAGGCGTCGAGATGAGGTCGACCGGCGACTTGTAGGGATAGATGGGATTGATGTAAGCACCCATGAGGGGTCTCCAGCCATGAAAAATGCACCCTCGGGCGCGACACCTCATAATTTACTATAGATAAATCAGTTTACCTATTCGTAATTTTAGAACTTGGGCATTTGGCCTCAAGGCAGGCCATGTGGTTTGCGGACAGCAGCGATGTTGAAGTCGCGCTATCCTCGAACATTGTCTTTTGTATGACAACTCCATGATCCAACCCTTCACTCCCGTGACCAGCGGTGCACGCCTGTCCGACCAAGTGGCCGAGCAATTAGCGACTGAAATCACGCAAGGCCGGCTCTTGCCGGGCGACAAACTGCCCACCGAAGCCCGTTTGGTCGAACAGTTCGAAGTCAGCCGAACGGTGGTGCGCGAAGCCGTTTCACGCCTCAAGTCACTTGGCCTGGTCGAGTCGCGCCAAGGCAGCGGGGTTTTTGTCAGTCAAAAATTGCCTTTCGCACCGCTCAACTTTGCATCACGCCACGCGGCCTCACAAGAAGCCGTGATTCAGATGGTCGAGGTGCGACGGGCCCTGGAGGCCGAAGTGGCCGCGTTGGCCGCTGAGCGGCGCAATGACCGCGATATCCTGGCCATCGAAAAAGCCGTTCAGGCACTGGATGCGGCCGTGAAATCGGGTGGCGACGGTGTGGACGAAGACGTGAAGTTTCACCGCGCCATTGCCGATGCCACGCGCAACCCGTTTTTGATTCAGACGCTGGAATACCTGGGTCAATTCTTGCATGGCGCCACGCAAGTGACCCGCGCCAACGAAGCGCGCCGCATGGACTTTGCGGCGCAAGTGCAAACCGAGCACCTAGCGATTTTGCAAGCCGTCCAAGCCGGTGACGCGGCGGCAGCACGTGATGCCGCCGCCAAGCACATGGGCAACGCCATCACCCGCATCCGCAGCGCCGACCCAGCCTTCTGGCATCAAGAGGGCGAGCGGCTGGCCCAGCCGCTGGTCAAAGGGCTGCGGGCTTGAATCACTCCGCCTTGATGTTGGCGGCCTTGACCACTGCCGCGTAACGCGACAGGTCACGCGCCATGTCGCGGCCAAACTTTTCTGGGCCCCCTGGGCTGGCGGTGATGCCCAAGGTGTTCAGGCGTTCGCGCACGGCCGGGTCGTTCAGCACCGCGTTCAACTCCGTGTTGAGCTTGTCCACAACCGCCCTGGGCGTTTTGGCCGGGGCCAGCAAGCCGACCCAGGAGTTGATGTCGAAATCGTTCAAACCGGCTTCAATGAACGTGGGCACGTCAGGCAGGGAAGGCGCGCGCTGGGCGCTGGACACCGCCACGGCATGCAGCTTGCCCGACTTGACGTGGGGGAAAGCACCGGCCACTGCGGTGTAGACCAAGGGAATATTGCCACCGAGCACATCGGTCAACGCTTGGCCACCGCCTTTGTAGGGGATGTGCGTGAGGTTGGCACCGGTGCGCTGTTTAAGCAATTCACCTGCAATGTGCGGCGTGCCACCCGTGCCAGACGTGCCGTATGACAGGCCACCCGACTGGGTTTTGGACAAAGTGATCACTTGTTGCAGCGTTTTGGCCGACACGCCAGGGTGCGACACCAAAATCAAAATCGCGTCACCGATTTTGCCAATCGGTGCGAAGTCTTTCGCGGTATCAAAACCCACTTTGGGAAACACATGCGGGTTGATGACCATGGTGCCATCAAAGGCCAGCAGCAAGGTGTGGCCATCGGGCTCGGCCGCCGCCACCATTTGCGTGCCGATGTTGCCCGAAGCGCCGGGTTTGTTGTCCACGATCACCTGCTGGCCCAGCCGCTTGGACAGCTGCTCGGCGATCAGGCGACCGCTGGTGTCGGTCACGCCGCCCACCGCAAAGGGCACCACCAGGCGAATGGGTTTGGCCGGATAGGCCGCTTGCGCAGCGGCCGTACCGGCGCTCAGGGCCAGCCCAGTGCAAGCCGCCGCCATCATGCAGGTGCTGAGCGCGACTTTGAGCCATTGGCGGCGCGGGGGTGTTGTCTTATTTGGCATGGTTGTCTCCTATGATTGTTAATCGGTTTCAGCGTAGCGTTTTTCAAATGCCCAAACATCTTCAAAGCCCATGAGCTTCGTCAAATCGGCAAAGTCATAAAGGGGCGTCGGGCCATTGGCCGACGAGCCCGTGTCCTTGAACTGTCGGTAAACCTGCGTCATGGCCTGCACACCCGCCAGCAAGGCAGTGACCGGGAAGATGGCGATCTTGTAACCCAGCGCCTCCAGCTCGGGGCGGGTCAGCACCGGTGTGCGGCCTTTCTCGACCATGTTGGCGACCAACGGCAGGTCAAAACTCTGGCCAATGCGGCGCATTTCTTCTTCGGTCTCGGGCGACTCCACAAACAGGATGTCGGCACCGGCTTTGGCGTAGGCCTCAGCCCGGCGCAGCGCTTCATCCAGGCCCAGCGTGGTGCGGGCATCGGTGCGGGCGATGATCAAAAAATCTTTGGAGTCGCGCGAGTCCACCGCCACCTGGATCTTGCGCACCATGTCGGCCATGGGGATGACGCGACGGCCCGGCGTGTGGCCGCATTTTTTGGGGAACTCCTGATCTTCCAACTGGATGGCGCAAGCGCCTGCCGCCTCATAGCCCCGGATGGTGTGGCGCATGTTGAGCAAGCCGCCGTAGCCGGTATCGGCATCGGCGATCAAGGGCGTGCGGGCCATGCCGGCCATGGCCGTGACGCGCCCCACCATGTCGCTGTAAGTGGCCAAACCCGCATCGGGCAAACCCATGTGCGAAGCAACGGTGCCGTAACCGGTCATGTACAGCGCATCAAAGCCGAAGCTGTCGGCCAGGCGCAAAGACACCATGTCAAAAACGCCAGGGGCCACCACGAGGCCAACTTGGTTCAAACGCGCTCTCAATGCAGAGGTTTTGAGGTTCATAAAGCAACAGGGTATGAAGGGTGGTTAAATTGCCAAACCAATCCCCTCATTTCAGCAGAAGAGAACTTCATGGACCTGCACCTTCGCGACAAGCATGTATTGATCACTGGCGGCAGCAAAGGCATTGGCCTGGCCTGCGCCCAAGCCTTTTTGGAAGAAGGCGCCAAAGTGACCCTCGTCTCCCGCGAGGCGGCCAACCTGGACGCGGCACGGCAACAACTGCAAGCGACTTTTCCTGCTGACCGCATCCACACCGTGGCGGCCAATCTGCGCGATGCTGCAGCGGCGCTGCAGGCCTTGGATTCGGCCGAGAACACGTTCGGCGCAGTGGATGTGCTGGTCAATTCGGCAGGCGCTGCCAAACGCACACCCGCCCCAGATCTGACACCCGAAGCCTATGCCGATGCCATGCAGGCCAAGTACTTCACCTATGTGCACATGATCACGCCCAGCATCCAGCGCATGGCCGCTCGCGGTGCTGGGAACGTGGTCAACGTGGTGGGCAATGGTGGCAAAGTGGCCAGCCCCATTCACCTGCCCGGCGGAGCGGCCAACGCCGCGTTGATGCTGGTGAGCGCAGGCTTGGCTGCGGCCTATGGGCCGCAAGGCATTCGCGTCAATGCCATCAACCCCGGCCTGACCTTGACCGACCGCTTGCAAGAGGGCCTGGCCGCCGAGGCGCGCATCAAGGGCATCGGCACCGAAGAAGCCATGGCGCAAGCCGTCGCCAAAATCCCGCTGGGACGCATGGCCGATCCCGAAGAAATTGCACACGCCGTGCTGTTCCTGGCCTCGTCCAAAGCCAGTTACATCACCGGCATTTGCATGAGCATGGACGGGGCGCTGAACCCGATCGTGGTTTGATGAACCGCTTGTTCTCCCGCTGTCTGGCTTGGGTCCTGATCAGTCTGGGGGCCCTGAGCCCTGCGCTGGCTGAACTGGCCCCACTCAAAACCGTGCCTGCGGTCGATGTGCCGCGCTACATGGGCACTTGGTACGAAATCGCCAAATACCCGAATTGGTTTCAGAAAAAATGCGCCAGCAGCTCACAGGCCACCTACTCGCTGCAAGCCCATGGCCAGGTGCAAGTGCTCAACCGCTGCAAAACCGACAAAGGCAAATGGAGCGAAGCTTTGGGCGCAGCAAAGCAAATCGGTGGGGCGACTTCGCCCCAGCTCAAGGTGCGCTTTGCACCCTCGTGGTTGTCGTTCATCCCGCTGGTCTGGGGCGATTACTGGATCATCGACCTGGACCCGGACTACCAATGGGTGGTGGTGAGTGAACCCCAGCGCGAGTACTTGTGGATTTTGTCGCGCACGCCGCAAATGCCTGCAGCCACTTACCAGGCGCTGCTGGGCAAGCTGGCCAGACTTGGCTTTGACACCCAGCGCATAGAAGCCAGCAAGCCCTGAGAACCTTCGCTCACAGGTGTGAGCTCCCATAAGAGTCAAATAACTTGAAGGTCAGTGCGCCGTTTCGGCCACACGCACCAAGTGCGCTTCACTGGACTGCAACCAACCTTGATTGGCGGCGGCGTGTGCCAGCTGGGCGATCAGAGCGTGGACATCTGCGTTGACCATGGCCACGGGTTGCAAACGCAGCGCAGCGTCAGAAAAATGGTGCACCACTTCGGCCACGTCGTCAGCGTCCAAGGCCGTGGGTTTCAAGACGGGGCTGCACGGGGCTTTTTGGCCCAAGGCGCGGTAAAACACTGCGGCCAAGTGGCTTGACGCGCCATACACACTGCGCTGCTGGCCCGCAGCGGTCACACGCAGGGTGTCACCATATTTGCCCTTGACGCACTCAGCTTCGCTGATGTCTTTCAGCGCCACATGGTGGACCAAGGTGCCGCTGTCGTTCTCTGAAATGAGCAAGTTTTGATCGGTCAACAACCACAAACCACGGCCCGCCAAAACCACACGACCCAGCACATAAGCCAACACGCGCTCGCCAGGCTGGAGGTGGTCACGCATCTGGTCGACAT
>NZ_CAMBNZ010000041.1 GCF_945869175.1 Limnohabitans sp. Rim8 | reverse complement strand
AGCCAATGGCTTCGCGGGTGAGCTTGATTTCTTCAGCGCCGAGTGGCTCGCCATGGGCCTTGGACGTGCCCGCGCGGTTGGGCGAGCCCTTGCCGATGGCGGTTTTGCAGACGATCAGGGTGGGCTTGTCGGCGCTGTGCTTGGCGGCGGCAATGGCCTTGGACACGGCAGCGGCGTCGTGGCCGTCCACGGCGTCGATCACGTTCCAGCCACAGGCGGCACAGCGCTGGGGCGTGTTGTCGATGAACCAAGGGGCCACTTGGCCGTCGATCGAAATGCCGTTGTCGTCGTACAGGGCGATCAGTTTGTTGAGCTTCCAGGCGCCAGCCAGTGCCACGGCTTCGTGGCTGATGCCTTCCATCAGGCAGCCGTCACCCAGGAACACGTAGGTGTGGTGATGGACGATGGCATGGCCGTCCTGGTTGAACTCGGTGGCCAGCATTTTTTCGGCCAGCGCCATGCCCACGGCGTTGGTGATGCCTTGGCCCAGTGGGCCAGTGGTGGTTTCCACACCGGGCGTCACGCCCACTTCGGGGTGGCCAGCGGTTTTGCTGTGCAGGGTGCGGAATTTCTTGAGCTCATCGATCGGCAGCTTGTAGCCGGTCAGGTGCAGCACCGAATAAATCAGCATGGAGCCGTGGCCGTTGGACAGCACAAAGCGGTCGCGGTTGGCCCAGTGCGGATTTTTAGGGTTGTGCTGCAGGTGATCGCCCCACAGCGCCACAGCCATGTCGGCCATGCCCATGGGGGCGCCGGGGTGACCGGAGTTGGCTTGTTGAACGGCGTCCATTGCGAGGGCGCGGATGGCGTTCGCCATGTGTTGTGTATTGGCCATGGGGGCAGCTCCGGTGATGGGTTCGGGAAAACCCGTGATTTTAACGGTTGTCCGCCGGGTATCCAGAGGCTGGGATGGCGGAGAACAAAGCCAGCTTCAGTCCTGCGATTCCTGGTGTTGCCGCGCCAGCACATAACGGCGCATGGCCACGGCAGGTGCATCGGCAGCCACTGAAAATTCGTACAAATCTTCGAGTGGGGTGCTGGCCAAGGCTTGCTCTTGCAGTGCCAGGCCGTCCACATCTTCTTGAAACGCCACAAACAATTGATCGTGCATGAAGCGCGTGGTGGCCGGTTCGTCCAAGGCAAAGTCGCGCCCATGCACGATGAAGTAGTGGGTGCTGGTGGCCGTTTCTGGGGTGGGCATGTGCGCGGTGCGGATGCGAAACTCGGGACGCTTGTTTTCAGGCCCATGTTCTGGCAAGTGGCAATCGTAGAAAGTCACCGACACCTCGTGCAGGCCCAGGCTGCGAAATTCTGAGCGCACGATGCGGGCGGCTTGGCCCTGACCCGTCAAACCTGTGGGAATGCCCCACACCGGTGGCAAGGTGGTGGGCACCACGCTGCGCAGCAAGGCAAATTGGCCATCGCCGATCTCGCTCTCAAATGCGGCTTTGGCGTAATCGGGGGTGCCGAAACTTTTGGCGTGCAGAAAACTCAAATGCGTCAGGTCCAGCAGGTTTTCGTGCAGGCGCACATAACTGCCTTGCAGGCTCAAATAACCTTGCGACCGCGCCCACTCGGCGCTTTCCATCCAGTCTTGTGGTGGCAGTTTGGACAGGTCGGCTTGCGCAGCTTCGCCCATCCAGATCCAGACCACCGCACCGCGCTCATGGGTGCGGTAGGCCTTGATGCCCACGTTTTTCGGGCAGTTCGCCTGTGAGGGCACCTCGATGCAGTCGCCCTCTGTGTTGAAGCGCAGGCCGTGGTAGCCGCACACGATGGTGTCCTGGGTCAAGGTGCCGGCCGACAGGGGCATGGAGCGGTGCGGGCAGCGGTCCTCCAGCGTCACCACTTGCCCCGTGCTCGTTCTGTAAAAAACCAGTCGGCGCCCGAGCAGTGTGCGTGCCAACAACTGGTCTTTGATTTCCTCGCCAAAGGCGGCGACGTACCAGTCGTTCATGACAAAAGGCGTGTGGCGATCCGCCATGCGTTCAGAGGCATTTTGTGCGGCGGCAATGACGGCGGGCAGGGGGCGTGTCATGGAGGGTCTCTTTCTTTGGCATCAGAAGTTTAGGCCTGTCCGCAGGGCCGCTTGTGTCCCGTGAGCGCCTCAAAGCATGGCAACATCCGGGCATGTCGACTTCATCTTCCCCGTCTGCGCTCGTTACCGCCCTGGGCAAAACCGAGCCCTTGGCCCAAGCCATGATCCTCGCTGCGGGTCGCGGTGAACGCATGCGGCCCCTGACCGACGCGATCCCGAAGCCGCTGCTGCATGTGCGAGGCCAGCCGCTCATGCTGTGGCCCATGCAGGCGCTGGCCCAAGGCGGCTACACCCGCCAGTTGGTCAACACCGCCTGGTTGGGTGGGCAGATTTCGTCACATTGGGGGGACCGCATCAGCTGGCCTGGTTTGCCCGAAGTGCAGATCGCTTACTCACGCGAAGGCGAGGACTTTGGCCGAGCGCTGGAGACCGCTGGCGGCATCGTGCGTGCTTTGCCTCAGTTGGCCGATGTTTTTTGGGTGGTGGCGGGCGATGTCTTCGCGCCTGACTTTGTGTTCACGCCACAGGCATGGCAGCGTTTTGCCGCGAGCACCGCCTTGGCCCATTTGTGGCTGGTGCCCAACCCGGCGCACAACCCGGGCGGCGATTTCGGCTTGTCGGCTTCGGGCCAAGTGCTCAACCTGCCCAAAGGGTCGGCGGGCTGTGACCACACATTCAGCACCATGGCCTTGTACAAAAAAGCCTTCTTTGCAGACTGTGGGCTGCCCCCCGGCAACCCCCAGGGCGTCGCGCTGGCTTTGGCCCCCCTGTTGCGCACCGCCATGGACCGTGGTCAGGTGACGGGTGAGGTTTACGCCGGGGACTGGACCGATGTGGGCACGCCCGAGCGTCTGGCGCAGCTCAACGGCGTCTAGGGCCGATGCCAGACGCCTGATTTTTTGGTCGCGAGCCCCTGCTCGCGAATGGGTCTAGTGCCCCACAGGCATTCGGCCTCAGGGGTGGCCTTCTACAATATTCAAATGATTTCGAACCCCCTCTACGCCCAACGCCGTGCCCGCCTTGCTGCCCAATTGGGCGCGGGCGGTATCGCCATCATCCCCACCGCGCCAGAGCGCCCGCGCAACCGCGACAGCGATTATCTGTACCGGCACGACAGCTACTTTTATTACCTGACGGGCTTCACTGAGCCCCATGCCACCTTGGTGATCACGGCAGACGGCGAGTCCACGCTGTTTTGCCAGCCCAAAGACATGGAGCGCGAAGTGTGGGACGGCATCCGTTTGGGGCCCGATGCCGCACCCGCCGCTTTGGGGGTGAGCCGTGCCATGTCATCGGCTGAATTGGCTGTGCAAATGCCCAAGTTGCTGGACAACCGCAGCACCGTTTGGTACCCGTTTGCGATCCACGCAGGGCTAGAAGGCTTGGTGGCCTCATGGTTGCAGTCGGTGCGCGCGCGGGTGCGTTTTGGCGCGGTGTGTCCGGAGCAGCAGCGCGATGTGTGCAGCGTGCTTGACGAGATGCGTTTGGTCAAAGATGCGCACGAGCAGGACATCATGCGCCGTGCTTCGGCCATCAGCGCCCGTGCCCACATTCGCGCCATGCAGCGCAGCGCCGCCATGTTGCGCGCGGGGCAAGAAGTGCGCGAATACCATTTGGACGCCGAATTGCTGCACGAGTTCCGTCAGCATGGCTCGCAGTACCCGGCTTATGGCTCCATCGTGGCAGGCGGTGCCAATGCCTGCGTGCTGCATTACCGCGCCGACACGGCGTTGATCCGCGACGGCGACCTGGTGCTGATCGACGCGGGGTGCGAGCTCGACGGCTACGCCAGCGACATCACCCGCACTTTCCCGGCCAACGGCCAATTTTCCGGCCCTCAACGCACTTTGTACGACCTGGTGCTGGCCTCGCAAAACGCCGCCGTGGCGGCCACCTATGCCGGCGCACGTTTTGTTGCGCCACACGAAGCCGCTGTGGCCGTGCTGGCGCAGGGCTTGCTCGACGTGGGCTTGCTCGACAAGAACAAAGTGGGCAACGCGCAGGACGTGATCGCCAACCGCAGCTATTTCCAGTTCTACATGCACCGCACGGGTCACTGGCTGGGCATGGATGTGCACGATTGCGGCAGTTACATCGAGCCATCTGAGCTGGGCCAGGTCAGCGAACGCAAAGACCCGCTGAGCGGTGAAATCATCAAGGACCGCCCGAGCCGCATCCTGCAGTCTGGCATGGTGTTGACGATTGAGCCGGGCCTGTATGTGCGGCCTGCGCCAGGGGTGCCAGAGCCATTCCACAACATCGGCATTCGCATTGAGGACGACGCCATCGTCACCGATACCGGTTGTGAGCTCATCACGCGCGGTGTGCCCGTCAAGGCCGATGAGATCGAAGCCTTGATGCGGGGCTGACCCGTGTCTGACACGGCCACGCCGCGCCTGCCCAACCTCCAGCAAGGGCGTGTGCTGTCGATCCAGACGGGGCAGGTCCGTCCATTGAGGGTCGGCGGACGCAAGTTGGTGTCCGCCATTGGCAAAACCCTCAGGACAGGCCCGATCGAGGTCGGGGTTTTGGGCCTGGCGGGTGACGAGCAAGCCGACTTGACTGTGCACGGTGGTTTGCGCAAGGCGATTTATGCCTTGCCCTCCGAACACTTGCCTTGGTGGCAAGCGCAACGCCAAAGACAAGGCGCCACGATGTTTGAAGAAGACTTGCCCCCAGGCTACCTGGGTGAAAACCTCAGCCTCCAAGGGGTGTTCGAAGAAAACCTGTTCATCGGAGACGCTTTGCAACTGGGCGATGTGTTGCTGCGCGTGACGCAGCCGCGCGAGCCCTGCGGCAAGTTCAACGCCGTGATGGGCTATGGGCAGGCGGCCAAAGACATGGTGCACAGTGGGCGCTGTGGTTTTTATTTGGCGGTGGACAGGCCCGGCACCTTGCAAGCCGGCACGCCTTTTGAAGTGATCCCCGGACCGCGTTCGACCAGCGTCGCGCAGGCCTTGCAACACAAAGCTTGGAAGCATGGGCGTTGAATGGCGCGCATTGGTGCAAAAAAGCCAAAAGCCAACTCACTTTTGAAGCCAAGACCCACCGCCGGACCCGCATCATCCGGGGTCTACAATGAACCTGACGCCGAACTGTCATTGCGCAGATCGCCACCCCTAACAAAATGAACAGGAGCTGCTGAGGGCCGTCGGCCACTGCAGCACGCTCTTGAAATGGAGCATCCCCATGACCAACAAGGTCCAAGCCGAAGAAAAACGCGCCCAACTGCGCAAAGCCGCACTCGAATACCACGAGTTTCCGACGCCCGGCAAAATCGCCATCGCCGCCAGCAAACAACTGGTCAACCAACATGACTTGGCCTTGGCCTATTCCCCGGGTGTGGCCGCGCCTTGCGAAGAAATCGTCAAGGACCCGGCCAACGCTTTCAAATACACCAGCCGCGGGAACTTGGTGGGTGTGGTGACCAACGGCACCGCCGTTTTGGGTTTGGGCGACATTGGTCCCCTGGCCAGCAAGCCGGTCATGGAAGGCAAGGGCGTGTTGTTCAAGAAGTTCTCGGGCATCGACGTGTTCGACATCGAGATCAATGAAAAAGACCCGGACAAACTGGTCGAGATCATTGCGGCCTTGGAGCCGACGTTTGGCGGCATCAACCTGGAAGACATCAAAGCGCCCGATTGCTTTTACGTCGAGCGCAAACTGCGCGAGCGCATGAAGATTCCGGTTTTCCACGACGACCAGCATGGCACCGCGATCGTGGTGGGTGCTGCCATTCTGAACGGCCTGAAGATCGTGGGCAAAGACCCCAAAAAGATCAAGTTGGTCACTTCCGGTGCTGGCGCTGCGGCGCTCGCTTGTTTGGGCTTGTTGGTCAAGCTGGGCATTCCGCGTGAAAACATCTGGGTCACCGACCTGGCCGGCGTGGTCTACGAAGGCCGCACCGAGCTGATGGACGAAGACAAGATCCAGTTCGTGCAAAAAACCGACCAACGCACTCTGGCGCAGGTCATCGAAGGCGCGGACGTGTTCCTGGGCTTGTCGGCCGGCGGTGTGCTCAAACAAGACATGGTCAAGTCCATGGCGGCCAAGCCGTTGATTTTTGCCTTGGCCAATCCGAACCCCGAAATCGACCCCGATGACGTCAAAGCCGTGCGTGACGACGCCATCATGGCCACGGGCCGTACCGATTACCCCAACCAGGTCAACAACGTCCTGTGTTTCCCCTACATCTTTCGGGGCGCACTCGATTGCGGCGCGACCACCATCACGCTGGAGATGGAAATCGCTGCGGTCCATGCCATCGCCGAACTGGCGCAAGCCGAGCAAAGCGAAGTCGTGGCGGCCGCTTATGTGGGCGAGCCCTTGGCATTTGGTCCCGAATACCTCATCCCCAAGCCCTTTGATCCGCGCTTGATGATGAAAATTGCCCCTGCTGTCGCCCAAGCGGCGGCGGAAAGTGGCGTGGCCTTGCGCCCCATCAAAGACATGGAGGCCTACCGTGAAAAACTGCAGGGCTTTGTGTATGCCTCTGGCACCATGATGAAGCCGATTTTCACGGCCGCCAAACGCGCCCTCAAAAAACGCATTGCTTACAGCGAGGGCGAAGAAGAGCGCGTGTTGCGTGCTGCCCAGATTGTGGTGGACGAGGGCATTGCCCGACCTACCCTGATAGGTCGCCCCTCGGTGATTGCCGAGCGCATCGACAAGTTTGGCCTGCGCCTGAAAGAAGAGCTGGATTACGACGTGGTCAATGTGGAGTCGGACCACCGCTACCGTGATTTCTGGCAAACCTATCACCGCTTGACCGAACGCAAGGGCGTCACCGAGGAAATCGCCAAAATCGAAATGCGTCGCCGCCTGTCCCTCATAGGGGCCATGCTGCTGCACAAAGGCGATGTGGACGGCATGATTTGCGGGACCTGGGGCAACAACCCCATGCACTTGAACTACATCGACCAAGTGGTGGGCAAGCGCCCCGGTGTCAACACCTTCGCCTGCATGAACGGTTTGATGCTGCCCGGTCGTCAGCTGTTCATGGTGGACACCCACGTCAACTACGACCCGACCGCCGCGCAGTTGGCCGAGTTCACCCTCATGGCGGCTGAAGAAATGCGCCGTTTTGGTATCCAGCCCAAAGTGGCCTTGTTGTCGCACTCCAACTTTGGTTCGTCCAACGAGCCCAGCGCCATCAAAATGCGCGATGTGCTGGCTTTGTTGCGCAAAAATGCGCCATGGCTTGAGGTCGACGGCGAAATGCACGGTGACGTGGCACTGGATGCAGCTGCTCGCCAAGCCATCATGCCCAACAGCAGCTTGATCGGTCACGCGAATTTGCTGGTTTTGCCAAACATCGACGCGGCCAACATCGCCTACAACCTGCTCAAAACTGCAGCGGGCGGCAACATCGCCGTGGGCCCGGTGCTGCTGGGCGCCGCCAAGCCGGTGCACATTTTGACGCCCAGCACCACGGTGCGACGCATTGTGAACATGACGGCATTGACTGTGGCCGATGCCAATGTGGCCCGCTAAGGCTTAAAACCAGAGCTTGCGCTCACTTAAATGTCGAATTCACAAACAAGCCCTGCTTGTTTATTGGGCATTCGCTTGCTTTTTTAGCGCGATTGCCTCACACTAGCGCCTTCGAGTTTTCGGGTTAACCCGGGGGCTTCTGAAAGGTGTTTTCATGAAAGTGGCTCGACAAATGGCCGCCCCACAGCGCTGGATGACGGTGTTTTTGGGGGTTTGGGTCTCCATTTGCACCCTTGTGGTGCAAGCCCGTCCAGTCACCGATGCCCAAGATTCACCCACAGTGTGGGTGACCGATTTGCCGCGGGAAGGCCAAGAAACGTACCAACTCATCCATCAAGGAGGTCCTTTTCCATACGAGAAGGACGGGACAGTTTTTGGCAACCGTGAGCGAATTTTGCCCCGTGAACAGCGGGGGTTTTACCGTGAATACACCGTCAGAACACCCGGGATCAAGCATCGCGGAGCGCGGCGCATCGTTTGTGGTGGGCAAGCCCCCCGCAAGCCAGACGCCTGTTACTACACACAAGACCATTACGCGAGTTTTCGCCTGATTGTTGTTAAGCCTTGATTGTTGATTTTAGAGAAAGACCACGGAGATGGACATGCTGATTCGTCACGACCAAGAGACGCCCCTGAAGGGCGTGCGGTCCAACATCGTGCAGTCGATTCGCGCTTACCGCGTGAGCGATCTGCAAGAAGCCGCCCAAGGGCTTGGCCACCACTTTTTGTACGCCAATCTGGCCGAGGCCCAGAGCAAACAAGACGTGCTGGACTTGATTGGTGCGCAATTCACACTGCCCTCGCACTTTGGCAAGAACTTTGATGCCTTGTACGACTGCATGACCGATCCTTTGCACAAGTCGGGCCCTCAGCCTGGGTTCATCGTGGTGCTGGAGCAGATTCCTGCTCACGTTAAATTTGACAAAGAAGCCCGCGAGCAGTTGCTGGACATCTTCCGGGATACCGCCGATTACTGGGGAGACAGGAAGATACCCTTCCGATGCTTCTATTCTTTTCTGTAGCCCGTTCTGCGCAAAACAGCCAAGCAGGACGGGCGATTGAGGCACAAACCACCGACGACGCCGTGATGGCCGAATCGGTCGAAGAAGGTGAAAAAATGCCCACCGACAAACTGGTGGACGTTTCGCCTTTGGCGCTGCGCATGAGCAGCCCATTCAACGCAGGTTATTGGCTCGCAGCAGCCTGATCTGCACTTGCGCCGCACCGTCGGCACCCGCGAAAAAGCCCGTCGATGACGGGCTTTTTTGGGCGTGGGTTTTGGTGTTGGAGGGTAATGGCCGCTGTAGACGCGTTCAGACAGTTTGCGCCAAGGCCACAAATTCGGCCACAGGCACCTCTTCAGCGCGGCGTTGCAGGTCAAATGTGCCGGTGAACCCTTTTTCATCCAGCCATTGGCCCAAGGTGTTGCGCAAGATTTTGCGACGTTGGCTGAACGCCACTTGCACCAAGGTTTCCAGCGTCTTGACGTTCACCACCGGGGGCGTGGCCAGCGGGACCATGCGCACCACGGCACTGTCCACACGCGGGGGTGGGTCAAAGCTTTCGGGCGGCACAAACAGCACATTGGCCATCTCGTAACGCCACTGCAGCATCACCGACAGTCGGCTGTAATCTGAAGTACTGGGTTTGGCCACCATGCGGTCGATGACTTCTTTTTGCAGCATGAAATGCTGGTCTTCGATCACATCGACCTGCTCGAGCAAATGGAACAAGATCGGCGTGGAGATGTTGTAGGGCAGGTTGCCGACCACACGGATCTTGCCGGCGGCCGGTGCATGGCTGAGCATGGTGGTGGCGAGGGCCATGAAGTCGACTTTCAGGACATCCGACTCCACCACCGACAGGTGCGGGTGCTCACGCAGGCGAACCGCCAAATCGCGGTCCAACTCAATCACCGTCAGGTGCCCCAACCGTTCCACCAAGGGCTGAGTCAAAGCGGCCAAGCCCGGTCCGATCTCGACCATGGGTTGTCCCGCTTCGGGATTGATCGCATCAACGATTGCACCGATGATGCCGCCATCGGTTAAAAAGTGCTGACCGAATCGTTTGCGCGCAATGTGCTTCATTGGGGGGGCTCGCGCATTTCAACGTAGGCCCGGCTGCGGATGTCCTCTGCCCACGTGGCATAGGCTTCGTCGAGCTTCTTCTCGCGCAGAGCGCTGCGTGCCAAAGTGCGCTGCTCTTGATCGCTCATGGGCGCATTGCGGCGGTCGGTCACTTCGATCAAGTGCACCCCAAACCGAGAGACCAGGGGCTCGCCCACTTGTCCGGGCCGCAGGCGGCCCATGACTTGTTCAAATTCGGGCACAAACATGCCCGGATTGGCCCAACCCAGATCGCCCCCTTGTGGGGCGCTGCCGTCTTGTGACATCTCGCGGGCCAGCACAGCAAAATCGGCTTTGCCAGACACGATCGCTTGTCGCAATTCGGTCAGTTTGGCCACGGCCTGAGCGATAGACATCTGTGCCGATGGCCGCAGCAAAATATGACGGGCGCGTGTTTGGGTCACCAACAGGGTGTTGGCTTGGCGGCGTTCCAGGACTTTCAGGATGTGAAAACCAGCCGCAGAACGCACGGGTGCCGCAACTGTACCGGCCTTCAGGCTGCGTGTGGCCTCTAAAAACAATTCCGGGTAACGGTCGGCAGGGCGTAAACCCATCTCACCGCCGTTGGCGCCCCGGTCGGCCGTTTGAGAAAAAGTTTTGGCCAGTTCGGCAAAATTTTCTCCTGCCTGGGCACGACGCGCCACCTCGGCGGCGCGTTCACCCAATGCGTTGACGGCGGACTCGCTGCTGTTGTCGGGCACCGCAATCAGCACCATGCCCAAATTCAGTTGTGCGGGCACCTGGGCTGCTTGGGCTTTTAGCTGTTCCAGCAAAAATTGTTCGACTTCCAGGTCGGTCACACGGACACGGCCTTCAATTTCGCGCTCGCGCAATCGGGTGAGGGTCAGTTGGGTGCGCAATTGTTCGCGAAAGGCGCCAACCGAGATGCCGTCTTGCACCAAGCGCTTGTGCATCTCTTCGCGCGACAACTGGTTGCTGCTGGCCACGTTCAGCTCGGCCTGATCGATCGATTCGGCATCGATTTTGATGCCCGCTTCGCGGGCTTGTTGCAGCTGCGCTTTTTCATTGATGAGCTGCTCGAGCGCTGCGCGATTGAGTTCACCGGGGTTCGAGTTGCCGCCCCGGGCATTGGCCTCAACGGCCAAACGTTGGCGCAGCACCTGCACTTCGCGGTTGGTGATCGGTTCTGAGTTCACAACCGCCACGATGAAATCGGCTTGGCGCACAGTTGTCGCCCCCGATGTGCCGGCGGTGATTTGGGCGATTGAGGTGCTCACGCTGAGCAGGCCGATGGCTGACCAAAGCGTGTGCCAAAAAGCGGAACGGACAGGGAGAAACAGTTTATTCATAGTGCTGGAAACGGCTGGGTTGAACCGTGCTGTCGCGCAGGTATTGGTAGCGTGGAATGTTGTCACTGAGGCTTTTCAAAGGGCTCACGCCGACACGTGCAAAACCAATGAACTCCAATTGAAACAGGATGCGGCTGTTGGCGCTGGTGCCTTTGTTGAGGCTGGTGTTGGAGATGTTGGTCTGTAGCCTTTCAAAGGCAATTCGTCCCAACCAACAGCCTGCATCGTATTCGAGGCCCACCAAAGTGTCCACGAGGCTGCGCTCCTTGAGGCTGTAGTTGAGCCGGCCGACCGAATACCAACGGTCAGGCCCCAAACCTTGACCCGGTGTGCGGGTCCAAGCGCTTTCGGCTTGACGGTCGGTGCTGCCCACCCAATCGCTCAAAGGCCATTGCCAGCCCACTTCGAGAAACTCAGAGCTTGGCAAGTTTTGGTTGTTGGCGCGGTAAGCCGCATTGATGACCCGGTATGCGCTGTGGCTGTAGCGCGCCTGCAAAGTTGTGCGCGCAATGTCGTGTGTTTGGTTGTTGGCCTGAATGGTGGCATCGAGTGACCAGCGGTCGTCCCAACGCACACCCGCGCCAAACAAAATGTCACTCAGGCCGGTGGTGCTGCCCGTTTGCCCTGGCAACACCACTTGTTGGTCTGAAAACCGGATGCGCTGCGCGACACCGACACGCAGCATTTCAGCGCCAGTACCCGCATCAAAAAACCGGCTGCTCACGCCCAAGGTCAAAGCATTGTTGTCCACCAGGCGGTCGTGACCCACATAGGTGTTTTCGCTGTAAATCGTGGACAGGTTGAAGTCGGTTGCGCCACTGTCGTAGACGGGCAGAAAACTTTGGTCTTTGTAGGGTGTGCGTGCGTAAAACGCCCGGGGCTCCAGGGTTTGCAGCACGTCACGCCCAAACCAGCGGGTTTCGCGTTCAAACACCAAGCCCGAATCCAGGCTGAAAGTGGGCAAGACCCGATCCGCAGCCTGGACGCCATTCGTCAGGGGGGCGTCCAACTGGTAACGTGTGGCGTGCAATTGCAGTTTGGGGGTCAAGAAGCCCCACGGACGAATCCAGGGGCGGCTGACCTGGGCTTGCACAAAACTGCGCTGACCGTTGAGTGGCTGAAGGTTGGCCAAGCTGGCCACGCGCGAAAAGTCGGCTTCAAAACGGGTGGTGTCACCCACCACCGACCAGTCCAAACCGTCAGCATTCCACTGGCCATAACGCATGGCGATTTGTGGGGTTCGGTCAAAAGGTGGGGTTGCGTCTTGCAGGTTTTGCCAACGCTGCACTTGGGCGCTCATGTTGAAGTCACCCCGTCCCCAAGACAGTACACCTGTGGAGGGCAGCACCCGCTGTGTCAGGACCAAACCGGAGCGGGGGAAATCCCGCCAGTAGTTGTTGTCGCTGACCCGGTTCAGGGTCAGGCCAATGCCAATCCGCCCCACGCTGTCAATACCCGTGTCCATGCTGCCTTGGTGTTGGCTGGTCAAACCCCAGCGACTTTCGTTGCGCAACTTGTCTGATGGCATCAGGTTCAAGCGCAACTGACCGCGGTAGTCCTGCTCCAGGTAGCGGAACTCGGTGTCGGCGGCAATGCCGCGCTGGCTCATCACATGGGTGGTCACAGTGGCATCGCGGTTGGGGGCGATGTCAAAGTAGTAAGGTTGTGCCACTTCAATGCCGTTGACCGTGTCCACACTGAACAAGGGCGGCAACAAGCCGGATTTGCGTTCATTGGTCAAGGGCAGGCTGATCGAGGGCGCTGCAAAAATGGCCATGTCCTGAAAGCGCAGTTGAACGCCTTGCGCCACGATGCTGGACTCTTCCTCGTCGATCGTCAGTTGTGTGGCCTTGAGCAGCCACTCCGGCAGCCACTCTGGACCGGGGATTCGGCGGCAGGTGGTGTACTTGGCCTGGCGAATGATGGTGCGCTGGTTGTCTACAAACTCGACTTCGCTCGCTTGCCCGTATCCACCACTGCCATACAGCTCAAAATCAGGCTTTTCAAATGTGCCTTGAAAGCTGTCGACTTGAAGCCTCAGGCGCGGGCCCGACAACACGCTGTTGGGCGTGCTGACGCGCACTTGGCCTGTGGCCTCCACCACGTCTTGCGTCTGGTTGTAGTCGACCCGATCGGCGCTCAGGGCCAAACCGGGTCGTCGGATGCTGGCTTGGCCTTGCACCACCAGATCCATATCGGGTCGTGCGGTGATTTGCGCACCTTTGACAAAGACAGCCCCTTCGAACCGCTGGCGTTCTGACACCACTTCTTCCAACAAAGGGCTGCTGCGCAACTGGAGGTTCAGAGGCTGGGCCCAAGACGCACCGACGCCGCAAGCCAACAGCAAGGCCAAAGCCCAGTTGCGGGTGCTGTAGCCCTTTGTCGGGTTCATCTGCCAACTGAAAAATGCGAAATAAGAGGCCACAAATTGGGAAAAGTTACAAAAGAGCCTGCCTGTCCCCCACCTATGGAGGCTGCAACAGGCTTTGTAGAATGCGATTATCCATGAGCCACCCTACTTACACCCCTGTTTCTCCGCCGTCCGCTTGGATGGCAGCTGCTGAATCCGTGACTTGGGCCGACCCTGCACGGCAGGCCTTGTTCTTGGCATGGATGGCACAAGTGTCTTCGATGCATGGACTTCGGCCCGAAACCCTGCGCATTGCTTCGGCCGATGCGAGCTTTCGGCGCTATTTGCGGGTGGACAGCGTGTCAGGCGGCAGCCGCATCGTCATGGATGCGCCGCCCGACAAAGAAAACGCCGAGCCCTTTGTGCGCATCGCCGCCTTGATGAAAGCCACTGGCCTGAACGTGCCCGAGGTGCTGGACTGGCAGGAGGCCCACGGCTTCATGCTGCTGAGTGACTTGGGCGACGCCACCATGATGTCGACCATCGACCCCGAGCGCCCTCAAGCCAACCATGACCTGTACATGCAAGCGGTCGACACGCTGGTGCAGTGGCAATTGGCGTCGCGCCCCGGGGTGCTGCCACTTTATGACGCGGCTTTGCTCAACCGTGAACTCAGCTTGTTTCCAGATTGGTATTTGGCCCAGCACCGGGCAGTGCACCTGCAAGGCGGGCAGCGCGAGGTATTTGACAAGGCGTTTGCCCTGATTGTTCAGCGCAACCTGGCTGCGCCCAGCGTGTATGTGCACCGCGACTTCATGCCGCGCAACCTGATGGTGCCCCATGGCACAGGTCCGCTGGGTGAGCAGCTGGGCGTACTCGACTTTCAGGACGCGGTCTATGGCCCCATCACGTATGACATCGCCAGCTTGATGCGCGACGCTTTTTTGACTTGGGACGAAGACTTTGTGCTCGACGTCACCATCCGCTATTGGGAAAAAGCCCGCAAGGCCGGTTTGATGGACTTTGAAGACTGGCACAGCGATTTCGGTGCCTTTTACCGCGCCGTCGAATGGATGGGCCTGCAGCGTCACCTCAAGGTGGCGGGTATCTTTGCGCGACTGACCTTGCGCGACGGCAAGCCAAAATACCTGGCCGATGCGCCCCGCTTCATCCACTACATCCGCAAGGCCTGCGACCGTTACCGCGAACTGGGCCCGCTGCTCAAGCTGATCGATGAGATCGAAGGCACCACGCCTGAAGTGGGCTTCGCTTACGGACGCATGTGAGCATGCCCCGCTTTTACTGTCCTGTTCCCCTGCAAACAGGTTTGGCCCTCAGCCTGCCCCCTGGCGCAGCTCGCCATGTGCAGGTGCTGCGCATGCAGCCGGGCGGCATGATCACCCTGTTCAACGGCGAAGGCGGTGAGTTCGATGCCACCGTCACCCGCATGGGCCGCAGCGATGTGGACGTGGAAGTCGGTACGCACCACCTTGTGGAGCGCGAAGCGGCACGGGCCGTGCATCTGCTTGTGGGCATCACCGCCAACGAGCGCATGGACTGGTTGGTCGAAAAAGCCACCGAGCTGGGCGTGACCAGCATCACGCCGCTCGCAGCCGAGCGCAGCGTGCTCAAGCTCAAGGGCGAACGCGCCGACAAAAAGCTGGCGCACTGGCAAGGTGTGGCCGTGGCTGCTGCCGAACAGTGCGGGCGCAACCGGGTGCCTGAGGTGCATCCTGCCGTCACCCTCAAAGAGTGGTTGGCGCAGGCCGAACCCGGGGAGCGCTGGGTGCTGTCCTTGTCAGAAGGCACACAAGCACCGTCGGCCATGGCAGGTGCTGCCCCTGTCACGGTACTCAGTGGCCCCGAAGGGGGCCTGAGTCCCAGCGAGGAAGCCAGCGCTCTGGCTGCTGGATTCATTCCCATCACACTGGGTTCTCGCGTGCTGCGCGCTGAAACGGCCCCCTTGGTTGTGCTTGCCAATTGCGCCTGAAGCCTGCATGCGGTGGGTGGCGGTCCGCAGAGGTTCATCTCTGCAAGGGCGCGGATGCGACATTGTTCGTTCAGCAGCGGCCATACACTGACCAGAATGAACCCTAACCTGATCCTCCTCACGCTCTGTCAGGGCCTGTTTTTCACCAACAACGTCACCTTCATCGCCATCAATGGCTTGGTGGGTTTGTCCATGGCACCCCTGGGGTGGATGGCCACTTTGCCGGTCATGGGCTACGTGGTGGGCGGTGCGCTGTCCACGGGTTTGGTGGCCAAAAGCCAGTCGCGCTGGGGGCGCAAAGTGTCTTTTCAGCTGGGGCTGGGCGTGGCTTTGTTTTCGGCGCTGCTGGCCGCTTATGCCGCCTGGAGCCACAACTTCTGGCTGCTGGTGGCGGCCACGGTGATTGCGGGGTACTACAGCGCCAACGGTCAGTTGTACCGTTTTGCAGCAGCCGAGTTGGCGGCGGACGGTTTCAAGGAAAAAGCGGTCTCATTGGTTTTGGCCGGCGGCTTGATCGGGGCCATCGTCGGCCCCAACCTGGCCTCGCGCACCCGCACCCTCTACGAGGTGCCGTTTTTGGGCGCCTACATGGCGCTGGGCATCGTGGCGATTTTGGCCATGGTCTGCATGGCGTTCATTCGTTTTCCGGCGGTGCCCGCCAAAAAACCCGGCGACAGTGCGGGCCGTCCTTTGTCCGAGATCATGCGCCAGCCCGTGTTCATTGTCGCGGCTGCGGCTGCGGCCCTGAGTTATGGCGTGATGAACCTGCTGATGGCGGCCACGCCCTTGGCCATGCAGGTGTGCGGCTTCAGTTTTGACGATGCGGCGCTGGTGCTGGAGTGGCATGTGATCGGCATGTTCGCGCCTGGCTTTTTCACGGGTCACCTGATCAAGAAATTCGGCACGCTGCAGATCATGGCCGTGGGCGTGGTGATCAACTTCGTGTGCATCGCGATCGCCTTGTCGGGGGTTCAATTGCACCAGTTTCTGATCTCGCTGTTCTTGCTGGGTTTGGGCTGGAACTTCTTGTTCACCGGCAGCACCACCTTGGCTATGCAGGCCTGGACCCCCGCTGAGAAAGACCGGGGTCAAGCGGCCATCAACTTCTTTGTGTTCGCGACCATGGCCGTGACCTCGTTTGCATCAGGTGCACTGGTGACAACGCAGGGCTGGACCTGGCTGAACATCGGTTCGATCTTGCCAGTGACTTTGACTGGCGTGGCGCTGGTGTGGATGGTGCTCAAGCAGAGGGATGCACAGAAAAGCGCGCCAGCAACCAGCGCTTGAGCGCAGTGAACACCTGGGCGCGGTAGAGGTCGTTGAAGATCTCGTGGTACATGGCCTCAAAGCACTGGGCTTGCACCACCGAGGGTGGCGCTGCGCGGGCAAAGTCGGTAGAGGCCTGCGCGTTGACCAACTTGTCTTGTCCTGCATAGAGCAGCAAGGTGGGCACCTGCCACTGGGCGGCATCTCCCAAGGTTTTCTCGCCGTTTTCCATGATCCATGCCGCCAAACCGGTGGAGATGCGCCGGTGCACCAGCGCGTCGGCTCTGTAGGCCTTCACCACATCCGGGTCACGCGACAAAAAGTCGGTTTTCAGGCCGTTGTCCACACGCAGATGAGGTGCCACACGCGGCAGACTGGCCAGCAGCATTTTTTGGACCATATTGGGGAATGCACCCAAGGCCGGGGACGACAACACGGCGGCCTCCACCGGACGCAAGCGCTCGGCCAGGGTGCGAGCCACCACCAGGCCGCCTAAGCTGTGGCCCAACAAAATGAGGGGCAAACCGGCCCCAGGCGCTTGCTGCCGTGTGTGGTCGATCACCCGGCACAAATCAGCCTGCAAGCTGCCCGGGCGCAACAGGTCGCCGCGCGCGCCTTCCGACTTGCCGTGCCCTTGTTGGTCATAAGCCCGCACCGCAAAGCCCCACTGGTGCAAGTAGGCGGCGACTTCGCTGTAACGACCAGCGTGTTCGCCCAAACCGTGCACCAACAACACGGTGCCCAGCGGTTCGGTGGCAGGCATGGCCCAGTTGTACACCGCCAGCAGGCCCGACTCGCCCTGCACAGTCGACACATTGGGGCGTGAAATCGAGGGGCGTTCGATGACGTTCATCAAGGCATCCGTGCCATGACCTCGGCCACGGCTGCTGTCAGTTTCTTTGCATAAGGTACATGCAAAAACTCGTTCGGCCCGTGCGCGTTGCTCTTGGGGCCGAGCACGCCGCAGACCATCATCTGGGCTTTGGGGAAGCCGGCGCTGAGCATGTTCATCAGCGGTATGGTGCCGCCTTGCCCGATGTAGCCCACACCCGCACCAAAGTGCGCCTGGCTGGCGCTGCCCAAGGCTTGCTCGAACCACGGCAAGGTATCGGGAGCGTTCCAGCCGGTGGCACCACCGCCGCTTTCAAACGTGACCTTGGCCTGGTAGGGCGCGTTGTCCTCGAGCAGGGCTTTCATCTCGGCCACAGCCTGCGCGGCATCCACCAGCGGGGGCAATCGCAAGCTGAGCTTGAAGGCGGTGTAGGGCCGCAGCACATTGCCCGCGTCTTTGAGCGCCGGAAAGCCCTCTGCCCCGGTCACGCTCAGGGTAGGTGTCCAGGTGCGGTTGAGCAGGGCTTGTGTGGGGTCGGTGGTGGTGGGCAGGGCAAAACTGGTGGAGCCGCCACAGTCGTAGTGGGCCCAGGGGAAGCGCTTGTACACCTCTTCGCCCAGAATGGCGGCTGTCGCTTGGGCTTGGGCCAAGCGCTCGGCGGGCACTTCGCAATGGAAGCTGGCGGGCAGCAGGCGGCCCGTGCTGCTGTCTTCGAGGCGGTCGAGCACTTGGCGCATGATGCGGAAACTCGACGGCACCAGGCCCGAAGCATCGCCCGAGTGGATGCCCTCGGTGAGGATCTGCACCTTGAGTGTGCCGCTGGCCATGCCGCGCAGGCTGGTGGTGAGCCACAGTTGGTCGTAGTTGCCCGCACCGCTGTCCAAACAAATCACCAGACCCACATCGCCCATGCGGGTGCGCAAGGCGTCCACATACGGCAGCAAGTCGTAAGAGCCAGACTCTTCACAGGTCTCGATCAGGCCGACGATGCGCGGGTGCGGCGTGTTTTGGCTTTTGAGCGCCTGCACAGCGGCGATGCTCGCATAGACCGCATAACCGTCGTCCGCACCGCCCCGGCCATAGAGCTTGCCGTCTTCGAGCACCGGCGTCCAAGGCCCCAGGTCATTGCGCCAGCCATTGAACTCGGGCTGCTTGTCCAGGTGGCCGTACATCAACACCGTCTGACCCGAGCCCTGGCTGGCCGCACGGGTGGCGGCCACTTCAAAAAACATGACCGGCGTGCGGCCGGGCAGCTGGATGACCTCGAGTGTCAGGCCCTCCACCTTTTGCGCTTCGACCCATTGGGCGGCGCGACGCAGCACCGACGCAATGTGGCCATGTGCGGCCCAGTCGGCGTCAAATGCCGGCGACTTGGCAGGAATCTCGATGTAATTTTTCAGCTCAGGCAGGATGGTGCCGTCCCAAGCTTGGGTGACGTCGTGCAGGGCGCGAGCGCTGTCGAGCAGGCCTTTGGGCATTTCGTGGTGCAGTGGGGCGTTCATAGGCAGGGCTCCTGGGGTCGGGACAAAAGAAAATACTGTAGCGGTTTTGGCTGCGACTGGCCAAGCCAGCTTTGCACAACCGTTTCGCCAATCGTTGTTACAGTCGGGTTTTTGTGCGACGTCGCGTGGCAGATGGCCGCTGTCGACCGAGACAAACCACACAAGCCCTCCATCCGTCGGCGAAAGAGACAAGACCATGGATGCCAAAACCGCTGCCAACCCCAGCCTCTACTTGTTTGAGAAGTTCGAGGCCGGGGTCATTCATCTGGATGCCCAGCGCAATGTGCTGGCCATGAATGACTTTGCGCGCCGGGTCTTGCCTGTGGATGAGAAACAGCCGTTCAACAAACTCGTCACTTCTTTCCATCCTGAGCGCTCCAAGCCCAAGGTCAATTTTTTGCTCGACGAGGCCTCGGGCTGCCCTATGGCCAATGCGGTACCGATGACCATGATCATCAACATCCCCGAGCAGGTGCTGCTGATCAAAGTCAGCCGTTTGGGCGATGCACAAGGCGACACCACGGGTTTTGCTTTGGTGTTTTATGACGTGACACAAGTGGTCAGCCAGCCACTGCTGGCCGCTGAGCCTCCGGCCAAAAACATGCGCTTGTCGCGCATCCCGATGGTGGCCGATCAAAAAGTCTCATTTGTGGACACTGCCGATGTGCTCAGTCTGGAGTCCCAAGCCCATTACACCCGCGTGCTCACCCGTGATGGCTACCACTTTTGCAACCTGAGCATTGGGGATCTGGCTTTGCGCCTGGACCCGGCACAGTTCATGCGGGTGCACCGCTGTTTCATCGTCAATTTGCAGGCAGTGCAGTCCTTGGGACGCGAGGGCAGCAAAACCCATGTGCTGCTGAAAGGCAAAAACACCCAAGCCGTGCCGGTGTCACGCGGTGAAGTGGCCCGTTTGCGAGAGGCCTTGGGGCTCGCTTGAGCCAGGGCTCAGCCATTTCCCCGGTGATTGAGCAGCCAAACCTAGGGTATTCACTGGCCTTTGGCTTACCTAGGACATTCCCTGATTGCGGGATCGCAAAAGTCTGATCAATGCATTTCGTGCTCTATAAAGTGCACTTCGTGCAACAAAATGGCCATGAAGTGACGAAATTGAATAAAACCTGACTCTGTAGTCGGAAAAGGACTCTCCTTAATACTCATCTATTGTTTTTACAAAACTCAGGAGACCCTTGATGATTCCACCGCGTTTTGAATACCACGCACCCAAAACCGTGGGCGAGGCTGTGGCCTTGCTTGGCCTATTGGGCTCAGATGCCAAGTTGCTGGCGGGCGGCCACAGTTTGCTGCCGATGATGAAACTGCGTTTTGCGCAGCCAGAACACCTGATCGACATCAACCGCATCCCCGAGCTCAAGGGCATCCGTGAAGAAGGCGGCACTGTGGTCATTGGGGCCATGACGGTTGAAAACGACCTGATCAGCTCACCGATCCTGCAAGCCAAAGTGCCATTGCTGTGCGAAGCGGCCAAACTGATCGCTGACCCGCAAGTGCGCAACCGCGGCACGATCGGTGGCGACATTGCCCACGGCGACCCCGGTAACGACCACCCCGCGCTGTCGATTGCTATCGACGCCTCGTTCGTGCTGGAAGGCCCGAACGGCCGCCGCACCGTGGCGGCTGACGGCTTTTTCCTTGGCACTTACATGACGCTTCTCCAAGAAAACGAGGTCATGTGCGAAATCCGTGTGCCTGCTTTCGCAGCAGGCACTGGCTACGCTTACGAAAAACTCAAACGCAAAACCGGTGATTGGGCCACAGCCGGTTGCGCCGTGGTGATCCGCAAGACGGGCGACCAAGTCAGCCATGTTCGCATCGCCCTGACCAACGTAGCCCCAACGGCACTTCACGCCGAAGCCGCCGAAGCCGCCTTGCTGGGCAAGCCTTTCAACGCTGCCAATGTGCAAGCCGCAGTGGCTGCCGCCATCGCCATCTGCGACCCGGCAGAGGACCTGCGCGGCGACATCGAATACAAGACCGCCATGGCCGGAGAAATGGTCAAACGCGCCCTCAACAAAGCCTGGGCGCTGTGCGCTTAACTGAAGGAATTCACCATGACAAAAAAACTCATCTCCATGTCCGTCAACGGCAAGAAAGAAGAAAGAGCCGTTGAGCCGCGCACCTTGTTGATTCATTTTTTGCGCGAAGAGCTCAACCTCACAGGCGCACACATTGGTTGTGAAACCAGCCACTGCGGTGTCTGTACGGTGGACATCGACGGCCAATCGGTCAAGTCTTGCACCCACTTGGCGGTGCAGTGCGACGGCTCCGAAGTGCTGACCGTCGAAGGCCTGGCCAACAAGGGCGTGTTACACGCCGTACAAGAAGGTTTTTACAAAGAGCATGGCTTGCAGTGCGGTTTTTGCACGCCTGGCATGTTGATGCGCGCTTACCGCTTCTTGCAAGAGAACCCCAACCCAAGCGAAGACGAAATCCGTCACGGCATGGCCGGTAACCTTTGCCGCTGCACCGGTTACCAAAACATCATCAAAGCCGTCCAGTACGCCGCCAAAAAACTGCAAGAGCCCGTCGCGGCTTGAAGCACACACCCATTTGATCGGAGACACACATGAACGCACCGGTACTTTCTGCTGAAGCCCGCGAACTCGCGTTGGCTGGCATGGGCGCTTCGCGCCTGCGCAAAGAAGACGCTCGCTTTATCCAGGGCAAGGGCAATTACGTCGATGACATCAAGATGCCCGGCATGCTGCACATGGACATCGTGCGCAGCCCCATCGCTCACGGCCGCATCGTCAAAATCAACAAAGAAGCCGCGCTGGCCATCCCCGGCGTGCATGCTGTGTTGACTGCTGACGATCTCAAGCCGCTCAAGCTGCACTGGATGCCCACCCTGGCTGGTGACGTTGCCGCTGTGCTGGCCGACGAGAAGGTCCACTTCCAGATGCAGGAAGTCGCCATCGTCATCGCTGACGACCGCTACATTGCCGCTGACGCGGTTGAAGCCGTGGAAGTCGAATACGAAGAACTGCCCGTGGTGCTCGACCCTTATGCGGCCTTGCAACCCGGCGCCCCTGTGATCCGTGACGACTTGGCCGGCAAAACCGAAGGCGCACACGGCAAGCGTGACCACCACAACCACATCTTCACTTGGGATGCTGGTGACAAGTCGGCTGCCGACGCTGCGTTTGACAAGGCCGAAGTGACGGTCTCGCAGCACATGTACTACCCCCGCGTGCACCCTTGCCCGCTGGAGACCTGCGGCTGCGTGGCCAGTTTTGACCCGATCAAGGGCGACCTGACCACCTTCATCACCTCACAGGCTCCGCACATTGTGCGCACCGTGGTGTCCATGCTCTCTGGCATCCCCGAATCCAAAGTGCGCATCGTCAGCCCCGACATCGGTGGTGGCTTCGGTAACAAAGTGCCGATCTACCCTGGTTATGTGTGCGCCATCGTGGCCTCCATCGTGCTGGGCCGCCCGGTCAAGTGGGTCGAAGACCGCATCGAAAACATCTCTAGCACTGGCTTCGCCCGCGACTACCACATGGACGGCGAACTGGCCGCCACAGCCGACGGCAAGATCACCGG
>NZ_CAMBNZ010000040.1 GCF_945869175.1 Limnohabitans sp. Rim8 | reverse complement strand
TTTGCTCGAAGTGCTGGCCGAATACCAGATCACCGTGCCCGAGATCGGCACCATCCGCGCCACGCACATTCCGCAGGTGATTTTGACCAGCAACGGTACGCGTGAGTTATCGGATGCACTGCGCCGCCGCTGTCTTTACCACTACCTCGATTACCCAACGCTGGCGCGAGAAATCGCCATCGTCAAAGCTGCATTGCCCGAGGCAGACACCCGTTTGGTGGAAGACGCGGTGCAATTCGTGCAGCGTTTGCGCCGTGAGGACCTGGCCAAGATTCCGGGCATTGCCGAAACCCTGGACTGGGTGTGTGCGCTGTTCCAGATGCGCCACAGCCACTTGCCCGAAGACATGTCCGCGGTGCTGGGCACTTTGGGCTGCTTGCTCAAAACCCGTGAAGACCGATTTTTGATGGGCCCAGAACGCTTGCGCCAATTGGTGGAAGGCCGTCGCACCGTGGGCGTGGCAGAAAACAGCAACGAGCAGGCCAAGGTCGCGGCATGACCGCCAACCCTGCAGCCCAAACCGCCTCCACACCTTCCGAGCGCTTGGCGGGTTTTGCTGCGCTGTTGCGCGACCACGGCCTCACAGTCGGCGTGGCCGAGCAGCAGGCCATGTTGCAAGCGGCTGTGCACTTTGGCCCCATGAAAGAAAAACCGCTGCAGGCAGCTTGGCGCGCCATCGCATGCCACAGCTTGCGTGAGTGGAAGCTCTGGCCCGACGTGTATGAACGCTTTTGGCACCCCGAAAAAATGCGTGGCGGTGTGAAAGTGAGCGGTCAAACCCGGCCCAGCCGAAGCCTGCGCCAAAGCGTGCAGGCACTGCACGATCAGATGGACGCGGCCCAACAACCGAATACCCAACCTGGCGGCAAACCACCTGCGCCTCAGACCGCAGGCGACATGCCCTCCATTGGCCAAGACGAACAAGACGCTGGTACGCCCCGTGCCCAAGGCGGCGCCAGCCGCACCGAAGCCCTGCACCAGCGCGATGGCCAAATGTGGATGCCGCAAGAGCTCAGCGCCTTGCAGCAACTGGCCCGGCAGATCACCGCCCAACTGCAGCCCCGCGCCACCCGCCGTTGGCGCATCGCCCCCCGCGGGCAGCGTCTGGACTTGCGTCAGACGCTGCGCCGCAGCGTGGCCTGGGGTGGTGAGTTGATGCAGCCGGCCTGGAAAGTCAAGCGTGTGGAACCACCACGCTTGTTCATCCTGGCCGATGTGAGCCGCTCGATGGAGTCGCACGCCGCCTTGTTTTTGCGTGTGGCGCGCGCTTTTGCGCTGGAAGCCGATGCCCGCGTTTTTGTGTTCCACACCCGCTTGGCTGAAGTCACAAGCTATATGCACCGTGACACGCCGGCCATTCAAGAAAAAGTGAATGCCGTTACCGCCGGGTTTGGTGGGGGCACGCGCATTGCCGCCAGCTTGCAAGAATTCGCCCGCCATCACGCGCGCGCCCAACTCAACCGGGGCGCACGCGTCTGGGTCTTCTCGGACGGCTTTGACACCGATGGGCCCGAGCTGCTGGATGCGGCGCTGCAAGAGGTTCGTGCTCGCGGCGCCCGCATCACTTGGTTTCACCCCACGCGTCAGGTGCCCGCCGCGGGAGCCTTGCAGCGTGCCCGCAGCCGCATCGAGCGCTTTGTGCCGCTTGCCAGCTTGGCCGATCTGGCCGCAGCGCGCCATGTCTTGCACTGAGTTGTGAACCGCATTCGACATTGAAGGAAAACACCATGAACCGCCATGAATGGATCACCCAAGCCGCGCGCCTTCAAAAAGCCGAGCAGCCTTTTGCCTTGGTCACTGTGCTGAGCGCTCAAGCGCCCACCTCGGGCAAGGCAGGCGACAAAGCGGTGGTCACGCCAGAGGGACAGATTCACGGCTGGATCGGTGGCGGCTGCGCCCAACCCGCGGTGCTCAAAACTGTGCGCCGGGCCTTGCTGGATGGGTTGCCACGCAAAATCCGCATCTCTCCGTCGGACGAGAGCGCTGAGCGGGATTTGGGCGATGTGCTCGAATTCGGTATGGCCTGTCACTCGGGTGGAACGCTGGAGTTGTTCATTGACCCCGTTATGCCCGCTGCCACTTTGACGGTGTTGGGTGACTCGCCCGTGGCGCGTGCCCTGGTCAGCTTGGCGCCTCGCGTGGGCTTGCGTGTCGCCGTGGTGGCGCAAGGCGCGGTGGCCGCGGACTTCCCGGACGCCGACACCGTACTGGCCAGCGACGAGGTGAGCGCCGTGCGTGCCCAACTCACTTCCACGCCATATGTGGTGGTGGCCACACAGGGCCGTCGCGACCTGCAAGGCCTGAAAGCGGCCTTGGCTTTGCAGCCCCAAGGCCTGTGGTTTGTGTCCAGCGCCAAAAAAGCCAGCGTTTTGCGCAGCAGTTTGCTGGCCAGCGGTGAAAACCCTGACGACGTGGCCCGCATCGTGGCACCGGCGGGCGAATTCATTGGGGCGCAGACGCCAGAAGAAATTGCTTTGTCTGTGCTGACCTCGGTGGTGGCGGCGCGTCGTGGACGTGAACCCCAAGCGGCTTCAGTGCCCGCAACGCCAGCAGCACCCGTGGTCGCTCAGGCGGCCCGCAGTTGTTGTGCTGGTGCCGCGAAATCGGTTGACGTTCAAGCGGCTGCGCAGCCCCAGAGCAGTGTTGCCTTGGTGGCGGCTGTTGAACCCATTGCTGCTTTGGCCCCTGTGGCCGTGCCAGCCAAATCTTCTTGCTGCGGAGGCTGAACATGGGTTGCATTCTCAAAGGTGGGGGTGGCTTGTACAGCCGTGTGGCCGTGGGCGCGGTCTTGTTGGCCGCGGGCGCGGGTTCGCGCATGGGCCATCGCCCCAAATCCCTGCTGGAGCTGGGCGGTGTGCCCTTGATCCGTCGCCAATTGATCGCGTTGTCGGGCGCAGGGGTGGACGAGGTGGTGGTGGTGCTGGGCCATTACGCCGCGCTCATCGAAGAAGCGGTCAAAGAGTTCCCGGTTACCCTGGTGCGCAACCCGGACCCCGATGCCGGACAGATTTCTTCATTGCGTTTGGGCCTGCAGGCCCTGTCCCCCAAAATGGATGCGGCGCTGGTGGCCTTGGCCGATCAGCCGCTGATCAACTCGCAAGACATCAATGACCTGATCGGGGCCTACAAAAAGCGCCCTCAGGGCACGCAGGTGGTGCAGCCCATGGTCGACGGCTTGCCCGGTAATCCCGTCATGTTCAGCGCCGAAGTGCGCGACCAGATTCTGGCGGGCGATGCCAACGTGGGCTGCCGGCAGTGGCAAGCCACCCACCCCGATCAGGTGCATCCTTGGGTCAGCACCAACAACCGTTACCGCACCGATGTGGACACCCTGGAAGACATCGCCGCCTTGGCGGCACGCACAGGCCATCAACTCAAGTGGCCTGCCCATTTGGCGGTGACCGTTTGATCTGAAAAGTCCTGGCATGTTGGAACCGGACCCACTCCACCCGCTTTGGCATACCCCTTTGGGGGTGCACCGTTTTGCCCAAGCGCCTGTTGTGAACGAGGTGTTGGTGCGGGTGTTTCAAACCATGCGTGCCACCGATGCTGCCTCATGCGCCACAGCCGCAGACGGACACAAAGCCTTTTACGCCAGCCGCGATGACTTGCTGCAACGCATCCGTTTGGCCGAGTGGGAACAACTGGTGCGCTTCATGGTCGACAGCGTGCGCCAAACGGTGGTGCTGGCCAACCAAGGGGCTTGGCCTGAGGCCAAACCGGGTTTTCAGATCGCCATGCGAGGCATCTGGTTTCAAATCTCCAGCCAAGGCAGCCACCACGATGTGCACACCCATGGCAACTGTTCATGGTCAGGAGTCTATTGCTTGCAAGTGGACCCGCCCGAGCAGCGCTGCGCACACCCAGTGCTCGGCGCGGCCAATGGCGTGACGCGTTTTTATGGGCCGCACTTCAACCGCTTGGGTGGTGCGGCCATGGATTTTGGCAACGCCTATTTGCAAAATGCCCACCTCGACATGGAGCCCATCCCAGGCCAGTTGGTGGTTTTCCCCTCTTGGCTCGCACACCAAGCCATGCCTTACCACGGCACCCGGGATCGGGTGATCGTGTCGTTCAACGTCAGCGTGCACGCGGCAGGTGGCTCGGATCAGTTGCACGGGTATGCCCATGTCTGACACCCGAGCGCCTGGGTCCAAACCCCCTGCCGCATTGAGCCATGCGCGGGAAGTGGCGCATTGGTTGGTGCTGTTGCTGGGCTGGCTGTGGCTGGGAGAGCAAGGCATGCATTGGGGCTGGCCCTGGGCCAGTGGGGTGTTGGCGGTGGCTTTGTGGTGGGCTGTGCGCTTGCTGTGCCGAGGCAGTGCTTGGGCCTTTCAATGTGCGCCATGGGTCATGGGGGTTTTGGGTTTGATCACCGTGTGCGGTATTTATGGGCTCAAAAACCCGATGGCCGCACCCTGGGCGCATGGCGTGCTCTTGGCCTTGGCCGTCGTTTGGGGGCTGTGGAATGCCTTGATCGAAACGCGCAGTCAGGTCAGCACCTTTGAACTCGCGCCCGTGGCCTGGCACCCTGTATTGGCCGCAGCTTTGGTGGCCGGGTGCTGGCAGTGGCCTGTTGGGGAGCCTTTCTCAGACATGGGCGTCATGGTCTTGTTGGCCGTGTGTGCAGGTATTTTTTACGCGCACGACCGTTGCACCACCAACGCTATGCCCGTTTGCCGCGGACCGCGCGCTGGTCTTCAGACCCTGCTGGCTCCTTCGGCCATGGGCCTCATGATGGGCACCTTGTGGTTGGGCAATGCTTGGTGCGCAAGCTTGGGTTGGGGCATTGACCAGATGGTGGGGGCCCACCTGGCGCTGATGGCGGGCTTGCCCACCTTGACGGCTTTGTGGATGCGTGGTGGCCCACCATCGCACGCATCCTCCGTACTTCAAGCTGTTGCCAGCTTGACTTTGTTGGTTTTGGGCGCACTGATGTTGTTGGGCAACAGCCCTGTTCACAGCGTCATGGTGATGCTTTTGCCTTCATTGGCATGGGCAGTGCATTGCAGCCGTCGACGTGAATCGGCACAGCTTGCGCCAAGGCTTGCGCCGTGGGTAACGCGCAGTTGGGCGCTGGTGTTGGGGCCGCTTTTGCTGGTGTGGGTCGGGTCTGCGAGTCCGGTGCAAGGCCCATGGGCCATGCAGTCTGCGCTGGCCCTGTTGGGACTCTTGGCGGCAGGGCAGCTGGTCTTGCTGTGGTCGCGCAAACAGGGTTTGCACCTACCTTTTTCTGCGACATAAAGCAAAGCAGCCCGCTATGATATTTTTGAAAAGAGAGACGACAAACCCATGAACAGCATCGACATTGACGTGATCCGCACCGCGCTGGACTGGCAAAGCCGTGGCCATCGCGTGGTCATGGGCACCGTGGTGCGCACCTGGGGCTCGGCGCCACGTCCACCAGGCTCGCTCATGATCATCCGGGGCGATGGGCAAGTGGCCGGGTCTGTCTCGGGTGGGTGCATTGAAGACGACTTGATTCGGCGTGTGGCCGCAGGCGAGCTGGCCATGCGATTGCCGGACACCACCATCTATGGCCAAACGGCCGAAGAGGTGCGGCGCTTTGGCCTGCCCTGTGGCGGCTCGGTGCAAGTGGTGTTGGAGCCGCTGTCACCTCAGTCGCAACTGCGCGAATTGTTGGTGTTGATTGAGCAACACCAGCGGGTGGAGCGGCGCTTGGACATGGCCACCGGCATGGTGCGCATGGTCGCCGCCACCGAAGGCGACAAGCTGCAGTTTGACGGCCAAAGCCTGACCACGGTGCACGGCCCGCGCCTGCGTTTGCTCATCATTGGCGGGGGCCAGTTGTCACGCTATTTGGCCGCCATGGCCGTGATGCTGGACTACCAGGTCACCGTATGCGAGCCCCGTGCCGAATACCACGAAGGATGGGAGGCCATGAGCGGCGTGACCTTGTCCACCCAAATGCCCGACGACCTGGTGCTGGCCATGCGTCTGGACCACAACAGTGCGGTGGTGGCTGTGACGCACGACCCCAAGCTCGATGACTTGGCGCTTATGGAGGCCCTGCGAACCCCCGCTTTTTATGTGGGCGCTTTGGGCTCACGCCACAACAACAATCAGCGTCGCCAGCGCTTGTTGGGCTTTGACGTATCGGAGGCCGAGGCCGCGCAATTGCGAGGCCCGGTGGGTTTGAATTTGGGTGCCCTGACCCCGCCTGAGATTGCCATGAGCATCGTGGCCGAAATGACCGCCATGCGCCGCGGGGTGGACCTCAGCCAAGCGCTCAGCAGTTGGGAAAGCTCCAAGACGGTGTGCGGGCTGAGTGTTTGATTTTTCCAAGAACCTTCACCTCAGGGTTTGCCCCGATTTGAGCCTTTGGTGACAAGCAGGCGAGACCCGTCACTTTAACTTCGTGATTTGACAATGCAGGCGTTAAACGTGGGTTTTGCGCGATCACAGCCAAGCTGCATTGTGTGACACCACTGGAGACACGCATGGTTCGAATGAAAGTCAATGGCGAGGCCGTATCGGTCGATGCCTCGCCGGAGACCCCTTTGTTGTGGGTTATTCGTGAAAAGCTCAACCTCACGGGCACCAAGTTCGGTTGTGGCATTGCCCAGTGCGGCGCCTGTACGGTTCACCTGAACGGTAACCCTGTGCGCTCTTGCGCCTTGCCCCTGTCGGCGGCCGAGGGCAAAGACATCACGACCGTGGAGGGCTTGATGAAAACGCCCACGGGTCAAGCTTTGCAAGCGGGTTGGGTCAAGGCCCAAGCACCGCAATGTGGCTATTGCCAGTCGGGTCAGCTCATGACTGCGGCCAAGGTGATCAGTGTGGTCAAGAAAGACCTGAGCCGTACTGAAATTTTGGAGGCCATGAGCGGCAACATTTGCCGCTGCGGCACCTATAACCAGATCGCCAGCGCGGTCTCGCACGCCCAGAAAACCCTCAAAGGAGGCAAGGCATGAACCCGATGAATTCCACACCCCAAGTCTCGCGCCGCTCATTCATCCTCGGCTCGGGTGGCTTGGCTTTGGGCTTGTCCTTTGGCTTGACGCAAACCGAACTGGCCTTGGCCCAAACCCCCAATGCAAGCGGCTTTGGCCCCAACAACTGGATCAACATCGGTCTGGATGGCGTGGTGACCTTGATGTCGCCTGGCGCAGAAATGGGCCAGGGCACCATGACCGCCATGCCCATGTTGCTGGCCGAAGAGATGGATTTGGACTGGCGCCAAGTGCGCGTGGTGCAGTCGCCTAGCGATCCCAAGCGCTTTGGCAACCCCCGCTTTGGCGGTGGCATGACCACGGGTGCATCGCGCACGGTGCAAGGCTATTACGAGCCGCTGCGATTGGCCGGAGCCCAGGCACGTTTGGTGATGGTGAACGCTGCGGCTCAGGCCATGGGCGTGCCGGCTTCCGAGTTGCGCACCGAAGCCAGCCGGGTGATCCACAGCGGCGGTCGCGCCATGACTTATGCCGACATTGCCAAAGTGGCGGCGGTTCCCGCCGAATTGCCCAAGGTCGACAAGAGCATGCTCAAGCCGATGGCCCAGTTTCGCTTGATCGGCAAGGACGTTCCCCGCGTGGACGTGCCTGCCAAATCGAGCGGTCAGGCTTTGTACGGCATTGACCAGCGTTTGCCCGGCATGATGTGGGCTTCGGTGTTGCGCGCACCTGTGCAAGGCGAGACACCCGAAAAAGTGGACGATGCCGCCGCACGCGCGGTCCCAGGGGTCAAAAACGTGATCCGCTTACCCTACGGTGTGGCCGTTGTGGCCGACTCGTTTTTCACGGCCAAAAGTGCACGTGACAAGCTCAAAGTGGTTTGGAGTCAAAAATCCAAGGCGCGGGTTCAGTACACCGATCAAATGCGCGTTGAATACACCAAGCGCGCAGAGGATTTGTATGACAAAGGCGTGGCGTTCATCGCCCATGGCGACGCAGCAACCAAGTTGGCGGGGGCGGTGAAAACCTTCAGTGCCTCCTACATCAGTGAGATGGTCAGTCACATTTGCCTGGAGCCCATGAACTGCACAGCGCGCGTAGACGGCGACAAGATCGAAGTCTGGGCGCCTGCCCAATCGGCCTCGTTTGTGATCGGCACAGTGGCGGGCGCGGGCGGCTTCAAGCCGGAAAACATCACCGTCAACATCACCATGATGGGCGGCGGTTTTGGCCGTCGGGTTGAGGCCGATTACGCGGCCGATGCGGCTTTGGTGGCCAAGGCCATGCCGGGCACCCCCATTCAGGTGATTTGGACCCGCGAAGACGACATGACGCACGACAAGTACCGTCCCATGACGGGGCAGCACTTGGTGGCGGGCGTGGACGCGCAGGGCAAGATTGTGGGCTTGTTGCACCGCGTGGTGTCAGAGGGCATTTATTCGCGCGTGGTTCCACCGGCCTTCAAAGCCTCGGGCGGCAAAGATGCGCCTGTGATGGAAGGCACCGAGATCACCTACGACATTGCCGACCACAGCGTGCAGTTCATGATCGAAGACCGTGGCATTCAGGCTGGCTTCTGGCGTGCCGTGGGCCCGGGTTACACCAAGTTTGCGATTGAGACCTTGATCGACGAAGTGGCGCGTGGCGTGAAAGCCGATCCGCTGGCTTACCGCATGGACTTGCTCAAGAAAAACCCGCGTGGCCAAGCCGTGCTCAAGGCCGTGGGTGAAATGTCGCAATGGGGCAAGGCCAAGCTGCCCAAGGGACACGCACTGGGCCTGGCATTTTCAGACGCTTGGAACACCTATTGCGGGATGGTGGTGCAGGTCTCCATTGAGAAGGGCCGACCCAAGTTGCACAAGGTCTGGTCGGCGGTGGACTGTGGTCACGCTTTGCAGCCGCAAAACGTGCAGGCGCAAATCGAAGGCTCGGTGATTTATGGCTTATCGGCTGCCTTGCACGAGCGCATGGACTTCCGAGCTGGTGAACCATTGCAGACCAACTTGAATACCTATCAGGTGCTGCGGGCCAACGAAACGCCCGAAGTGTTTGTGAAGGTGATGCCCACCGACAACCACCCCGGTGGCATTGGCGAAGTGGGGCTGCCCCCGTTGGCGCCAGCCATGGCCAACGCCATTGCCTCAATCAATGGCAAACGCTTGCGGGCATTGCCTTTCCCGATGGTGTGAGTTGAAGATGGCTTGAAAAAGTCAAAGCCCGCGAGATGCCACTTGAGTGGCACTGCGCGGGCTTTGTCGTTTGAAGTGCTTAGAGCTTCAAAACTCAGTTGCTTCGCACGGACTTCAGAGCGGCCACACCAGCTGCAGGGAAGTCGCTGAACACGCCGTCGATACCGAGCTTGATGTAGTACTCGATTTCGGTTTTCACATCTTTGAAGCCGAGGTCATAGCCGCCATCGCCGCGGAATGTCCATGTGTGCACCAGCAAGCCCTTTTGGTGGGCCAATTCGATCACGCCTGTTGAGCCGTCCACACGGCGATCGGCGTTGGTGATTTTGCCGTCGCCAGTGCGGTCCACTTTGTCGTTCACGGTTTTGACCAGGTAAGGCTTCCATGGGCCCACACCGTCGGCATAGGTTTTCATGAAGAACAAAAGCAGATTTCGCGACATCCAAAGCGGCGTCACATCGCCCCCATCACGTCCACGATCAGCTTGACAGAAATTGCCAGCAAGCCCAGTTGCACCCATTTGAAGAACCAGTCGTCGGCGATTTTGCGTGTCAGGTAAGCGCCCACCACGGTGCCTAACAGGGCAAACGGGATCAGCACCAACGCCCCCATCAGCTCGGCAGGGCCATAGGGCTGTAGCGCGTGGTAAGGCCCCAGCTTGGCCAGGTTGATGACCGCAAAAAACAAGGTCGAAGTGCCGGCAAACACCAGCTTGGGCAGTTGTTGGGGCAACAGGTAAACCTGAAACGGGGGAGCACCCGCATGCGAGATGAAGCTGGTAAATCCTGACAACCCCCCCCACAACAGACCTTTACCCCATCGGGCAGGACTTGGTGCTTGCGCGGTGTTGCGCTTGCGCCAGGCGTTGAGCACAAAGCCCACGCCCATCAGGCCGATCATCATTTTCACGGCCATGTCCGACACCAGCGCTGCGGTGAGCCAACCCACCAACACACCGCCCACACCGGCCGGCACCAGTATTTTCAAGTTGATGACGCTGAAATTTTTGCGGTACAACCACAACCCCACCATGTCCGAAATGATGTAAATGGGCAGCAGCATCACCACCGCTTTGACCGGAGACATGAACAGCGACAAAATGGGCACAGACAACATACCCACCGTGGGCAAGCCTCCTTTGGACAAGCCCACCATGGCCGCAGCCACGCCTGCCCAAATCAGGTATTGAAGATCATCCATCACAGATCAAGTGGCAATGCTCTGGGTTCACAAGTAAGGACGCACCCAATCCAGACCGCGTGATGTCCCGCCTGCCGTGGCATCGGCCGGGTTGTACTCGCAACCGATCCAGCCGTCCCAGCCGCATTCGGCCGACACTTTGTCCATGACCTGGAAAATATGCGTCCAATTCACCTCGCCCGTGCCCGGCTCGTGGCGGTGCGGCACTTCGGCGATTTGGAAATGGCCTACCCGGCCTGTGGGCAGGTATTGCGCGATCTTGGCGCTGAGATCACCTTCGACGATCTGGCAGTGGAACAGGTCCATTTGCACCTTCACATTCGATGCCCCCACGGCCTGCGCGATGCGGTGCGCATGGTCTTGCCGGTTGAGGTGAAAGCCCGGCACGCTGCGCGTGTTGATCGGCTCGATCAGCACGTCACGCCCGGACTTGGCGGCCTCCAAGGCGGCCCATTGCAGGTTGCCGATCAGCGTGGCGTCGGCGGCTTGCGAGCTCGCACCTTCGGGTCGCAGGCCGACCATGGCATGGATGCGGGGGCAGTTCAGCGCCTCGGCATAGACCAGGGCTTGCGCAAAACCGGTGCGAAATTCGGTTTCGCGACCGGGCACACTGGCCGTGCCCCGGCTGCCGCTTTCCCAGGCTTGGGTGAAGCTGGCGCTGTCCATGCCGCCTGATGGGGTGTTGAACAGCACTTGTTGCAAGCCGTTGGCCTGCAAGCGTGCGGCCAGATCTTGCGCGGGGAAGGCATAGGGAAACAGGTACTCCACCGCCTTGAAGCCGTCTTTGGCGGCCGCTTCAAAGCGGTCCAAAAACGGCAGGTCGGGGTACATCATCGACAGGTTGGCAGCAAAGCGGGGCATGGGGTTCTTTCAAGTTTCACCAACGTGCGCCAAAGGTCTGGCGCAACTCGTCCAGATCGGTCGCGCGCAGCGGCGGGGTGTGGGCTTGCAGCAGCATGAGCCGCGCAGTTTCTTCGAGTTCTTCGAGTGTGGCCATGGCCGCTGCGGGCGTGTCGTGCCACACATTGGGCCCCAGGCGTGGCAGCATCACCGCACGGATCGGCGTGCCTTGCGCAGCGTGGCTGCGAATCAATGCGGCCACTTCATGGGCGGCGTCGGGGCTGCCCGGGCGGTGGTAGCGCACCAGGGGCACATGGCCGACCTTCATCACAAAGTAGGGCGTGATGGGCGGCAGCAACTCAGGTCCGTGGGCCTTCAGGCTGAGCGCGACGCAGTGCGTGCTGTGGGTGTGGATCACGCAGCGCGTGTCGGCTCCCGTCTCGCATGCGGCGGTGTAAATCTGGCGGTGCATGCCGATGGTCTTGCTGCCCTTGTCGCCGCTGATCTGCTGGCCTTGCAGGTCGAGCTTGGCCAGGCGTGCCGGGTCCAAAAAGCCCAGGCACGCGTCGGTGGGCGTGATGAGAAAACCATCCGCCAACCGTACGCTGATGTTGCCCGCCGTGGCGTGCACGTAGCCGCGCTCGAAGAGGCTTCGGCCCACGCGGCACATCTCTTCGCGGGCTTGAGATTCGGTCAGGTTCATGCCAACACTGTAAAGGCTTTGCTGAAAAAGTCTTCGGTGCCGAAGTTGCCCGACTTGAGCGTGATGTGCACACCACCAGTGTCCGATGGGGCATGGCACCACGGCACGCCAGGGTCAATTTGCGGGCCGATTTGCAGCTGTGCGATGCCCAGTGCCTGCACGCAAGCACCCGAGGTTTCGCCGCCCGCCACCACCAGTTGTTGCACGCCTTGGTCCACCAAGCCACGGGCCACGGCGGCCAGCGCCTGCTCCACCAAAGCGCCCGCCTCGGCCACGCCCAGCTGCGTCTGAACGGCTTTGACGGCCTCGGGCTCGGCGGTGGAGTACACCAACACCGGGCCGCTTTGGAGCAGTGGCGCAGCCCAAGCCAGCACCTGTTGCACCACCGCATGGGTGTTCCCGTGCATCAGGCTGGCGGGTGCGATGGCCCATGCGGGTCGCCCGGAGGCCTTGAAATGCGCCACTTGTGCGTTGGTGGCCAGCGAGCAACTGCCCGAGATCACAGCTTGCAAGCCACGTGCTGCTGGCAACTGGCTCGCTTGCAGCGAAGGCGTCAGGCCAAAGTTGGCGGGCAGGCCAATCGCCACGCCCGAACCGGCGGTGACCAGCGGCATGTCTTTGAGGGCGGGTCCCAGACGGTGCAAGTCTTCGTTGCTGGTCGCATCCACCACGGCCACGCCCACGCCCTCGGCGCGCAGGGCAGCGATGCGTTCGCGGATGGCCGTTTCGCCTTGCGCCACGGTTTTGTAATCGATCAAACCCACGGGGCGCTGAGTTTGCGCCTGCATCACGCGCACCAGGTTGGCATCTTGCATGGGCGTGAGCGGGTGGTTTTGCATACCCGACTCGTTGAGCAGCACGTTGCCCGCGAACAAATAGCCCTTGAACACGTTGCGGCCGTTGTCCGGAAAGGCCGGGGTCGCGATGGTGAAGTCGGTGTCCAGCGCGTCCATCAGCGCTTCCGTCACCGGGCCGATGTTGCCTTCGGGCGTGCTGTCAAAGGTGGAGCAGTATTTGAAATAAATGTGCTGTGCACCTTGCGCCTGCAACCACTTCAAGGCGTCGAGCGATTGTGCGATCGCCTCGGCAGCCGGGATGGTGCGCGACTTGAGCGCCACCACCACCGCATCCACGTCGGCAGCCAGAGGTGCAGTTGGCACGCCAATGGTTTGAACCACCCGCATGCCCGAGCGCACCAGGTTGTTGGCCAGATCCGTGGCGCCGGTGAAGTCATCGGCAATGCAACCGAGCTTGATCTTCATGCCTTGCCTTTCGGCAGTTCAATGCCTGGAAAAATCTTGATGACGGCGCTGTCGTCTTCCTTGGCAAAGCCTGCGGTGCTGGCCTGCATGAACATCTGGTGTGCGGTGCTGGACAATGGCAATGGGAACTTGCTGGCACGTGCCATGTCGAGCACGAGCCCCAAGTCCTTCACGAAAATGTCCACGGCCGACAGCGGCGTGTAGTCGGCCGCCAGCACATGGGCCATGCGGTTTTCAAACATCCAGCTGTTGCCGGCACTGTGGGTGATCACCTCGTACAGCGCCGCTGCATCCACACCTTCGCGCAGGCCCAGCGCCATGGCCTCGGCGGCCGCTGCAATGTGCACCCCCGCCAGCAGCTGGTTGATGATCTTGACCTTGCTGCCCGCGCCTGCGCTGTCGCCCAGCTTGTAGACCTTGGCGGCCATGGCATTCAAAAAAGGCTCGGCCAGCGCATAGGCCTCAGGCTTGGCAGCGGTCATCATGGTCATCTGGCCGGAGGCCGCTTTGGCCGCACCGCCGGAGATGGGCGCGTCCACATAGCGCAGGCCCATGGCGTCCAGTCGAGCTTCGAGCGCGACCGACCAGTTCGGGTCCACGGTGGAACACATCACGAACACACTGCCTGGGTTCATGCTGGCGGCGCACCCGGGGGTGGTGCCATCGCCAAACAGCACGCTTTCGGTCTGCGCGGCGTTCACCACCACCGACACGACCAGGTCGCAAGCGGCACCCAGCGAGGCCAGCGTGTCGTGTGCCACACCGCCCTCGGCCGCAAATGCAGCGGCCACTTCGCGACGCACATCAAACACCTGCACGCTGTGCCCGGCACGGCGCAAAGACTGCGCCATGCCCGAGCCCATGGCCCCCAAGCCAATCAATCCCACTGCGCTCATGTTTGCTTTCTCAATCCAGGTTGATCTTGGCGTAGGCCGCCACTTTTTTCCATTGCGCTATGTCGGCTTGCATGAAGCTGGCCATGCCTTGGGCGTTCAGCCAAGTGGGCTCTGCACCGGCTTTTTGGATGGCGGCTTGGACCTCGGGCTGCTTGGCAACCCGTTCCAGGGCTTGTTCCAGTTTTTGGGCGATGGGTCCAGGCAGGCCGGCAGGTGCGGCCAAACCGAACCAGGCAAACACCTGGTAACCCTTGACCCCAGCTTCCTCCATGGTCGGTACGCCAGGCAAGGCGCTGCTGCGCTGGGGCGTGGTCACGGCCAAAGCCTTGAGTTTGCCGCCGTTGATCAGGCCCAGAGCCGAAGGCAGGTTGTCAAACATCATGCTGACCTCGTCGGCCATCACCGCCGTCAGGCCCGCGGCCGCACCGCGGTAGGGAATGTGCGTGACAAACAGGCCGGATTGGCTTTTGTAGAGTTCGGCGCTCAGGTGCAAAGAGGTGCCCTGTCCGTTGGACGCGTAGTTGAGTTGTCCGGGCTTGGCCTGGATGCGGGCGCTCAGATCGGCCACGCTCTGGATGCCTGACGCCGGGTTGACCACCAGCACATTGGGCACACGCCCAAGCAGGCCCACCGGCACGATTTGCTCGGGCTTGTAGGGCAGCTTGGCATACAGCGCTGGGCTGATGGTGAGCGGCGGCGAGGCCATGAGCAAGGTGTAGCCATCGGCGGCTGCGCGGGCCGCCTCGGCCGCACCCAAGTTGCCCCCGGCGCCAGGCTTGTTGTCGATGACGATGGCTTGTCCCAACTCTTGTGCCAGTTTGGGCGCCACCAGCCGGGCCATGTTGTCGATCAGGCCGCCGGGCGGAAAAGGCACCACGAGCTTGATGGGGCGGGTGGGCCAGGCTTGCGCCATCGCCGGCGAGCCCAGAAAAGGTGTGGCAAGGGCCAAGGCGGTAGCGGCCAAAAACCAGTTTCTGCGTTGCATGGGTTTTCTCCTGATTTCAATTGATCAGGTCATCATACAAATTTTGGGTGCACTTGGCATCAGGGTGATCACGGGGGGCAGTTGCAGCGCGGCGAATGCACATCAAACCACCACATCACGCACTGACGAGTTGGGCCGCTCGAAATCAAAGAAAAGCCCAATTTGAAATTGGGCTTTATGGAGATCAGTTCACTATGGCTTGTGAAACCAGATTCTTCATCAGCCTGCGGTAGCTGGCACGCAATGGACTGGGAGACTGCGTCATATAAACAGCACACAGTTTTTCTTTGGGTTCAGCCCAGAAGAAAGTGCCTGCAAAACCTGCCCACATGAACTCTCCTGCCGAGCCATGAACGGGCGCAATCCCATCTTGCGATCGAACCAGAAAACCCAGCCCAAATGTGTATCCATTGGTGCCCAATAAAAGTTGACCAGGGTTTGTGGTGGTGTTGATGGACGTCCCCAAGTGGTCGGAAGTCATGAGCCTGACTGTGGAGGGAGAAAGAATCCGCGCACCATCGAGTGATCCGCCATTCAACATGGCTTGGCAATAACGCAGGTAATCACCCGCAGTGCCCACACCGCCTGCACCGCCCGAGTCATTGCCGGGTGTTTTGGAAACGTCGATCAAAACGTTGGCTGCGCCGGTCAATGGATCCTTGCCAAATGCTTCAGCCAATCGTGATGCGTTGACTGGTGGAACATGAAAACCGGTGTCCTTCATTTTGAGTGGGCCAAACATCCGCTCGTTCATGAAGTCATTCAAGCGCTGCCCACTGACGGCTTCAACAACGCGCCCTTGAATGTCCACAGACAAGGAGTATTCCCAAGTGGTACCGGGTTGTTGCGCGAGGGGCGCTTTTCCGACGCCTTCAGACATCTCATTGGGTGTCACACCGCGGGCGTCAAAAGGCACGCTTGGCAGGAAAACTTTGGCTTTGGTGTAGGCGTCTTTGACGGGTGTATTGGCTGTGAGTTCGCCATACGCGATACCCGATGTGTGCCTGAGTAAATCCTGAATTGTGGGCTCTGTGTTGGCGGGTACAAGTTTAAAGGTCACCGCACTCGAAACAGGATGGATGGAAGGAACACTGACTTGCGGATTTTTGAAAGCAGGGAGAAATTTTGAAACTGGATCCGTCAGTTGAACTTTGCCGTCTTCAACCAGCATCATGAGAGCAGTAGAGACAAGCGGCTTGGTCATTGAATAGATTCTGAAAATGGCATCTTCTTTCATGTCACCACCGCCCGCCTGGCCTGTTTTGCCAAACGCTTCCGAGTAGACCAACTTGCCATTGCGCGCAACCATCACGACAGCACCGGGCAGTCGGTTGCTGGCAACCTCTTGTTTCATGGTGGCTGACAGCACGGCCAATCTTTCTTTGGACATCCCTACCGATTCCGGTGAAGCTTTGGGCAAGGGTTGCGCCAGTGCAGATTGCACGAGAAACAAAGCAGCACCGGCCATGAATAAACTGTTTTTGCAAACAATCGGTTTTTTCTTCAACTTGACGATCATGTGTGTCTCCAAAAAACGGGTGTGATGAAGTAATTGAGCTCAGGTCAGAGTCCTGCATAAACGCCAATCCACTGAACGCATCATCATGGTCTTTGCTTCACACTTGAAAACATGTCACCTCCGTTACAGGCATGCTGCAAGAACAGATCAAAAGCCATGGCTGTCTGGATGTCGAAGAGGATCCACAGAGCAAATTCTGTGATTCAGTAACAACCAAACCCCCAGTTGCTACCCTCACAGCGGCGCTTGCCCAGAAATCCGGTTACCCTCCAAATCTCGTCACACTCTGGCCTCGTTTGGCCCCGCTCATGCTTAAGTTCACACGCCTTTGGCCCCTTGTGGCCTTGTTGCTTTTGCAAGCTTGCAGCAGCCTGCCCCCCGAAACTTATGCCCCACGCTTGGGGCAGATGGGCAAAGACGTGATGTGGTTGCCTACACGCGATGAACTGGTCACGCAAATGCTCCAAGCCGCGCGCGTCACGCCCGATGACGAGGTGGTGGATTTGGGTGCTGGCGATGGCAAGATTCCGATTGCCGCGGCCGTTCAATTCGGTGCGCGCGCTTGGGGCATTGAATACAACAAGGACCTGGCCGCTTTGGCCCAGCGAAACGCCCAACGCGCTGGGGTGGTCGACCGGGTTCGGATTGTGCATGGCGACATCTTCAAAGAAGATTTTTCGAAAGCCACAGTCGTCACGTTGTATTTGCTGGAAGAACTCAATGCCCAGTTGCGCCCCACGATTTTGGCCATGCGCCCGGGCACGCGGGTGTTGTCCAACACGTTTTCCATGGGCGATTGGGAACCCGACCAGGTGATCCGCGCGGGGACCAACACCGGTTATTTTTGGACCGTGCCCGCCGTGGTGCAAGGCCGTTGGGCTGTGCAAGGGCTGGGCATGGCCAAAACAGCGGTGCTGAGCCTGGCCCAAAAGCATCAGCGATTGGGCGGGAGCTTGAGCTTGGATGGGCAAGTGCAAACCTTGCTCGGAGCGCGTGTGGACGGGGCTGATTTGCACTTCAGCTTTGTCAATGCCGAGGGTCTTCTCAAATCGGTCAAAGCCCAGGTCAACGGCACTGTCCTGCAAGGCGAAGTGACCGGGCCTTATGGCATGGTTGACACCCAGCCCGAGGTCGTCACGATCTCGGGCCGTCGTTTGGTCAATTGACGCCGACTTCTTCGTAGACCACTGCTGGAAGATTAAAAACTATTTGTTCCGTTCCCAAGACGGTGTGTTCCACCCGCGATCAAGCCCATAACGCACGCTGGCGCGAGCCAACTCCAAGGTACTGTCTACCAAGGTCATTCCCGCACGAACTGCAGGATCGCAACCAAGGGCCACGAAGGGTAATTCAGTGCAAGCTGAGCGTCTGGCACATGACACAAGCCGTCATTGGTACAACTAAAGAACAAAGCCGCTTCATTGAAATTCAAAATCCCTTAGGACTTGAATCAGGTGATGGTGGATCGGCCTGAATTGAATCGACAGCGCCTTCAGAGCCAGGCTCAGTAACAGGCGGGCTGGTTTGGGGCATATCTGCAGCCTCAGAAGCTGTTGTACTTTCGGGTAAGGCCGCAGGTGCAGTGTCAGAGGCAGACTCCATCTCTGTGGAAGATGAGAAGGCCGAGTCTGGTGCCGAAGAGGTTTGTGCTGGACTGTCGGGTTCGGGCGCTGAGGTGGGCTCTGTAGAAGATGAGAAGGCCGAGTCTGGTGCTGATGATGTTTGCGTGTTGGCGGTTGGCGGTTCTGAGGAAGCAACTGGCACTTGAGCGTCCTCAGCAGCCAACGATTCAGACTCGACTTTGGTGGGTTGAGACATACCGGCTGAATCGCCACCGTTGGCCTGCAACGGAGCTGGGCTCGCCTTTGCAGTCGGCTCACCAGGGGCCGTGATTTTGCTTGTTCCAGAGCCCGCAGCAGCACTTGCCTCTGCCGCCGGAGTGCCCGTTAAGGTGCCGCTTGGCGGTTTGGCCGAAACACCCTTGTCCGCAGCCGCTGCTGTGCCAGGGGCCGGAGCATTTGGTGGTGATGTTGCAGACGGGGCTTTGCGTTTTGGAGGCCGTCGGGCCAAACTCGCCTTGGCCAGGGCTGTGGCATTTTTGTCAGCTTCACCATGGGTGTCGGCTGGCTCACCTGACACGGCGTTGACCGCATTCAGCTGCGCTTGATTTGCGTCGGAGCCCTCTTCATCAGGAGTCAGGTCATCATCATCTTCATCTTCATCTTCATCTTCATCATTCAACGCTTCATTTTGTTCCTCGGTCGTTGACGTCGCTTCGTTTGGTTCATCACGTTGTGTGTTTTTCAGAGGCTCCCCTCGTCCAGAGCCGCCCTCAAGCGCGTCATCCACCGGCTCGATTGGCTCAGCTTCATCGGTTTCAGGTGCGCCATCACCCTCTTTTTGCACAGATGAACGAGCGGGAGCTTGAGCGCGTTCCCCAGAACCAGCGTGACCCGTCAAATCTGCATTGAGCGCATCGGCCGCCCCCCTGGCATTTTGTGCGGCGTCAGAGACCTTTCCGATTTCTTCATTCTCATTGGCTTGGGCCGTCCCATCAGATTTGTCGGCTGCGGCCGAATCGCTTGCAGCAGTGGCTGCAACTTGATCGGCTTGGCTCGACGTGTCTGTTGCGCTTTTTGTTGCTTCTGAAGATGTGTCAGCAGCAGCCTCCTGCGCGGGCTGTTCTGACGCGTCCGCGCTTGCATTGCCATCGCTGGCTTTGGCAGTATCGCCAGCCGTTGCTTGCCCAGAGTTCGAATCTGTCTTGACTGTTCCGGCGTCAGCAGCGGAAGAAGACGTTTCAGCGGCGGACTGTTCAGAGGCGGCTGCGTCTGCTTGTTGCGCTTGAGCCGCCTTCGCCGCAGCTGCGTTGCGGGCTAGCGGTGCACCACCATGCTTGACGACTTCGGCATCGACGATCGCCTCGGCAGCCTGAATGTCAGCTTGGGCAGCTTCCACTTGTGCTTGCGCTGCCAGCACGTCTGCCGCAGCCGCGTCTATTTGCGATTGGCCTTCATCACGGTAGCCCTCGACCTCGGTCAAGGTTTGCGCGCACTGCTCACCCATGCTGGCTTGAGCTTCAAGTACTGCCGTCTTCACTTCGGCCATTTCAGCGGCCAAGCCGGCCAGATCAGCGTTGACATCGTCGTTGACCGACTCCGCCTGCGCCGAGGCGTCCGAGATGGCGGCGTCAGCGTCAGCTTGAATGCTGTCCAATGCGTTCGTGGCGCCTTCCAGGCCTGCTTGAGCTTCAGCCTCTGCGTTGCTGGTGAGTTGCAACGCTTGGTCGGCGTCTTCGCGGCAGGCTTTTAAGCCATCTTCCAACGATGAGGTGCTATCTTCGAGCCGAGCCATGCCCGCTGCGTCGTCTTCGGCGCTGGTATGCAGGTCGCTATCGGCTTGTGTGAGCTTTTCTTGATCGGCTTGTGCAGCGTCGACCGCACTTTGAGCGTTGTTGAGCGGCGCGTTCAGCGCCGCTTGGGTTTCGTCACGCAAGGCTTGTACCTTGACCTCAAGGCCATTGACATCCACGCCTGCCTTTTCAGCCATACCCCGCGCGGTATGTAGCAACTGCTGGGCCACTGGTGGCAAGCCGGCCAATTGGGCATTCACTTGTGTCAAGGCTTGTTGGAGCCCTTCGTTCAGTCGAGTGTTTTGCGTCTCTATCGCTGTCAAAGCCTGATCAACCATGCCCTCGGCTCGTTGCAATGCGATTTCAACTTGGGCCTCTGCTTGGTCAATCACTTTATCCAGCGCAGCGCGGCCCTGGTTGAGCGACGCGTTGACTTGAACGAGCGCCTGGTCTAACAATTCACGCAGGCGCTGGCCAGGCACTTCAATTTGAGCGCGCAAGGTGGCCAGGTGCGCGTCCAACTCGTCAAGCTTGGCTTGCATCGCATCGCCCGGTGGTGTCAGCTTGGCCTTGGCGTTGTCTATCAATCCATGTGCTTGGCCACCCACCTCGGCAATTTTGTCTTTGACGGGGGTCAACGCCTGCTCCGTCAGGCGGATCACTTTGTCGTGTATGGCTTGAATTTTTTCATGAGGCGCTGCTTTCCTCAAGAAGTCGTCGCGCACCGCCACGACTTGGTCAATCAAGGCTTCAGGCTGGGGTTTGATGGCATCTACCGCAGCATGCATTTTTTGAGAAACCTGCACCAACTTTTCTTGTGCAACCACCAGAGTGGCTTGTAGTTGGTTGAGCAGGGCCACCAGTTTGTCAATAGCCAATTGAATCTGTGCCATGACTTGGCTGAGCACATCGCGCAACGCGTCCACAGCCGCAAGCGCTTGGTTCAGTAAACCATCAGCCGTTTTGCCCGCAGTTTTGACGGTGGTACGGGCCGTTGCTATGGTTGCCTTGATGCTTGGTAAGCTGGCCTTTACCCCCATGAACAAGGTGCGCGCCACCATCAACGGCGGCGCTCGCATTTGGTAACGGGTGCAAATCGTGATGGCCTCATCGCACAGGGTGCCCGCCTGATCGAGTTCAGCGCTGGCAGCAACCAAGGCGCCGTCGGCCTGTTTTACAAAGTCGGCAATCTTCGCCCGTACATCTTCAATCAATGTTTGGGCGGCGTCGATTTGGTCGGTCACTACACTGAAACGCTCGGGCAAAGCGGTCAGTTGCGATTTGATGTTGTCTATCTCATCGCTCAGCTCGGTGATGGCTTGGTTAAACCCATCTAATGCATGGTCAACGCCCGCCGCCGCCTGGTCCAGGGTGTCCAAGATGGCCCGCACAACCTGCCGCACTTGGTCAATCAGCTTGTCTATGTTGCCGACCACGCCGTCCACGATGTCGCCCACCGCCAAAATTTGTTGCGCCACGCCATCCATGGCGGTTTGAACCTTGGCAATGGGAATGTTCAGCGCTTCAGACAGTTCGTCGACGTTGCCATGAAAACCGTCAATCAACCCTTGCAAATTCTGCAGCTCGACCTTAAGCGTGGCAACTGTATCGATCAATCGCTGCTGTATGGGCTTGAGCAAATCAAACAACTCAAGCACCAAGGCGGTGATGTCGGCCGCAAGTTTCTCAACCATTTGGGCACATCCATCAGCCATATTGCTGAGTTCGATTTGTACCGAATCGGCTTCATCGCGAATGCTTTGGCTGATTTCAGCGACGCCCTCGCGAGCTTTGTTGCCTGCGGTTTTTGCCAGGGTGCGCAAATCGGTCAAAATTTGTTCGCGTGCCACTGGTGAGATCACCTGCGTCGGGTTTTGCAAGGCCATTAAACTGGCTTGCAATGGTTGTAACTCACTGGCCAGCGTCACCAAGCGCGGCTTCACGCCTTGTGCTTGAGTCGACAGGGCCTGAACTCGATCCAGTAAAGCGTTGATGCCCGGCATCATGCCGCTCAAGTCAGGCCGCAAAGTCACCAAACGCGTTGGTAATGCAGCCACGCCGCCAGCGACGGCCTGCAAATCATGGGTCAAGCCCCCCAAACTTTTGCCGGCATCGACCAAACGAGACCCCGCGGATGCCAATTGCGCCGGTATGGCCTGCAGATCGCTTTGCAACTTCGTCAGTGCAGGAGCCAAGTCACCTGCAATCTCGCCGGGGCTCAAGGGTCCTGCGAGTGCACCCAGTTCGTGGGTGATCTGGGCAAATTCGCTGCCCATTTGTGACACGGTTTTTTGACCTTGCACCAAAGCGTCAGCCAGCCCTGTGCTCAGAACCTCACTGCCCTGCTTCGCTGCGGCAGCGACTTGGGCTGCGCCCTCTGTCAGGGCGGTCTGCGCGGTGGTAACGAATTTCACGGGGTGTGCTACAGCTTGTCCAGTGCCTCGGTGATTTCGGCGCTGGTGCTGTCCATGGCGGTCTTCACGTCGGGCACTTTGTTGGGCGCTGGAGCCAAGGAGCTTGATGCGCCCTGAACGCTTCCCAATGTGTTGCTGATCTGGTCCAACGATTGTTGAACTTCAGGCAGCACTTCAGCGCCTTCTATCTGCACATCTTCCAGAACGTCCAGCAGTGGCGGCAATGTCGGCACCACAGGCACATCGGACAAAGCGGGCATGCCAGCCAACGCCGAGTTGGCAGAGGCAGAACCAGGCGGGGCAGTCAAACGGCCAAGTTGAAAACCGTTGGAGACGTTTGAAGGCCGTTCCATTTTGGCCAAACGTGACTCTATTCGCCCTATGGTATCGACCAGCCGTGTGAACTGGTCCAAGAGTTGTGCAAACTGATCACGCTCCATGTTTGCAAGGCCTTAAAGAGAAAAACGGGTGGTTAAGCATCTTGCAATTTGGATTGGTAAACATTCAATTAAGGTTGCTTTTAGCAATGCCTTTTTTCATATTCGTGACAATTTCAAATAAAACGTTAAAAACAGATAAATTAATATTTTTAAAAGAAACTTCTTTAT
>NZ_CAMBNZ010000039.1 GCF_945869175.1 Limnohabitans sp. Rim8 | reverse complement strand
AGCGCGGTGCCGTCGAACTCGTGCACAAAGTTCAGCGCCCACTCGTCCACCCGGTCGGTCATCAGCAACACTTCGATGCCTTTTTTCTTGAAGACTTCGAGCTGTGGGCTGTTCTTGGCCGCGGCCAAGGTGTCGGCGGTGATGTAGTAGATCGCGTCCTGACCTTCTTTCATGCGGGCTTTGTAGTCGGCAAAGCTCACGCTCACGGTGTCGCTGGTGGTGGACGCGAAACGCAGCAGTTTGGATAGGCGGTCACGGTTGCCAAAATCTTCGCCCAGGCCTTCTTTGAGCACCGCGCCGAACTCGGCGTAGAACTTGGCGTATTGGCCGAACTTGGCTTTGTCTTCTTCACTCACCACATCCGTGACGCCGTCTGTGCCCGCTTCGGGGGCCTTGTCGTGTTTGGCCAGGTCCTCGAGCATGGACAGCACGCGTTTGGTGCAGCCTTCGCGGATGGCTTTCACGTCGCGGCTTTCTTGCAACAACTCGCGGCTCACGTTCAAAGGCAAGTCGGCGGAGTCCACCACGCCTTTCACAAAGCGCAGGTAGCTGGGCATCAGCGCTTCGGCTTCGTCCATGATGAACACGCGTTTGACGTAGAGCTTGATGCCCGCCTTCTTGTCGCGGTTCCACAAATCTTGTGGTGCCTTGCTCGGGATGTAAAGCAACTGGGTGTATTCGGTGCTGCCTTCTACGCGGTTGTGCGTCCAGGTCAGTGGGGCTTCAAAGTCGCGGCTGATTTGTTTGTAGAAATCAGCGTATTGCTCGTTGGTGATGTCTTTCTTGGGGCGGGTCCACAAAGCGCTGGCTTTGTTGATGGTTTCCCATTCGCCAGTCTTGACCATGCCACCGGGTTGACGACCCGCTTCTTCGTTGCTGGGGTCGATCAGCTCGCCGTCTTTCCACTCTTCCTTTTCCATCAAGATGGGCAGGCTGATGTGGTCGGAGTATTTGCCGACGATTTCCTTGAGCTTCCAGGTGTTGGCGTAGTCCAGGGCTTCTTCGCGCAGGTGCAAGATCACTCGGGTGCCGCGTTCGGCGCGATGGATCGTTTCAACCTCAAAGTCGCCTGTACCGCCGCTGATCCAGCGCACGCCTTCGGCCGCTGCTGCGCCCGCACGGCGGGTTTCCACGGTGATCTTGTCGGCCACGATGAAGCCCGAATAAAAACCCACACCAAACTGACCGATCAACTGGGCGTCCGACTTTTGGTCGCCGCTCAGCTTGCTCATGAAGTCTTTGGTGCCGCTCTTGGCGATGGTGCCCAAGTGGTCGATGGCTTCTTGCGCCGTCATGCCAATGCCGTTGTCGGTGATGGTCAGGGTTTTGGCGACTTGGTCAAAAGAGATGCGCACTTGCAAATCGGGCGCGTCTTCGTACCAAGCGGTGTTGTGCAGGGCTTCAAAACGCAGCTTGTCGCAAGCGTCCGAGGCGTTGGAGATCAGCTCGCGTAAAAAAATCTCTTGGTTGGAGTACAGCGAGTGGGTGACCAGGTGCAGCAGTTGCGCAACTTCGGCCTGAAAGGCATGGGTTTGTTTGCTCATAGCGGTTCAACAGGTAAAAAGATCGGAAAACAGAAATCAAAAAAATGAGAACGCCTCACAGTTGGGGGCGTCTGCCAGCGTTTCAAGAGGCGTCAGAACGACTCGTTGGGACCCAAATAGCGCCACGTCCCCGCCGGCATCTGCCCCAACTGCACGCCGCCCATGCGGATGCGTTTGAGGCCCACGACTTTCAGGCCCACCTGCTCGCACATGCGGCGGATTTGGCGCTTCTTGCCTTCGGTCAACACAAAGCGCAGTTGCTCGGGGTTTTGCCAGTCGACCTTGGCGGGCTTGAGCGGCTTGCCGTCCAGGCTCAGCCCGTGGCGCAGGCGCTCCAGTTGTGCTTTGGGGAAGACGGCTTGCACGTTGGCGCTGACCCGGTCGAAGTCGCCAATGGCCGTCAACTGGTTGGCCTTGCCGCCATAGGTGGCCGAGGCGGCTGCGGCAGCGGCGGTATTTTCGTGGCCGGTGTAGGCCACGCGCACCAGGTATTCCTTTTCCATCTCCGAGTCTTCACCGATCAACTGGCGCGCCACGCGGCCGTCTTGCGTCAGCACCAAGAGACCCGTGGAGTCGATGTCCAGGCGTCCGGCCGGGGCCAAACCGCGCAGATGGGGGGGTGTGAAGCGCAATTTGGACGGGTCACCTCCCCAATGGCTGCGCGGGTTGATGAGGGTGATGGCGGGCTCGTGCCCGTCTTCGGCTTGGCCGCTCACATAGCCCATGGGCTTGTGCAAAAGAATAGTCACTTGTCGGTCTTGCTGCTGTTCGGCGGCTTTGTCGATGGTGATGCGATCCGACAGCGTGACCTGTTGGCCCATGCTGGCGGGCAGGCCATTGACCTGGACCCAGCCTTGCTCAATCCAGGCATCGGCCTCGCGGCGCGAGCACATGCGCAGCTCGGCCATGCGTTTGTTCAGGCGCGAGGTGCCGCCGGGGGCAGCCGTTTCGCCTTTGCCTTCGGGGCGGGGGGCGCGTTTGAAAGCCGGAGGCTGGGTCATGGGTGTGCTGAGTCAAAAAAGGGGACAAGTCGGCAAGCGGCCCATTGTCCCTTTTTTGCCAGGGACCCTTCAGGGACTTCGCGCAAAAAAGTGCGCCAAGTCCTTGAGTTGTGCGTCGTTGATGCCGTACAGCGCAGCGGCCATGACGGTGTCGCGGCCTGGGCCGGGGTTGTCCCGGTATTCCTGCAACACGTTGCGCAAGTAGGTTTCGTGCTGGCTGGCCAGACGGGGAACCTGGTCGCGCCCACGGTGGTCGGGCAAGTGGCAAGTGCCGCACAGGGCGCTTTTGGCCAGTTCTTGACCGCGCTGAAAGCTTTGCAGGTCTCGCTTGGCCGTTGAGGCCTTGGGTGCGATCTGGGCTGAGAAATACTGCGCCAATGCGGTCAACTCTGTGTCGGGCACCCCCTCCAGCGTGCCTTTCATGGCGGGAATGTCTCGCAAGCCTTCGCGGATCAAGACCAGCTTGTTTTCCAGATAGGTTTTGGGCTGGGCTGCCAAAGAAGGAATCGAGGGCACTTGCGAGACCCCTTGTGGGCCGTGACAGGCCATGCACATGGCGGCGCGCTCAGGCGCTTTGATGTTGGCATTGACTTGAGCTGCGCCTGCAGTTGCTGGCGCAGAGCTTTGTGCCAGCACGGGCCAGACCGCCAAGCCCCCGCTCAACACCAGGGCAGCTGTTGCCAGCGCCCTGGTGTGCGAGGGGCACTTACTTGGCATACGAGATGCGGTAGATGGCCCCCAACTGCTCGTCAGAAACCAGCATGGCGCCATCGGGCATTTGCAGCATGTAAGTGGGGCGGCCCCAGAAGCTGTTGTCGCTGTCGTCCTTGAAGCCACTCATGAAAGATGTGACCTGGGCGGCTTTGCCTTCGGCATCGGTTTTGACCATGGCCACATCAAAGCCAAACTTTTGAGTTCGGTTCCAAGAGCCTTTGCGGGCCACAAACAACGCATTTTTGTACTCTGCCGGAAACATATTGCCCGTGTAAAAATGCACGCCCATCACCGCAGCATGCGGGCCCATGGTGGTCACGGGCAAGGTCACGCCATCGCAGGGCTTGTCCTTTTTGATGTCGCGATCGGCCACAGCGTTGGCATGGCAATAGGGGAAGCCGAAGTTCAGACCCGTCTTGGGCATGCGGTTGAGTTCGTCTTCAGGGCCTTCATCGCCCATCCAGTCGCGACCATGGTCGCTGAACCACAGTTCTTTGGTCACGGGGTGCCAGTCAAAACCCACGGTGTTGCGCACGCCCGTAGCGATCACTTCCATGCCCGAGCCGTCGGCGTTGTAACGGCGAATTTGAGCGTATTCAGCGCCGGGCTCGCAAATGTTGCAAGGTGCGCCGAAAGGCACGTACAGCTTGCCGTCCGGACCGAAGCTCAGGTATTTCCAGTTGTGGTGTTGCAGTGGCGGCAGCTTGAAGGCGGCGGTCATGTCTACGGGTTGCGCGTTGGGGTTGGCTTCGATGCCGTCATAGCGCAGCACCTTGTCGATGCCCATGACATACAGGTTGCCCTTGTGCATGGTGACGGCGGGCTGGTTCAGCTTGTCCACCAGCACGCGGCTGGTGCGCTCTTTGCCGTTGTCACTGATTTCATAGACGCGGCCCAAGCCGCGTGTGCCTGCGTAAATTTTGCCGCTCTCACCACGGCTCATGGCGCGAACGCCCGGCGTGCCGGTGGACCAGATTTCGGCCTTGAAACCTGGTGGCAGTTTGAGTTTGTTCAGGGGAATGTCGGCCGCCGCAGTGACGGTGAGTTTGCCCGCCAGCGGGGCCAGCGTGGAGTTTGCCATTTCTGCGGGCATGCCTTGCTTCCAGGCTGGAGGGGGTGCTGCGGGGGCGGCTGTTTGGGCCATGGTTTGTCCGATGCCGAATGTCAAAACGGCGGCGCTCACTGCAATTTTCTTGAACATCAAAATCTCCAGGTTATTGTTGGGTTTCCGGGCTGGAGCGTATCGGTGTCAAATCGCGCTGAGTACAGGGTTATTGCTGAGGACAATGGGTTTTGGGTCGCGCAAATGACTCAGGTGGGAGGCTTATAAAGTGGCGGTCCGCAGCCCCTGTAAGTCCAGAATCCGCAGCCCGCCATACTCCACCCGAATGAGCTGACGCGCTTCAAGTACGCGCAGCGCTTCGTTCACGCGTTGGCGCGACAAACCCACCAGATAGGCCAGCTCTTGCTGGGTGATGCGCAGCACCTCGCCGACGCCGGAAAACAGAACCGGGTTGAACAAGGCGGCCAAATGACGCGCCAGACGCAGTTCGGGATTGGTCATGCGGTCCATTTCTCGGGCAGCAATGAATTGGCCTAAACGTTCGTTGAGCTGCTGCATGATGAAGCGGTTAAAGCCCAGCGAGTGGTCGATCAACCAGTGAAAGGTCTCAAGGGGCATGCCGGCAACCAGGCTGGGGCGAAGCGCCTGGATGTTGTACCGGTAAATTTCGCGTTTGAGCGCCGTGCCCTCCCCAAACCAGCCGCCTGGTGGCACACCCGTGAAGGTCATGGTCTGACCACTGGCGTTGTCGGTGCTCATTTTCAGAAGGCCCGAAATCACGCCAAACCAGTAGGTCACCGGTCGGCCGATGCGGCACACATAGTCGCCCGTTAGAGGATCGCTCACCACCAATTGCGGAACGATTTTCAGCTGTTCTTGCGGGCTCAGCAGTTGCAGCCACGGGATCTCTTTCAGTTCGGATTCTGTGGGCGCACGGCGGCGCTGGTGGACGCTGTTGAGTTGAACCATGGTGTTTGTCTGTGTGTCAGCCGACGGTCAGCTGGGCTAGGGGTCTTCCCTGAATTGTCGTCCAAACGACAACTTAACGTCAAATGAGTGCCTACCATTATTCAAAGTTCAGTCGCATTGGGTTCAATGCACCGTTTTGGAGACAGGTCAGGTCATGCAAACAACGTTTCCCCGTTTGATGCTCAAGCACGCTGCCGAGCGCCCCACAGCCCCCGCACTGCGGGAGAAAGAATATGGCATTTGGCAGGCCACCAGTTGGGCTGCCTTGTCGCAGTTGGTCGAGTCCATCGCCTGCGGTCTGCACCAAGCGGGTTTGCAGCGCGGTGAGCACCTGATCGTGGTGGGTTCCAACCGCCCGCGCTTGTACGCGACCATGCTGGCTGCACAGTCGCTCGGTGCCATCCCTGTTCCGCTGTACCAAGACGCTGCCGCTGCCGAATGCGTGTTCCCTGTCACCAACGCCGAGGTGCGCTATGCCGTGGTCGAAGACCAGGAGCAGGTCGACAAAATGCTGGAAGTGCGCGAGCAGTGCCCTCAGCTGACCCACATTTATTACGACGATCCGCGTGGCCTGCGCAAGTACACCGAAGAAGGTTTGGGATCGCTGGAAGAGTTGATGGCCGCAGGTTCGGTGTTTGCCAAGCAACACCCCCAGTTTTATGTGCAAGAGTTGGACAAAGCCGCCCACACCGATGTGGCCGCGATGTTCTTCACTTCGGGCACCACCGGCAACCCCAAGGGCGTGGTGCACACGCACGGCTCCTTGATCGACCGCGCCGATGCCGGGGCCGAGTTTGACAAGCTGACCAGCGATGAAGACGTGTTGGCTTACATGCCGCCGGCCTGGATCGGCCAGAACATCTTCAGCTATGCGCAGTGGCTGGTGTGCGGCTATGTGGTCAATTGCCCTGAGTCGGCCGCCACGGTGACTATTGATTTGAAAGAAATTGGCCCGACCTATTACTTCGCGCCGCCCCGTGTGTTTGAAGGCATGCTCACCAGTGTGATGATCCGCATGGAGGACGCTGGCAGCATCAAGCGCAAACTGTTCCATTACTTCATGGGTGTGGCCAAAAAAGTCGGCCCCGACTTGATGGACGGTCAGTCGGTGGGCTTCGTGCACCGTTTGGTCTATGGGCTGGGCAACCTGATGGTCTATGGCCCTTTGCGCAACAACATGGGTTTCAGCCGAGTGCGTGTGGCCTACACCGCGGGTGAGGCCATTGGCCCTGACTTGTTCACTTTTTTCCGCTCGATCGGCGTGAACATCAAGCAACTGTATGGCTCCACCGAAACCGCGGTGTTTGTTTGCCTGCAGCCCGACAACGAAGCCCGCGCCGACACCGTCGGTGTGCCGTGCAAGGGGGTCGAGATCAAGGTGGCCGACAACGGCGAGATCTTGGTCAAGTCGCCTGGCCTGCTCAAGGGCTATTACAAGAACCCCACGGCCACGGCCGAGGTGTTGACGGACGATGGCTGGTACCACACCAGCGATGCGGGCTTCATTGACACGCACGGGCACCTCAAGATCATCGACCGCGTGAAAGATGTGGGCCGCATCCAGGGCGGCGCCAACGACGGTGCGATGTTTGCGCCCAAATATGTCGAAAACAAACTCAAGTTTTTTCCGCACATCAAAGAGGTGGTGGCCTATGGCGACCAGCGCGACAAAGTGTGTGTGATGCTCAACATCGATTTTGATGCCGTAGGCAACTGGGCCGAACGCCGCAACCTGCCCTATGCCGGCTACACCGATCTGGCGCAAAAGCCAGAGGTGTACCAGCTCATCCAAGAGTGTGTTGAAAAGGTCAACGCCGACTTGGCCGAAGACGCTTTGTTGGCGGGCAGCCAGGTCAGCCGTTTCCTCGTGCTGCACAAAGAACTCGATGCCGACGATGGCGAACTCACCCGCACCAACAAGGTCCGCCGGGGCTTCATCGCCGATAAATACAAACCGTTGGTCGATGGCCTGTACCAGGGCAAAACCGAGCAATTCATCGAAACGGTCGTCAAGTTCGAAGACGGCCGCACCGGCAGCGTGAGCGCCACGCTCAAAATTTCCGATGCCAAGACATTCACACCCGTGAAGGCAGCAGCATGACCAAGAAAATCGGCGACGTGATTCTTGACGTCAACAACATCAGTTTGCGCTTCGGGGGCGTGAAGGCGCTGACCGATATTTCGTTCAACGTGCGCGAGCACGAAGTGCGGGCCATCATCGGCCCCAACGGCGCGGGTAAGAGCTCGATGCTCAATTGCATCAACGGTGTGTACCAGCCGCAAGAGGGCAGCATCACTTTCCGTGGTCAAACCTTTGACCACATGAACAGCCGACAAGTGGCCGAAATGGGCATTGCCCGCACGTTCCAGAACTTGGCCTTGTTCAAAGGCATGAGCGTGATCGACAACATCATGACCGGCCGCAACCTGCACATCAAAAGCAACCTGTTCATGCAGGCCTTGCGCATCGGTCCTGCCCAGCGTGAAGAAGAGCAGCACCGGGAGTTCGTTGAGCACATCATCGACTTTCTGGAAATTCAGGCCTTTCGCAAAACGCCAGTGGGTCAGTTGCCTTATGGTTTGCAAAAGCGGGTCGACCTGGGTCGTGCCTTGGCCATGGAGCCGCAGGTGCTGCTGCTCGACGAGCCGATGGCCGGCATGAACATGGAAGAAAAGCAGGACATGTGCCGCTTCATTCTGGATGTGAACGACGAGTTCGGCTCCACCATTGTGCTGATCGAGCACGACATGGGGGTGGTGATGGACATCTCGGACCGAGTGGTGGTGCTGGACTATGGCAAAAAAATCGGCGACGGGACTCCCGAAGAAGTGCGCAACAACGAAGAAGTGATCAGTGCCTATTTGGGCACCAGCCACTGAGGAGAACAAGACATGGCATTTTTTCTGGAAGCTCTTTTCGGTGGCCTGATGGCCGGCATGCTTTACTCATTGGTCGCCCTCGGCTTTGTGTTGATTTTCAAGGCCTCGGGCGTGTTCAACTTCGCGCAAGGCGCGATGGTCTTGTTCGCGGCATTGGCCATGGCCCGTTTTTCGGAATGGGTGCCCGCTTGGTTGGGCATCGAAGACAAATTCTTGGGTAACCTGATCGCTTTTTCAATGGCGGCTGCAGTCATGTACGTGTTGGCTTGGCTGATCGAGCGTTTGGTGTTGCGCCACTTGGTCAACCAAGAAGGCGTGACCTTGCTCATGGCCACTTTGGGCATCACTTACTTTTTAGACGGTTTGGGTCAAACCATTTTTGGCAGCGACATCTACAAGATCGATGTGGGCATGCCCAAAGATCCGGTGTTCTTGTTCGACTCGGTCTTTCCGGGCGGCGTGTTGGTCAACCTTGAAGACGTCTATGCGGCTTGCATTGCAGCCTTGTTGGTGGTGGTGTTGTCGCTGTTTTTCCAAAAAACCAGCACCGGCCGCGCCCTGCGTGCCGTGGCCGATGACCACCAAGCGGCCCAATCGATTGGCATTCCGCTCAACCGCATTTGGGTGATCGTCTGGTTCGTCGCCGGCATCACCGCCTTGGTGGCCGGCATCATCTGGGGCTCCAAGATGGGCGTGCAATTCTCTTTGACCACCGTGGCTTTGCGTGCCTTGCCCGTCATCATTTTGGGCGGTCTGACCTCGGTGCCTGGCGCGATCATTGGCGGCCTGATCATTGGTGTGGGTGAGAAGTTGTCCGAGGTGTATTTGGGCCCCTATGTGGGCGGTGGCATCGAGATCTGGTTTGCGTATGTGCTGGCTCTGGTGTTCTTGCTGTTTCGTCCGCAAGGCCTGTTCGGCGAAAAAATCATCGACCGCGTGTAAGGAGACACACCATGTTTTACAGAGAAAACGGTCAGTTCAAAACCTCTTACCGCAAAGACCAGCAGATCTTTGCCATCGCGCAAGACCGCTGGGCCATCTTGGCGTTGATCGCCTTTGCATTCGTCGGCGTGCCCTTTTTGGCAGATGAATACACTTTCCGCGCCATCCTGATCCCTTTCCTGATCCTGTCGCTGGCGGCTTTGGGCGTGAACATTTTGGTGGGTTATTGCGGACAAATTTCGCTGGGTTCGGGCGCATTCATGGCGGTGGGTGCCTACATGGCCTACAACACCTACATCCGCATTGAAGGCATGCCGCTGATCGTGGCCTTGCTGGCAGGGGGTTTTTTCGCCACCTTGGTGGGCGTGTTTTTCGGCATTCCCAGCTTGCGCGTCAAAGGTCTTTATTTGGCAGTGGCCACCTTGGCCGCTCAGTTCTTTTGTGACTGGGCTTTTCTGCGCGTGGGCTGGTTCACCAACAACAACGCATCGGGCTCGGTGTCGGTGTCCGACCTGAACGTGCTCGGCATGCCGATTGACACCCCACTGCAGAAATACATCTTCTGCTTGGTGTTTTTGGTGGTTTTTGGTGTGCTCGCCAAAAACTTGGTGCGCAGCGCCATTGGCCGTGAGTGGATGGCCATCCGCGACATGGACGTGGCCGCTGCCGTCATTGGTATCCGTCCTGTCTACGCCAAGCTCACCGCCTTTGCGGTCAGCTCCTTCATTGTGGGGGTGGCCGGCGGCCTTTGGGGCTTTGTCCACCTGGGCTCTTGGGAGCCTGCGGCTTTCTCGATCGACCGATCCTTCCAGTTGCTGTTCATGGTCATCATCGGTGGCATGGGCTCCATCATGGGCAGCTTCTTCGGTGCCGCTTTCATCGTGATTTTGCCGATTTTCCTGAACCAGTTCCTGCCATGGGCGGGTGGCATGGTGGGCGTGACCATCTCCACGGCAGCGGTCTCGCACACCGAGTTCATGATCTTCGGTGCCCTGATCGTGTGGTTCTTGATTGTGGAGCCACATGGCCTGGCCAAACTGTGGTCAGTGGCCAAACAAAAGCTGCGTCTGTGGCCCTTCCCGCATTGATTTTTGTCCGTATTGATTTTTTAACGTGTTTTTTCAAGTGCTATCAACTTTTTTAACAGGAGACAAACCATGAAGCTTCGTCAACTCGTCTTGGCCACCACGGTGGCGGCTGCTGGCCTTGCCAGCGCGCTGGTCAGCACCCTGGCCACGGCCCAAACCAAAGAACAGTTCTTCCCCGTGCTGGTCTACCGCACCGGCGCCTACGCCCCCAACGGCGTGCCTTTTGCCAACGGCTATGTCGACTACCTCAAGCTGGTCAATGCGCGTGGCGGCATCAACGGCGTGAAGTTGTCGTTTGAAGAATGCGAAACCGGCTACGCCACCGACCGTGGCGTGGAGTGCTATGAGCGCCTGAAGGGCAAGAACGGCGGCGCGACCGTGTTCCAGCCTTTGTCCACCGGCATCACATTTGCCCTGACCGAAAAAGCCCCTGGCGACAAGATCCCCTTGATCACTGCCGGCTATGGCCGCAGCGAATCGGCTGACGGCGGTGTGTTCAAGTGGAACTTCCCTCTCGCAGGCACCTACTGGGTTGCCGGTGACGTGATCATCCAGGACATCGGCAAAAAGGCTGGTGGTGTCGACAAGCTCAAAGGCAAGCACATCGCTTTGGTTTACCACGACAGCCCGTTTGGCAAAGAAGCCATCCCGATCTTGCAAGAGCGCGCCGCCATGCACGGCTTCAAGCTGAGCCTGTTGCCCGTGACTCACCCTGGCGTGGAGCAAAAGTCCACCTGGCTGCAAATTCGCCGTGACCGCCCGGATTACGTCGTCAACTGGGGTTGGGGCGTGATGAACTCCACCTTGCTCAAAGAAGCACAAGCCACCGGTTATCCCCGTGAAAACATCTGGGGGGTGTGGTGGGCAGGTGCCGAGCCTGATGTCAAAGACATCGGCATGGGCGCCAAAGGTTACAACGCCATCACCATGCAGCACGGCACCGAAAAAGGCTCTGCGGTCGTGAAGGAAGTGCTGGAGAAGTTGCACGCCAAGAACCAAGGCACTGGCCCTAAAGACGAAGTGGGTGAAGTGCTGTACATGCGCGGCTTGTTCAGCGCCATGTTTGCGGTTGAGGGTGTTCGTCAAGCCCAAGAGAAATACGGCAAGGGCAAGGTCATGACGGGCGAGCAAGCGCGTTGGGGTTATGAAAACCTGAACCTGACCCAACCCAAACTCGATGCCTTGGGCTTCAAGGGTGTGTTGCGTCCCATCTCCACTTCGTGCGCTGACCACATGGGTGCCAACTGGGCCCGTATCCACACATGGGACGGTGCCAAGTGGCAATTTAGCAGCGACTGGATGCAGGCCGATGAGCAAATCATCAAGCCCATGGTGAAAGCCGCTGCAGAAAAGTACGCCGCCGAGAAAAAGATTACGCGCCGCACCCCTGCGGATTGCCAGTCTTGATTTGATTCCATCCTGCCGCGCAAGCGGTAGGTGGTCAGCTGCTGCGGGCTCGCGCCCGTGCGCAGCGGCCAAATGAAACCCTTGCGTGCAGCGTTTTCATTTGGCTTGAACCCCAGCGCAGAGAAAAGGCACAGTCCATGAGCGACAAAAATATTGTTCTGAATGTCAACGGCATCGAGGTCATTTACAACCACGTCATCTTGGTGCTCAAGGGCGTGTCGCTGCAGGTGCCCGAGCAAGGCATCGTCGCTTTGTTGGGTGGCAACGGCGCGGGCAAGACGACCACGCTGCGGGCGATTTCCAACTTGCTCAAAGGCGAGCGCGGCGAAGTGACCAAGGGCAGCATTGAGCTGCGGGGTGAACGCATCGAAAACCTCTCGCCTGCCGATTTGGTGAACCGGGGCGTGGTGCAGGTCATGGAAGGCCGGCACTGCTTTGCCCACTTGAGCATCGAAGACAACCTGATGACCGGCAGCTACACCCGCACCAACAAGGGCGAAATCGCCGCCAACCTGGACAAGGTCTATACCTATTTTCCGCGCCTGAAAACCCGCCGCACTTCGCAAGCCGCCTACACATCCGGCGGCGAGCAGCAAATGTGCGCGATTGGCCGTGCCTTGATGACCAACCCCAGTGTCATGTTGTTGGATGAGCCCTCCATGGGCCTGGCGCCGCAGATCGTGGAAGAGGTGTTCAACATCGTGAAAGATTTGAACGAAAAAGAAAAAGTGACCTTCCTGATCGCCGAACAAAACACCAACATGGCGCTCAAGTACTCGGATTACGGCTACATCATGGAGTCGGGCCGCATCGTGATGGACGGCGCTGCCGAAGACCTGCGCACCAACGAAGACGTGAAAGAGTTTTACCTGGGCATGGGCGGCGGCGAGCGCAAGAGCTTCAAAGACGTCAAGAGCTACAAGCGCCGCAAGCGCTGGTTGGCTTGAGTTTTGGCCCGCCCCATTTTTCCCAGCAGTACCTATGAAAAGCCCCCCATGAGCCAGCACTTCGACGACCTGGAAACCCGCAGCCCGCAAGCGCGAGAAGCCGCCCTGATGACCCACTTGCCCGCGCAAGTGGCGCACGCCAAAGGGCATGCCCCTGCTTTTGCCGATTTGTTGCGCGATGTCGATGCCGCCAGCGTCAACAGCCGAGCCGCTTTGGCCGCCTTGCCTGTCATCCGAAAATACGAATTGCTCGAGCGCCAAAAAGCCGCACGTGCTGCGGGGGGCAATGTGTTTGGGGGCTTCAGCACCTTGGGTTTTGGCCAAGGCATGACCCGTGTGTTTGCCAGTCCCGGCACGATTTACGAGCCCGAGGGCACCCGCAGCGACTACTGGCGCATGGCGCGCACCATGTTTGCCGCAGGCTTTCGCCCTGGTGAGTTGATCCATAACTGCTTCAGTTACCACTTCACACCCGCTGGCTCCATGATGGAAACGGGGGCCCACGCTTTGGGCTGCACGGTCTTCCCAGGGGGCATTGGTCAGACCGAGCAGCAAGTCACGGCCATGGCCGAGCTGCAGCCTGCGGGTTACATCGGCACCCCCAGTTTCCTGAAAATCATCCTCGAAAAAGCGGCCGAAATGGGCGTGCCTTTGCCCAGCGTGCGCAAGGCCTTGGTGTCGGGCGAGGCCTTTCCGCCCAGCCTGCGCGACTGGATGACGGCCCGTGGTGTGGACGCCTACCAGTGCTACGCCACGGCCGATGTGGGCTTGATCGCTTATGAAACCGCTGCCCGCGAGGGCTTGGTGATCGACGAAGGCGTGATCGTCGAGATCGTGCGGCCTGGCACGGGTGACCCGGTGCCCGAAGGTGAAGTGGGCGAGTTGGTCATCACCAGCCTCAACCCGGATTACCCCTTGATCCGTTTTGGCACCGGCGACTTGTCGGCCATCCTGCCGGGCTCGTGCCCCACGGGCCGCACGGGTTTGCGCATCAAAGGCTGGATGGGACGGGCCGACCAGACCACCAAAATCCGGGGCATGTTTGTGCACCCTGGGCAGGTGGCGGAGATCGTCAAGCGCTTCCCTGAAGTGCTCAAAGCCCGTCTGGTGGTCAGCGGCGAGATGGCCAATGACCAAATGGCCCTGCATGTCGAGACCGCTAGTTTGTCCGACGATGCGCTCAAGGCCCGGGTGTCTGAGGCGGTGCGCGACGTGACCAAATTGCGCGGTGAAGTTCACTTCGTGGCCGCAGGCAGCCTGCTCAACGATGGCAAGGTCATCGAGGACGCGCGCAGCTACAAGTGATTCCCCTTAGGCAGGTGCCGAGTGGCCGTTTTTTGGGGACTGCACAGACCCAATCCCCTGCCAAATCAAGGCCAAATTAGGGAAAGCGTCTAAGTATTTTCCGCCATGGCAATCCCCAACTTTGGTTCTAAACTCATAGATCACTTTTGAGGTTTGAAAATGAAAAAATTGTTTGCTTTGGCCGCATTGGCCGCTGTTTCGGTGGGGGCCTTGGCCCAAACCTACCCCGGTACCAAGCCGATCTCCATCGTCGTGCCCTTCACCGCGGGCGGCCCGACCGACCGCGTGGCACGCGATTTGGCCGAAGCCATGCGCAAACACGTGCCAGGCAGCAATTTTGTGGTCGAAAACGCGGCAGGCGCCGGTGGCACGATCGGGGCCACCAAAGTCGCCAAAGCCGCCCCCGATGGCCATACCTTGCTCTTGTTTCACATTGGCATGGCCGCGACACCCGCGCTGTACCGCAAGATCGCTTACAAGCCGCTGGAAGACTTCGAGTTCTTGGGCATGGTCAACGATGTGCCCATGACCTTGATCGGCAAGCCCCAGTTGCCCGCCAACACCTACCGCGACTTTGAAAATTACATCCGTGCGAATGCCGGCAAGCTGAACATCGCCCATGCGGGTTTGGGTTCCGCCTCGCACATTTGCGGTTTGCTGTGGCAGTCCACTTTGCAGACCAAAGACGCGATGACCACCATCCCGTTTGGCGGTACTGCGCCCGCCATGACTGCCCTGATCGGTGGCCAGGTCGATGTGATGTGTGACCAGACCACCAACACCACCCAGCAAATCGAGGGGGGGCGTGTCAAGGCATTTGCTGTGACCACCGCCAAGCCATTGAGCACACACCCTGTTCTGAAGTATTACCCCAGCCTGCAAGAGATGGGCCTCAAAGGCTTCAACCTCAGCATCTGGCACGGTCTGTATGCCCCTAAAGGCACACCCGCGGCCATCACCAAGACCTTGAACGAGGCTTTGAAGAAGGCCTTGAAAGACCCCGAGTTCATCAAAAAGAACGAAGGTCTGGGCGCATTGGTGGTGACCGACAACCGCTCCGATCCGGCTGAGCACAAAAAGTTTGTGGCTGCTGAAATGGTCAAGATCAAAGCGGCCGTGGACGCGGCCGGCAAGTACGCCGACTGATCTTCCCCGATCGCTCAGAAAAGCCGCTCTTTCAGAGCGGCTTTTTTCATGGCGACTTTTCCGACGCTTCAGTTGGCAAACCTCTCGGTGCCCACAATGCCCAGTTTGCTCAAGCCCGCGCGTTGGGCACCTGCCAGCACGGCAGCGGTTGTTTCGTACTTGGCTTTGGCGTGTGAGCGAATGTGCAGCTCGGGTTGGGGCTGCAAAGCAGCGGCTTCAGCCAGTTTGGTTTCCAGCGCCTGCCTATCGGCCAGAATTTGACCGTTCCAACGCAGGGTGGCATCGGCTTCGATGTCAATCTTGACCACCACTGGATCGGTCTTGGGCGGTGTGCTGGAAACCACAGGCATGTCCAGATTCACCGAGTGCAATTGCGCCGGGATGGTGATGATCAGCATGATGATCAGCACCAGCATCACGTCGATCAACGGCGTGGTGTTGATGTCCATCATCACTTCGGGTTCGTCGCTGTTGCCGCTGCCCAAATTCATGGCCATTTGCGTGTCCTTGGGTTGGAAAGACTTAAGGGGTCGGGTCGGTGATGAAGCCGACCTGCGTAATGCCAGCGCGCTGCACTGCGTACATGACGCGCCCAACCGACTCAAATACACTTTGTGCATCGCCCCGGATCTGCACGTCGGGCTGTGGCTTCATGGCGGCAAACTTTTGCAGCCGCGTTTGCAAGTCGACAGGGTTTTGGATGAGTGAGTCGTAAAGGTAGATTTGTCCTGCTCGGTTGACAGAGATGACCACAGTCTCGGGTTTGGCTTCGCGCACCACGTTCTGTTCTTTGGGCAGGTCCACCTTGATGGAAGTGGTCACCACGGGAATGGTGATCAAGAAAATGATCAGCAGCACCAGCATCACATCCACCAAGGGTGTGGTGTTGATGGTGCCGATGACCTCGTCATCGTCTGATGTGCCCAAGGTGGGGCCCAGGTTCATGGCCATTATTTTTGGGCCGAAGCCAGCAATACAGCGTGCAGGTCGGCACCAAAGGCATTGACTTCTTCCATCGCCGCCTTGTTGCGTCGAACCAAAAAGTTGTAGCCCAGCACTGCCGGCACGGCCACGGCCAAGCCGATGGCGGTCATGATCAGCGCTTCGCCCACGGGACCGGCCACTTTGTCAATGCTGGCCTGGCCCGACATGCCGATTTTGACCAGCGCATGGTAGATGCCCCAGACGGTGCCGAACAAACCGACAAAGGGCGCTGTGGAGCCCACAGTGGCCAACACCGCCAATCCATCTTGCAGGCGGCTTTGCACCGTGCCCATGGCCCGCTGGATGCTCATGGTCACCCAGGTGTTGAAGTCCACGTTGCCCAGCAAGCCTTCGTGTTTGGCAGCGCCTTCCAGGCCTTTTTCGGCAATGAAACGGAAGGGACTGGTGGATTCCAGCGCGTCGGCCGCTTGGCGTACAGAACCTGCGGACCAAAAGTTGGCTTGCGCCGCTTGGGCGAACTTGTGCAGCTTGGACTGTTCGTTGAACTTGGTGAAGATCACGTACCAACTGCCCATGCTCATGATCACCAAGATCAGCAGTGTGCCCTTGGCCACGGCATCGCCTTGAGCCCAAAGGGCGCCCAAGCCGTAGGGATTGGCTTCTGCCGTGGGGGCTTCGCTTGGGGTCAGGCTGGCGCTGGCCACTTGGCTTGGGGCCTTAGTCGCATCCGGCGCGGCCATGCTGTGGCCTGCAAACAAAAAACTGGCACACAAAAGGGCGCCCAGCAGGCTGCGTTTCAAAATGTTGAACATGTGGGAGTTTCCTTGGAACTTCGGTGAATCAGGGGGTGGTTGTTGAAGCCATGAAAATAGCGTCGTCATTCCAGTCGCCAAACGTATTGGATGGTGGTCCAGGCTTGTTCGGGTTTGCCGTCCACCGTGGCGGGTTTGAACTGGCATTTCGCCAAACCTGCTCGTGCAGCCTCGTCCAAGCGTTTATAGCCGGAGCTTTTCGCCACTTCGGATTGAATGACCTTGCCATCGGCGCCCACCAAAAAGCGCAGGGAGACGGTGCCTTCTTCTTCCATGCGTTTGGACGCGGTGGGGTAGTCGGGTTTATCGCATGGGGTGCTGCTGACGCCTGCCGAGGTGCGCACCGGGGCTTTGGCGGGTGCAACAGGTGCAGGCGCTTGTGCAGGTAAAGCAGGACCGGGTGTTGTCACAGGTGGTGCCACAGGTGCCGCAGGTGGTGCCGGAGTGGGCGCGGTGGTGATGGCCGCGATGGCATTGGGCTGAGCCACCACGGCCGGCGTGACGGCCGGTGGCACATAAGCCGGTGTGGGTGGGGGTGGCGCGGGCGGCGGTGGCTTGGGTGTAGGGGGTGGGGGCGGGGGCGGGGGCGGGGGCGGGGGCGGCAATTCGGCGCGCTTTTCCTCTAGCAACAGGGCCTGCACCACCACCGGCATTTTTTCAATGACCGTTTGCGTCAAGCCGGCTTGGATGGCCCAAAAAAGCAAGCCATGCACCACCACCACGGCCGCCAAGCCCAGCAGCTTGCGCTTGGGCGGTGCTTGAAGGTAGGTGTAGGTGGACATGATGGCGCAAAGGCAGTGAAGTGGCGTGGTGGAGGTGCGTGAAGCGTGTATTTTGCGTGAGAAGACGGCGCTTGCTGCCCCAAGACATTGCTCAGAGGGCGGTTTTTTCGACCTCAGGGCAGCGCTCGCTGACGAAAGACTTGGACCTGTTGTTCATGGTTTGATCTCTGCCGCCGCAGCCGCCGCGCGTTGGGCAAATTCGGCCCGCAGCGCCTTGAGCTTCTCGCGCGGGTCTTCTTTGGTGGTGTTTTCGTCCAGACGCATTTCGGCAATGAAGCGGCTGGGCAGAGCAGCCACGGTTTCGCGGCCTTTTTTGCGGCGTCGGGTCCAGCTCACGGCCAGACTGCGCTGGGCACGGGTGATGCCCACATACATCAGGCGTCGCTCTTCTTGCAGGCGCAGCAAGATGCCCTCTTGGCTGGCCCCACCCGTGGTGTCGTCATCGCCCAACTTGAAGGGCAGCAGCCCCTCGTTCACGCCCACCAGCATCACATGCGGCCACTCCAGACCTTTGGACGCGTGCAAAGTTGAGAGTGTGACCACGTTTTGGTCCTTTTCGCGATCGCTCAAGGTCGAGATCAGGGAGATGGTTTGCGCCACTTCCAACAGGTTCTTGGTTTCGGTCGCTTGCGTGCCAGTTAGTGCCCCGGTCGCGTCCTCGATCTCGCCGCCGCAGCGCCCGGCCATCCAGTCGCAAAACTCCAGCACGTTGGTCCAGCGGGCTGAGGCCACTTTTTCATTGTCTTCGCCCTCATACAGGTGCGATTCGTAGCCAATTTCTTTCAGCCACTCCAATAAGAGGGCCAGTGCGGCGTCTTTGCCCACGGTTTGTCGGGCACGAAACGCCAGATCGTTGATGTAGCGGCCAAACTCGTGCAGGCCGGTCACGGCGCGGGCATTCACCGCACTGGGCAGGCTGCCCGCAAACAAGGCTTCGAAGAGGCTCAGTTTGTATTGCGTGGCAAAGGTGCCCAGTTGCCCCAGCGATTGGTGACCGATGCCGCGTTTGGGGCTGGTGATGGCGCGCAAAAAAGCCGGGTCGTCGTCGTTGTTGATCCACAAACGGAACCAGGCGCACAGGTCCTTGATTTCGGCCTTGTCAAAAAAGCTCTGTCCACCAGACACTTTGTAAGGAATGTTGGCGCGGCGCAAGGCGTGTTCAAACGGCCGTGCCATGTGGTTGGCCCGGTACAAGATCGCAAAGTCCTTGAACTCGCGGTGCTTGGATTCCAGCGAATGCCCGAAGCGAATCGACTGGATGCGTGCAATCGCCCGGTCGGCCTCGTGCTCTTCGTTCACCGAATCGACCACGCGCACCGGCTCGCCTTCACCCAACTCCGAAAACAGCGTCTTGGGAAACAACTTGGGGTTGGGCTGGATCACATTGTTGGCGGCCCGCAGAATAGCGCTGGTGGAGCGGTAGTTTTGCTCCAACTTGATGACATTCAGTTGCGGAAAATCCACTGGCAAGCGCTTGAGGTTGTCCAGCGTGGCCCCGCGCCAGCCGTAGATGGACTGGTCGTCGTCGCCCACCGCCGTGAAGCGGGCCCGATCGCCCACCAGGTGTTTGAGCACCTCGTATTGGGTGGCGTTGGTGTCCTGGTATTCGTCCACCAGCACATGGCCCATCTTGGCTTGCCAGCGCTCGCGCACTTCGGGGTGGTCGGCCAGCAGTTTCAGGGGCATGCCGATCAGGTCGTCAAAGTCCACGCTCTGGTACGCCGTCAGCCGTTCTTGGTACAGGCCCATGATGCGGGCGATCACCCGGGCGTTGTCGTCGGGCGCTTGGGCTGCGGCCTGCTCGGCGTTCAGACCCATGTTTTTCCAGAGGCTGATCGTCCACTGCCACTGGCGGGCCGTGGCCGCGTCGGTGGTGCCGCCGCAGTCTTTCAAGATGCTGGTCACATCGTCTGCGTCCATGATGCTGAACTGCGGTTTGAGCCCCAGCACCGCGCCGTCTTCGCGCATGATGCGCACGCCCAAAGCGTGAAAGGTGCAAATCAGCACATCTTTGGCAGCGCGGCCAATCAGCTGTTTGGCGCGCTCACGCATCTCGGCGGCGGCCTTGTTGGTGAAGGTGATGGCAGCGATGCGCCGGGGCTCCAGCCCGGCTTCGATCAAGCGACCGATCTTGTGCGTGATCACCCGCGTCTTGCCCGAACCTGCCCCGGCCAACACCAGGCAAGGGCCGGAGACAAAATTCACGGCTTCGAGTTGGGCGTTGTTCAGGCCAGTTGACATGGTTTTTTTGGGGGGGAAGCGAGGTGGCAGGCCAAGCGGGCCATCATAGCGGGCTGGCGTTTGACACCTGCCCGTATGACGCGGACCGACAGGCTGAAAAACTTCGCTGCAAGTCCTGCACTGACAGCCCGTTTGGGCCCATCCAGCTTGTCCGCACTGCGACTGTCTTGGACCTTGGAGCCTACTGGTTTACCCCGACAATCGGACATGCTTGAAATTTTGCGTGTCACCTTCCCCTTCTTTGCACTGGTTTTGTGCGGCTATGTGGCGGCCAAATGGCGGTTTTTGCCTTTGGCGGCGATCCCCGGCTTGAACGGCTTTGTGCTGTTCTTCGCGCTGCCTTGCATGTTGTTCCGTTTTGGGGCCGACACACCGATCGCCCAGTTGCTCGATGCCGGGGTGTTCTTTTCGTATTTGTTTTGCGCCTTGGTGATGGTGGCTTTCAGCATCGCCATCAGCCTGAACCAGCGCATCCGCTGGAACGATGCGTCTTTGGGGGCCTTGGTGGCGGCTTTTCCCAACACCGGCTTCTTGGGCGTGCCTTTGCTGGTGGCCTTGCTGGGGGCGCAGGCGGTGGGTCCGGCCATTGTGACCATCGTGGTGGATTTGGTGATCACTTCGTCTTTGTGCGTGGCTTTGTCGCGCATGGATGCGGCCGGTGAGCATGGCGCGGCCGTGGCTGCCCGCAAGGCCTTGGCCGGGGTGCTGCGCAACCCCATGCCTTGGGCCATCAGCCTGGGCGCGGCGTTTTCATTTTGGAACTTGACCTTGCTGGGCCCGGTCAAGCAAACCGTGGGCTTGTTGGCGGATGCGGCTTCGCCCGTGGCTCTGTTCACCATCGGTGCGGTTTTGGCCCGATCGCAAATGCTGGCCCATGAGCGCACGGATGGCCCCATGCAACTGAGCGATTACTTGCCGATTGCCTTGGCCAAGCTGGTGTTGCACCCGGTTTTGGTCTTGTTGGTCGGTTTGACCGCGATCCAATGGGGGATGCCGATCGAGCCTTTGGCGCTGCAGGTGATGGTGTTGGTGGCGGCCTTGCCCAGTGCCAGCAATGTGTCGCTGCTGGCAGAGCGCTTGGGCGCCGACAACGGGCGTATTGCCCGCATCATTTTGGTCACCACCGCAGCCGCTTTTTTGACATTTTCTGGGGCGGTGGCGTTTTTCAAAGCCTGAGCCCTTGGGGCGGAGTTTCTCCGATCAAATGGCCTGCGGGTCCACGTCCACCAGCCAGCGGATCACGCCTTTGTGTTCGGGCTGGCTGCGCACCTGGTGCAGCACGGCGTGCAGGTGCCACAGCATTTTTTGCAGCGCCATGCGGCTGGGGCTTTCCATCAGCATTTGGGCGCGTTCCACATCGGCCACGCGCTGCATGCTCATGGGCACGGCGGGGTAGACGCTCACTTGCAGCACCAAGTCGGCGGTGGTCGGGTCGGCGCTCAGTTGCGCTTCCAGCGTTTCGCGGGCAGCGTTCAACAGGGCTTGGGCGGCTTCTTGGGTGCGGGCATCGGCCCGCAGCAAGGCTTGGTGGCTGATGGGCGGCAGGTCGGCGGCGGTGCGCTCGGTCAACTCACCCGCGGCAAAGGCCGGGTAATCGTGCTTTTTGAGCGCTTCAAACAGCGCGTGTGTGGGGTGAAAGGTCTGTACCCACATCTCGCTGGTGGCGCTTTGGGCGGCATCGCGCCCGGCTCTGCCCGCTGCTTGCATGAGCAAGGCAAACAAACGCTCAGGCGCTCGAAAGTCGCTTGAAAACAGCGCCGTATCGGGGTTGACAGCGGCCACCAAGCTGATGCGCCGAAAGTCGTGACCCTTGGCGATCATTTGAGTGCCTACCAACACATCCACCTCCCCCGAGTGCACCGAAGCCAGTTGGCTTTCGAGTGCGCCTTTCAGACGTGTGGTGTCGGCGTCGATACGGGCGATGCGGATGGGGGAGCCGTCCGGACGTTTGACATGTGCCAGCAGTTCGCCCAGGTGTTCTTCGAGTTGTTCGGTGCCTCGGCCAATCGGGGCGATGTCGGCGTTGCCACATTCGGGGCAGGCGCGTGGCACGCGCTCGGTCAGTCCGCAGTGGTGGCAGCGCAAGGTGCGGTCGATTTTGTGGAACACCCGAAACGCGCTGCAATGCTTGCATTCGCTTTTCCAGCCGCAGTCGGCGCAATGCAGCACGGGGGCGTAGCCCCGGCGGTTGAGCAGCAGCATGCATTGCTCACCACGCTCTACGCGCTCCTGAATAGCCGCCACCAGGGGGGCCGACAGCACCGTGCGGCGGGGTTGTTTGTTCATGTCCACGCGCCGCACTTTGGGCAGCAGGCCCGTGCCAATGCGCGAGGGCATGTGCAAGCGCAGGTAGCGGCCGCCTTCCTCTGCGGGTCGGCTCATGTGCCAGCTTTCCAGTGAGGGCGTGGCCGAAGCCAACAGAACCTGGGCGTTTTGCAAGCGGCCACGGTACACCGCCAAGTCGCGGGCCGAGTAGCGGGCCCCTTCTTGTTGTTTGTAACTGGGGTCGTGTTCTTCGTCGACCACGATGAGTTGCAGGTGCGGCATGGACGCAAAAATCGCCATGCGGGTGCCCAAGACGATGCGGGCATGGCCCGCGTGGGCGGCCAGCCAGCCTTTCAGGCGTTGGGCGGGCGTCATGCCGCTGTGCATGGAGACCACCGCCTCTGGGCCAAACCGCGCTCTCACCCGCTCTTCGAGCTGGGGCGTGAGGTTGATCTCGGGCACCATGAGCAGGGCTTGGGCCTGCGAGTCGGTGGCCAGCATGCGTTCCACGGCTTGCAAATACACCTCGGTCTTGCCGCTGCCGGTGCTGCCAAACAACAAAAATGGCCCAGTCCTGTTGGACATCTCGTCCAACACGGCCGATTGTTCCTCGGACAGTGCGGGCCCGGGTGTGGTGTGCACGGCGCGGTCGGCATTTTGCTTTTTGAGGCGGCGCGCCAGTTGCTCGGATGTCAGGTCGCGCAGCTGGGGCGGCAGGGCCGACAAGGCCACCTCGCCCAAAGAGCGTTGGTAATACTGGGCCGCAAACTGCACCAGTTGCCGCCAGCTGGCATCGAGCGGGGGCAGTCCTTCGAGTACCCCGGTCACCTCGCGCACAGCAGATTCGGGCATGTCGGTAGGCGCCGCAGCCAGCACCGTCCACACCACGCCGAGCACCTCCCGCTTGCCAAAAGGTACGCGCACCAGTTGACCTGGCTGCACCAAAAAGGGGCTTCGGTAGCTCAGCAATCCACCTACCTGGCTGTGCGCCGGGGTTTGGACGGCCACGTCAATCCAGTGCTGGATGATCACAGGGTTTCCGATGTTTTCTGTCAATTTGCGAGCGTTGGAGGTTAGCCGAATTCTTGAAACAAGAGGTAAGTTGTTGATTTAACAGCACTTTGCGATTGATTCAGAAAATCTGTGGATAACTTTGTTGAAAACTCGATCTTGCTGCTCTGGAAGCCTTGAAAATCAAGCCTTCCGCCAAATTGCCCATCCAATGTGCAAGATAAAAAGTTCAATGAAATCAATGACTTGCAGATTGGTTGGTCGTTGAGCTTTGCTGCTGTGCAGCAAGGCCTTGTCACCAAAGCGGCTTTTTACTTTTGTGCATAAGTCAAGCGGCCAAAGCCAAATAAATTGCAAAAAAAGGCTTTGAACGGTCTTTTTTCTATGCTAAGCGCCCCAGAAATTCAAAGAGCCCTGCTCACTTTTGGCGCAGGGCCCGCGAATGGCTGTGCACCGCCTCGACCAGCGCCGTGACATGCTCAGGCGGGGTGAACTGGCTGATGCCGTGGCCCAGGTTGAAGATGTGCGTAGGGCCTGTGGTCGTGGGGTCGGTGTGCGGCGTGCCAAAGCT